>CAMLUN010000005.1 GCA_946487795.1 uncultured Lactobacillus sp. | reverse complement strand
GTTTAGTATACTCTTCTTTTCTAAATATTTTTCTTGACTAATCGTAGGAAAAGGGGAGTGGGACTAAACTCGCTTGCGAGTTTTTAGTCCCACCTCCGCAAGGATGGCTACGACGCGAAGCTAACTATTGGGTCATTCTGGACGTTGATTTATCAACGTTCAGAATCCAGCTAGCTACTTCGTTTTGGCAGTTTACACTTTAAAATAGTAAAGAGGCTGGATTATTTCCCCCAGCCTCTTTTTTAACTAATGCTTAAAATTAACGATTTTCGATGTCTTGACGAGCTTGTTGACTCAAGTTGTAGAATGAGTGGATACCCTTGTATTGAGCAACATCACCAAGTTGATCTTCAATCCGCATTAATTGGTTGTACTTAGCAAGACGGTCAGTCCGGCTCATAGAACCAGTCTTGATTTGTCCGGCGTTTGTAGCAACAACCAAGTCAGCAATAGTAGTGTCTTCAGTTTCACCAGAACGGTGCGAAACGATGGCAGTGTAACCAGCTTCCTTAGCCATTTCGATAGCTTCAACAGTTTCAGTTAAAGTACCAATTTGGTTAAGCTTGATTAAGATTGAGTTAGCAGCACCCATTTGGATACCCTTCTTCAAGTAATCAGTGTTAGTTACAAAGAAGTCATCACCAACAAGTTGAACCTTCTTGCCTAACTTATCAGTAATAGTTACCCAGTCATCCCAGTTGTTTTCGTCAATTGGGTCTTCAACAGATACTACTGGGTACTTTTCAATAATACCGGATAAGTAGTTAATCCATTCTTCAGTGGTGTATTCTTCACCAGTTGACCAACGAAGCTTGTACTTCTTGTCTTCGTCGTTCCATAATTCTGAAGCGGCAACGTCAAAGGCAATGGCAATGTCCTTACCTGGCTTGTAACCAGCATCTTCAATAGCCTTGATTAAGTATTCGAATGGTTCTTCGTTGTTAGCAAAGTCAGGAGCAAATCCACCTTCGTCACCAACAGAGGTTACTTTACCAGCAGCTTCCAATTCCTTCTTCAAGGCGTGGAAAGTTTCTGAACCCCAACGAATAGCTTCACGTACAGTTGGTGCACCAACTGGCATAATCATGAATTCTTGGAAGTCAACCTTGTTATCTGAGTGAGCACCACCGTTAATAACGTTCATCATTGGTGTTGGCAATACATGAGCGTTGAAACCACCAAGGTAGTTGTAAAGAGGTACTTGTAATTCGTCAGCAGCAGCCCGAGCAGCAGCTAATGAAACAGCTAAAATAGCGTTAGCACCTAACTTACCCTTGTTTGGAGTACCGTCTAACTTAATCATTGCCTTATCGATAGCGATTTGGTCAGTAACTTCCATCCCTACGATTTCCTTAGCAATAATGTTGTTTACGTTTGAAACAGCCTTTAAAACACCCTTGCCGCCAAAACGGTTCTTGTCGCCGTCACGTAATTCAACAGCTTCGTGTTCGCCAGTTGAAGCACCTGAAGGAACGATACCGCGGCCTACACCACCGGCTTCTGTGTAAACTTCTGCTTCAACTGTTGGGTTACCACGTGAATCAAGGACTTCACGTGCATAAATATCTGTAATGAGTGACATTTGATGAATCTCTCCTCTGTCATTTATTTGGAAAGCAATTCCACTTAACATTGTATTATTTTACACAATTAAAAACAAGCATTTAACCGCCTAATGGTGAACTAATTGTAAAAATGTTTCTGGATTTAAGCTCGCCGCTCCGACTAAAACACCATCAATATCATTTTTTGCCATTAGTGCATTGATATTAGATGTTGTCACACTTCCTCCATAGAGAATTCGAACATTATTTGCAACTTCATCGCCATACATATCACTAATCGTCTGGCGAATAAGGTAACAACCTTCCGCCGCTTGTTCTGGATCAGCACTCTCGCCTGTTCCAATCGCCCAACTAGGTTCATAAGCAACCGTAACATGACAAATTTCGTCATTGGTCAATCCATGAAGATCAGCGAGAATTCGGCTCACCACCCAATGAACTTTCTTTCCAGCAACTCGTCGACGCATAGTATCATCACAACAAACAATCGGACATAACCCGTTTACTAATGCTGCCTTCACTTTTTTATTAATTAATTCATCAGTTTCATTAAAGTAAGTTCGGCGTTCAGAATGGCCTAAAATTACATGATGGATTCCTGCTTGGTATAAAGCATATGGACTTGTTTCACCAGTATAGGCTCCTTCATTCTTATAATAGCAGTTTTCTGCCATTATTTTTAACGGAGATTCTTTAGCCGCTTTAACCATTGGTACCAAACAAAGAGTAGGAGCAGCAATTGCTGTTTCAAGTTGGTCGGCAGGTGGAAGCTGATTTTTTATTTTTTCGATAAAAGAGATAGCTTCTTGTACATCCTTATGCATTTTCCAATTGCCAGCAATAATCGGTACTCTCATTATTTGACCCTCCTATCTACCATTTTATTGTTAATACCAAGATACGGTAAGAGGCTGAGAAAAGCAAAAGTTTTCTCAGCCTCTTATATAAGAATTATAAATAGTAGTTAAACATTAATTATTTGTCAGAAATTGCGGCAATTCCAGGCAATTCTTTACCTTCAAGGTAAGTTAATGATGCACCACCACCAGTTGAAATGTGAGTAAGCTTATCAGCAACACCCAATTCCTTAACTGCAGCAGTTGAGTCTCCTCCACCAACAATTGTTGTAGCATCTGTTAATGTACCAAGGAATTTACCAATTTCAAGCGTACCCTTAGCAAAGTTTGGCATTTCAAATACACCCATTGGTCCATTCCAAACAACAGTCTTGGCATCTTTTAATACGTTCTTGAACTCTTCAACAGACTTAGGACCAATATCAAGAGCCATCCAACCGTCGTCAATATCACCTTCAACAACCTTTGTATCAGCATCATTGTTGAACTTATCAGCTACTACATTATCAATTGGCAATACAAGCTTATCGCCAGCTTTGTCTAAGATTTGCTTAGCAACGTCAATCTTGTCTTTTTCAACAAGTGAGTTACCAACCTTGATTCCCTTAGCAGCGTAGAAGGTATAAGCCATTCCACCACCGATAATAATCTTGTCTGCCTTGTCAAGAAGGTTATCAATAACACCAATCTTATCAGAAACCTTTGCACCACCAAGAATGGCAACAAATGGACGTTCAGGATTATCTACTGCATCACCTAAGAACTTGATTTCCTTTTCCATCAAGTAACCAGCTGCTGCTTTGCCTGACATGTTAGTAGCAATACCAACATTAGAAGCGTGCTTACGGTGAGCTGTACCAAAAGCATCATTTACAAATACATCACCAAGAGAAGCCCAGTACTTACCTAATTCAGGATCATTACCAGATTCACGCTTTGCATATTCGCCATCCTTAACGTCTTCGTAACGGGTGTTTTGGACAAGTAAAACATCACCATTCTTCATATTGTCGATAGCATCTTCTAATTGCTTACCTTCAGTAACTGGAACAAATGTTACTGGCTTGTTTAGTAAGTTAGAAAGACGTTCTGCAACTGGGCGAAGTGAAAGTCCAGGCTTATCTTCTTCTTTTTTAATTCGGCCAAGGTGTGAGAATAAGATTGCTCGACCACCATGGTCAATAACATATTTAATTGTTGGTAAAGCTGCAACAATTCGATTGTCGTCACCAACAACGCCGTCTTTAATTGGAACATTAAAGTCAACACGCATTAATACTTTCTTGCCTTCTAAAGGAAGGTCTTCAACAGTTAATTTAGCCATTGTATTATGTCTCCTCTTCTCTTGATAAAAAAAGGCGGGCGGAGTAGTCCTCCTCCCACCTTAATCAGATTAGTTTAATTTTACTTCAAATTAAAGAGTAGCAAAGTGAAGTAAAGTCCGGATCATGTTGCTAGTGAAACCGTATTCGTTGTCGTACCAAGCAACAGTCTTAACTAATTGTGAACCATCGTCACCTTCCATAATTTCAGTTTGGGAAGGATCGAATACTGAACCGTATGTTGAACCGATAATATCAGTTGAAACAATTTCATCTTCAGTGTAACCGAATGCTGGGTTAGTAGCCTTCTTCATAGCATCGTTGATTTGGTCAACAGTAACCTTCTTGTCCAAAATTGAAACAAGTTCAGTTAATGAACCATCAACAACACCAACACGTTGTGCGTGACCTGAAAGCTTACCGTTTAATTCAGGAATAACTAAACCAATAGCCTTAGCAGCACCACTTGAGTGAGGAATAGTGTTTACACTTGCAGTACGGTTGTTACGCATCTTCTTACCACGAGGACCATCAAGGATAGCTTGAGTAGAAGTAAATGCGTGGATAGTAGTCATAGTACCAACCTTAACACCAAATTCGTCATTTAAGACCTTAGCCATTGGTGCCAAGCAGCTAGTAGTACATGAACCAGCTGATACGATAATGTCATCCTTAGTCAAAGTATCAAGGTTAACACCAGGAACAACAGTTGGGATGTTACCAGCAGGTGCTGAAATCAATACACGCTTTGCACCAGCGTCAATGTGTGCTTGTGACTTTTCAGCAGAAGTGTAGAAACCAGTACATTCAAGAACAAAGTCAACACCATCGTTCTTTACCCAAGGAATGTTACGAGCATCGCGTTCAGCGTATACAGGGTATTCCTTACCATCAACAACAATACCAGTATCAGTAGATGTAACTTCACCTGGGAACTTACCATGAGTTGAGTCATACTTAAGTAAGTAAGCCAACATAGAAGGAGTAGTCAAATCGTTGATTGCAACAACTTCAATATCATTTGTGTTAAGTTCGTGAATCCGACGAAATGCTAAACGACCAATACGGCCAAAACCGTTAATACCAATTTTTACAGTCATACTGCAAATTCCTCCTTTAGGAAAAAACATAATTAGTGTACTTGCTTAGTTTATCACATTACATCAGCATCGCAACTCTCAACCATTGTAAGTGACGCAGTGGTAAGGTCTAAGCAATAATACAACTCCTACGATACTTATGATACCATCTTCAAAAAAATTGTCTATTCAATCACAACATTTTTCTGATGTAAGCGTTATTTTAATTAAAATTTTCAAATAATGCTTGCAATTCATTCTTATTTAAGATAGTATAATATTTGTTGACGCGCCCTTAGTGTAATGGATCGCACGTGAGATTCCGGTTCTCGAGATCCGAGTTCGACTCTCGGGGGGCGCATTTTTATAAGGCTGTTGAATTTTTCGACAGCCTTTTTTCATTTTTAAGATATTACAGTCGCCACAAGGCTGTTAATTTCCACGCACGTTTTTGATAATAAAAAAGATCTCCGTCATTCGAAATTAATCGAATAATTGGAGATCTTTTTAATTATCACTTTACTTTAATTTTGAATTATTTTCCATTACACCATCAAGTAAGCCGTAATCTACTGCTTCTTGTGCTGTCAAGTAATGATCACGTTCAGTATCAGCCTGGATCTTCTCGATAGGTTGACCAGAATTCTTAGCAAGGATTCCGTTAAGCATCTTCCGTGTCTTCAAAATTTCAGTAGCAGCAATTTCGATTTCAGTCTGTTGACCTTGAGCTCCACCAGATGGTTGATGAATCAAAACTTGTGAGTGTGGTAATCCAAAACGCTTACCCTTAGCACCAGATGATACTAATACACTGGCCATCGAAGCAGCCATTCCGATTACAATAGTTTGAACATCAGCCTTAATAAAGTTCATGGTGTCATAAATTGCCATTCCTGAGGTAACAACTCCACCAGGTGAATTAATGTATAAATAAATATCTTTAGTTGAATCTTGCGCATCAAGGAATAAAAGTTGCGCAACAATTGAATTTGCCATTTCGTCTTCAATTGGACCAGAGAGCATAATGATACGGTCCTTCAGAAGCCGTGAGTAGATGTCATAAGCACGTTCACCACGAGATGATTGCTCAATGACAGTAGGTACTAAATTCATAATATGGCCTCCTTAATAAATTAGCACTCGTTAGTCTTATATGCTAACGGATAATAATACTATACTCGATTGGTCAAAAAAGGTCAAATGTTTTAACTATTATTTAATATTTTTTTGCAAAATATTCTTGACCATTTAATTAAATCAAAAAACAAGGCTAAAAATTCTTCAAAGCCCTGTTTTAGCGAAAATTTAATCTTTTTTATCAGCATCGACTATCTTTTCAGCTCGACGCTCAGCAATAAAAATATAAACTAATAAGATAAATACTAACGCTGAAGCAGTATATAAAACCATATTACTTGCAAGCCAGCCATATTTAGCTACCAAAATACCAATTAAAGCAGTTGCTAACGTTTCACCAAAAATAGCCTATAAATCCAGTTGATGAACCTACTGCAAATTTAGGAACTGCTTCATTAACCATTAATCCAACTAATGTTAATGGGACGCAAATTAAAGTTCCCATAATAAAAAGAACACTTACGATCAAAATGTGACTGGTACTAAAGAAATACGTTGTCAAACAAATAAATAAACCAATTACACATAAAATACAAACAATAGCTCGACGTCCCTTTAATGCATCGGAAATTGCTCCCATAATAATTACTCCTGGAACCGCCGCAAGTTCAAAAATACCCACTAACCACTTTGCAAAGTTAGTCGTAAAGCCTTTTGATTCTACAAGATAGCTTGGAATCCAGCTCATCATCCCGTAACGAACCAAATACAAGGACATTGATGTTAGAGTAATGGCCCACACAACTTTATTCGTCAAAATATATTTAACAAAAATTTGCGGTAAAGTCAGACTCGTCTCTTCAGAATCAGACTCAGTTCCGTTTTCTAAAACAACTTCATCTCCGGTATATTCAGAAATACTTGGCAGCCCAACACTCACCGGCCGATCAGCACCTACTAATAATACAAAGGCCATAATAATCAGCGAAACCACTAAAGATGTATAAAAGGCAGCAGAAATGGAACCTGAAAACATGAACGTTGCTAATTGTACAACGGCAACACAAGCAAAGACTCCAGCGTTATGTGCGGAAGACCAAATCGAGTAAATCGCTCCCCGGTGTTTCTTTCCTCACCATAATTGAACAGAACGCTGGCATGCAGCTGCCCCCATCCCTTGAGCAATCGACATAATTAACATTAGAAACATCATCATATATAGGCTATGGGTAGAGCCTAAGTCAAAGTTAAGCAGTGCAGAAATAACCAATCCAGTTGCTAAATAACGGTTAGTATTGCTTTTATCACTTAATGCTCCCATAAATAATTTTGAAATCCCATAACCAATCCCAAAACACGAAAGTACCATTCCGATATCAGCCGTGGTAAAACCATACTGCTTCATAATTTCATTTTGTTCGGTTATGAAAATTAAACGAATAATATAATAGCCAATGTAACCGATACAAATTGCAAGCAATACTCCTAACTGATGCCAATGATACGAACTTTCAACCTTATCAGCAGGAACCTTTTTCTTCGCCACTGGAGCTGGTTTTAAAAACTCAAGCATACTGTCACCTCTTTTATAAATGACACTTTATGTAGGCGCTTACTTATATTTTAACATATAAAATATCGCATTAGTGTATAAAACATTAAAACGTTATTTTTAAAAGAGGAATCTTATTAATTGATGCTTTCGTTTTTTCTTTTTATTAAAAAATAAAAGCTATGCACTGAATTGCATAGCTCTTATAGACTGAATTACTTTTCTTCAGCTGGCTTTTCCTTAGCCCACTTACGAATAGCTTCGATCTTCTTTTCTTTTAATGCTCGCTTGTACTTTGAAGCGATTGGGCGACGGCCTTGTACGCCGTATGGGTGTGCTTTACGCATGTTACTTTGCCTCCTTTAATATTAAACGTAAATTAATTAACGTTCCAATTATACCGGTCATTGTTTTAAAAAGCAAGTCTCCCTTAATCCAAAACAACTATCCCGTGAATGCCATTTCCAAAATTTAACAATTTATCTAACTTTGATAAACGATTAACTTTGCTATTACATTAGTAATTTCAGCAATCTAACTATACCGATCTATAAAAACATTCTTCAAATACTGATATTATAACAGTTAACTTTTTAGACCAATTGTAGTATGATACAAAATGTAGATGAAAAAGAATAAAGGTATAAGGTCAAGGAGGATGTTATAATGTCAGTAAATAAATTAAACGTTTTTAACGTTACCGCTAACTGGAACGAATTAGATCAAGAATGCGCAGCAGCTGAATTAGCACTAATTAGCGAAAGTATAAATAAGAAATAAATTTCACTTAAAGAAGATAAAATAAAACCTTTGAGGGGAGCGAGACAGAAGTCACTTGTGACTTCGTTTTCGAGCCCCCGCAAGCAACAATAGGCCTCTAACGTTCGGCTTTACCGGACATTAGAGGCCGTTGTTGTACTGCGTATTTGCTTTTTATGAAAGTAACTTAACTTATGTCACAGTCCCCTCAAAGGTTTTTTATTGTTTAACCTGCGATGCACGCAACTCATCAGCATAAGCATTCAATTTACGTAAACGATGGTTAACACCCGACTTGGAAATTGGACCACCAGGAACCAATTCCCCTAATTCTTTTAGACTAACCTCTTGATGGGCTAATCGCGTTTCTGCAATTTCCCGCAACTTATCAGGTAAGCTGTTAAGACCTACTCGTGAATCAATAAATTCAATATTTTCGATTTGGTGCGTTGACGCATTCGCAATCTTATTCAGGTTAGCATTTTCACAATTTACTAATCGGTTAACTGAATTCCGCATATCTCGTACAATTCGAACATTCTCAAATTGAAGCATTGAATTAGTTGCACCAATTAATGACATAAAATCCGCAATTTTTTCGGCTTCTTTCAAGTAAACGATAAAACCACTACGGCGAGCGGTTGTTTGAGCATTCAAACCAAACTTGTTCATCATCTGAGCAATGATCTCATTATGTTCTTCATAAAGGGAGTATATCTCCAAGTGGTAGCGAGAAGTTTCAGGATTATTCACTGATCCCCCCGCTAAAAACGCACCTCTTAGATATGAACGGACCATCCATTCATCCTTAAGTAATTCTACAGGTACTTGTTCTTTAATTTGATAATTTTGTAAAATACCAAGATCATCTAAGACATGTTGTGCATGATAGCGTAAGCGAACTATATATTGGTTATTCTTTTTTAATTTCATTTTACGACGAACCACGATTTCACTTTCTACCCCGTAAAATTGTTTTAAAAGTGAATAGATTCGTCGCGCAATTGCCGGGTTTTCAGTCTGAACATTCAAAACTAACTGGTGGTCAGCAATGCCAATCGACCCGTTCATCCGAATAAGGGCCATCAATTCTGCCTTTGCATTATCCCGATGAACAGTAATTCCCGTTAATTCTTTCTTTACTTCGCTTGCATATGACATCTAGCATCAGTCTCCTAACTACTCGTGAACTTGGTGAAGTCGATTCATTAATTCTGCTACAACTTTATCGCGATCATGGAAGGCACCATTGTCTTTTAGCCGCAGAAAATTTGAACTAATTACACGACAATGCTGTGCTCGTAGTCCTTGGAAATCATGCTTAACTGGTTGAGAAATTTCATTCCATTCCTGAAAATCAAGATAATTTTCTGGAACAGGTTGAATATTGACTAAGACCGTATTAATAAAATTCTTCCCAAGGTGATGGTTTAATACCCGAACATGATCAGCATCTGTAAAGTTATCCGTTTCACCTTTTTGCGTCATAATATTGCAAATATAGACAACTTCAGCCTTACTTTCGTAAACAGCTTGCCCTACTTCAGAAATCATCAAGTTTGGCAGGATGCTAGTAAATAAGCTTCCAGGGCCAAGGACAATTTGATCTGCGTTCTTTATTGCTGTTATAACCTCTGACACAGGACGAGCAGGATGCCCATCATTATCCTTAGAAGGTGTTACCCAGACCCGTTTAATTTGCTTATGGGCAGCCGTTATTTCCGATTCACCACTTAACTTTGTACCGTCTGTAAATTCAGCATTTAAGGTCAACGGCTCATTAGCAACAGGATAAATATGTCCATTAATCTTCATCATTTCTGATAACTCTTGAACAGCGGTAAAAATACCACCCTTCATTTCAGACAAAGCAGAAATAATTAAATTACCAATCGCATGCCCGGCAAAGAACTGGTCACTACTCTTAAAACGATATTGAAAAATATCAAGTTCGAGATCAGGTAATTCTGATAACGCAACTAAACCGTTTCTAATATCACCAGGTGGAACCACGTTAATATAGTTTCGTAAAATTCCTGAAGAACCACCATCATCAGCTACTGTTACGACTGCCGTAACATCAACATTTTGATCGCGCAATCCACGAAGGACAACCGGTAGACCAGTTCCTCCGCCAATCACTACAATCTTTGGTTTATGCAACATAATTAAAACTCCTCTTTACTTTGCCTTCTCAATATCGCGATGGTAAGTATTTACTTTATATCCCTTTTCTTTTAAATCAGCAGATAATTTGTTAGCAATAGTTACGGACCGGTGTTGACCACCCGTACACCCAATTGCAATGGTCAGGCTGCTCTTTCCCTCCTTAATGTAACCCGGAAGAGCAATCTCTAAGAGCGACCGTAAATGCTGGTAAAATTCCTTAGCCAGCGGACTCTGCATAACATAATTTTGAACAGCTGGATCATTTCCCGTTAAGTGCTTTAATTCTGGAATATAGAATGGATTAGGGAGGAAACGAACATCCATTACGATATCCGCATCAAGTGGCAACCCATATTTAAACCCAAATGACATTACTTCAACATAAAAGTCATTACCTTCACCATGTCCGAATAATTTATTAAGCCTTAACTTTAGATTTCGTGGTGTCACATTAGTGGTGTCAATTACTATATCCGCTTGACTCTTAAGATCTGTTGAAAGCTTTCGTTCTAATTCTACCCCATCAAGTATCCGACCTTGTGGAGATAAGGGATGAGAACGTCTTGTTTCCTTATAACGTGAAATTAACGTGACATCATTAGCATCTAAGAAGAGTAGTTTCACATCTAAATCAGCCCGTTTTTTCAGTTTTTCAAAGTTTGGTAAAACCTCATCGTAAAATCCGCGTGAACGCATATCCATTACCATGGCGATTTTATCAAACTCTCTCGAATCTTCTATCACATCAACAAAACGTTCTGCCAATCCAGGAAGCATGTTATCAATTACGAAATATCCTAAATCTTCTAAGCTATGAACGGCAACGGTTTTCCCCGCACCACTCATCCCTGTAATAATTACTACTTTTAATTTTTTATCTACCATCACTAGTTCCTCTTTTCGCATACAGCTACCCAACTATTTTATCACATCAAGCCGGGTGTGTCTTATTTAAGCAACAAAAAAGGCCAAGTCAAACTCAGCCTTAAATATTAATGCATCCGTCGTTGATCCATTCGTTTAACAATATATAAGATTGGTAATCCTACGATGACGATTCCAATAAAAAGAATTACACCAGCAGGATCATTCATAACTTCACTTACGAGGACAAAGATTCCACCAGCAATCGCAATAATTGGCACTAAGGGGTAAAGCGGTGTGCTGAATGGGCGCGGTCCCTTATTCTTATGTCTTAAAATGAAGATCCCAAAGAATGCTAAAAGATAGAAACAATAAACGGTAAACACACACAAATCTGATAAGTGATCAGGGTCAAAGAAGAACATCATAACCGTTGCAAGAATGATAATAAACATCGTTGCGACTACTGGTGACTTACCCTTTGGCGTGATATATGCGAGATAGCGTGAGAATGGCAAATCATGACGACGCGCCATTGCGTATACAATCCGGGGGAAAGTAATCATTTTCCCGTTCAAAGTCCCCATCATCGAAATAATAATTCCGGCTGACAGCAATTTTCCTCCAATTGCGCCAAAAGCTTTCACCGCTAAGTATGCAGTTGCATTTTCACCTAGCCGATGAATAGTGTTAACTGGAAGGAACTTAAGAATCCCAACAGTAATTAAAGTATAAATAATAAGAACAGCAGTAATCCCTAAAATAATAGCTCGTGGCAATAATTTTTGGGGATTTTTCATTTCTCCCCCAAGGTTTGCGATTAAAATCCAACCATCATAACCAAATAAGGTTGCTAAAACTGCTACCCCAAACCCACCAGTTGATTGGTGAATTTCGGTAACCGTTTGACCAAAAGCATCTTGATGCCCCCAGAACAAACCAAAGATAATAATTGCCGCAATTGGAATCATTTTTCCAGCAGTCGTGATAATCGAAAAAATTGCCCCAACTTTATTTTCAAAAAGGTTCATTACGCCAATGGCAATCACTGTAATCACTGCTAAAGGTATTCGCCACTGGGTTCCTAAACCAAAGAAGTTTGCCATTAAAATACTCATAAATCCGGCAACTGAAGCAATAATTGCTGGCCCATAAACAATTACTTGCATCCACCCGGCTAAAAATCCTAAAAGGCGGCCATATAAGTTTTCAATATAGACATATAGTCCCCCGGTATATGGCATTTGGGCACCAATTTCCGCCACTGTTAATCCACCAGTTAAAGTAATAATTCCTCCAAATACCCAGGCTGCAATTGCAAGAGTAGATGTGCCAGCGCTATCAAGAACAGATCCTTGTTTAAAGAATATTCCCGATCCAATAATTGTCCCAATAACAATCGAAATAGCGGACCAGAATCCAAGCGACCTTTTTAGTTCATCTGTTGGCTGTTGATTCATCATCATTCCTCCATTCTTAATATTAGGCAAAATAAAAACCCGGGATATCACCTATTAATGCAATTTGGTCACGCCAAATGATTAATAGAGAACCCGAGTCTGTATAAACCTATTGATTGGGTACACCAAAATCACTCAGCCTTAATAGAGTTAGAGGCTGAGGAGGAAGAAAACTGTTGATTCTGATTATTAAAAAATAACATTTCTTTTCCCTCGTTTCGTGTACGTTGATTTTTATTAGAATACCATTAGAAGAATTAGATTGCAACTACTTTTTTTGCTTGGCTTCTCGTTCTTCTGCCCATTTTTGATCACGTTCGAGCATCTCTTTTAAATATTTACCAGTGTAGCTTCCCTTTACTTCTGCTACTTGCTCTGGTGTTCCGGTAGCGACAACATTACCTCCACCAGCTCCTCCTTCAGGGCCAAGGTCAATTAACCAGTCCGCTGATTTCACAACATCTAAATCATGTTCAATCACTAAAACAGTATTTCCCATATCGACTAACCGCTGCAGGACAGCTAATAAGCGCTTGATATCATCCATGTGCAATCCAGTAGTTGGCTCATCTAAAATATAGAAACTCTTACCGTGAGACTGCCGGTGAAGTTCAGCTGCTAATTTCATTCGTTGAGCTTCTCCACCTGAAAGGGTAGTTGCTGGTTGACCAAGGTGAACATAACCCAGCCCAACGTCTTCAATAGTTTGCAATTTGCGCTTAATTTTTGGAATCGCACTAAAGAATTCAAGAGCTTCCGAAACAGTCATATTAAGGACCTCAGCAATATTCTTGCCCTTGTATTCAACTTCAAGTGTTTCAGAATTATAACGTGTTCCATGACAAACTTCACATGGCACATAAACATCTGGCAAGAAGTTCATTTCAATTTTAATAATTCCGTCCCCGCGGCAGGCTTCACAACGCCCACCCTTAACATTAAAGCTAAAACGCCCCTTAGTATAACCACGCATTTTAGCTTGGTTGGTTTGGGCAAATAATTCACGGATGTCATCAAAGACTCCCGTATAAGTTGCAGGGTTACTTCGTGGAGTACGACCAATTGGCGATTGATCAATATTGATAACTTTCTCAATATTTTCGACCCCGCTAATCGACTTGTACTTGCCAGGCTTTGCTGAATTATTATTTAATTTTTGTGCCAAGACCCTTTTGAGAATCATATTAACAAGGGTTGACTTCCCTGAACCAGAAACCCCCGTTACGCAAATAAACTCACCAAGTGGAAAATCAACTGTAATATCCTTTAAGTTATTTTCCGCTGCTCCTGTAATAGTAATTTTCTTACCGTTACCTCCTCGACGCTCTTGAGGTACTGGAATAAATTTTTTCCCTGATAAGTATTGGCCAGTTAAGGATTTCCGTGATCGCATAATTTGCTTAGGAGTTCCGGCTGCCATCACTTGGCCTCCATTTTCACCAGCTCCAGGGCCAATATCAACAATGTAATCGGCCGCGCGCATTGTATCTTCATCATGTTCTACAACAACAAGTGTATTACCAAGGTCACGCATAGCCTTTAACGACTCAATCAAACGGTCATTATCTCGTTGATGAAGTCCAATTGACGGCTCATCAAGGACATACATTACTCCTGATAAATTAGAACCAATTTGGGTTGCTAATCGAATTCGCTGAGCTTCTCCCCCCGAAAGAGTTCGTGCTGAGCGACTTAAAGTTAGATATTCAACACCAACATTTTTCATAAAGGTTAATCGATCAATGATTTCTTTTAAAATCGGCTTAGCAATTTCATTTTTTTGTGCAGAAAGTTTGATGCTCTTAAAGAATTCAAGGGAATCACTAATTGATAAAGCGGAAACTTCACCGATATTTTGCCCATCAATCTTTACTGCTAAGGCCCGCTGGTTTAGCCGGTAACCATGACAAACCGGACATGGAAGCTCAGTCATATACTTTCTCATTTGTTCCCTTGTAAAATCTGAGTTGGTCTCTCGGTATCGTCGGCTAATATTATTGATAACACCTTCAAATAGCACATCGACATCCCGAATGCCACCAAAGTCATTCTCATAATGGAAGTGAAATGGTGTTTCACCATTACCGTACAAAATCTGTTGTTGTTGCTTTTTAGGCAACTTATTGAAAGGAGTATCCATATCAATGCCAACCGACTTGCAGAATTGTTCTAACATTTGGGGATAGTATTGCGATGAGATTGGATTCCAGGGAACAATCGCCCTTTCTTTTAAGGTCTTTGTTCGGTCAGGAACCACTAAATCAATATCTACTTCAAGTTTCAATCCTAACCCTTCACATTCTGGACAAGCACCAGTAGGAGCATTAAAGGAGAATAACCGTGGCTCTAATTCACCAACTGTAAATCCACAAATGGGACAGGCATATTGTTCAGAAAATGGAATTGGGTCTCCACCAATCACATCAGCAATTGCATAACCATCGCTTAAGCGGAGAGCCGATTCAAAGGAGTCAAATAACCGCGACCTAATTCCCTCTTTGATGATGATTCGATCAATCACGACATTAACCGTATGTTTTTTATTTTTATCTAATTCAGGGACTGAATCAAGGTCATAAGTTTCGCCATCCACTTGAACTCGGACAAATCCCTCACGCTTAATTGTTTCAAAGACTTTCTTTTGTGTTCCCTTTTTATCACGAACAACCGGCGAAAGAATTTGCAGACGTGTCCGTTCAGGCAATTCTAGTACCCGATCCACCATTTGTTCTGGTGACTGACTAGTAATTGGAATATTATCGTTCGGACAAATTGGTGTACCAACCCGTGCCCATAGTAAGCGGAGAAAATCGTTAATTTCAGTCACGGTTCCGACCGTTGAACGCGGATTATGGGATGTTGTTTTTTGGTCAATTGAAATTGCTGGAGATAACCCGTCAATCGAATCTACATCTGGCTTATCCATCTGGCCTAAAAATTGCCGCGCATAAGCCGATAAACTTTCCACGTAGCGTCGTTGTCCTTCTGCATATAATGTATCAAAAGCTAAAGAACTCTTTCCAGAACCCGATAGGCCAGTTACAACGACTAACTTGTTTTTCGGAATAGTAATATCAATATTTTTTAGGTTATGAGCCCGTGCCCCATGAATTATGATCTTATCATTTGCCACGAAATAATCCCTCCTCTATTTTTTTGCTTTTGTCTTTAATTCCATTATCGTATCACGAAGCGTAGCAGCCTGTTCAAAGTCAAGGCGTTTAGCAGCAGAGCGCATTTGCTCTGTTAATTCATCAAGCATCTTTGCTTGGGCCTCTTTATCTAGCTTTGCAAAATCTTTGTCAGTAAATTCAGCACTGTTATCTGCTTCAGCTTCATCCGTTGCTTTCTTAGTAACAGTAATTGCTTCTTGAATTGGCTTGATGATTGTATGCGGCTTAATGTGATGTTCTTCATTGTATTTCATCTGAATCGTCCGTCGCCGCTTTGTTTCATCCATTGCCTTTTGCATCGAGTCAGTCACGGTATCAGCATACATAATTACTGCCCCATTCTCATTCCGGGCCGCGCGACCAATCGTCTGAATAAGTGAACGTTCATTACGTAAAAAGCCTTCCTTATCGGCATCAAGAATGGCGACCAAGGATACTTCTGGAACGTCTAGCCCTTCCCGCAAGAGGTTAATTCCAACAAGAACATCAAATTTACCAAGACGGAGATCACGAATGATTTGCGTTCGTTCAAGAGTCTTAATATCACTATGAAGGTATTTGACCTTTAACCCCATATCTTTTAGATAATCAGTAAGGTCTTCGGACATCTTTTTCGTCAGGGTCGTAACAAAAACACGTTCATTTTTCTCAATACGTTTGTTAATTTCACCAACTAGGTCGTCAATCTGTCCCATTACCGGGCGAACCTCAACTGTTGGGTCAAGTAACCCAGTCGGTCGAATAATTTGCTGAGCAACGTGGTCTGTCTGTTCCATTTCATATGGGCCTGGGGTTGCAGACATATATACAACTTGATTAACATGTTGTTCAAATTCTGGTAGTTTTAATGGTCGATTGTCAAGAGCACTTGGTAAGCGGAACCCATAATCAATTAACATTTGTTTCCGCGCTCGGTCCCCGTTATACATTCCCCGTACTTGCGGCATGGTTTGGTGGGATTCATCAACAACTAATAAGAAATCTTTAGGGAAGAAATCTAATAAGGTATAGGGAGGTTCGCCGGACTTTCGACCATCCATGTAACGCGAATAATTCTCAATTCCATTGGTATAGCCCATCTCACGCATCATTTCAATATCATAAGTTGTCCGTTGTTGAATTCGCTCTGCTTCAAGAAGCTTTCCCTCATCAGTAAACTTCTTTACTTGTTTCTTCATATCAGCTTCAATTTGTGGCAATGCCCGATCCATGACTTCTTCATTAGTCATAAAGTGAGTAGCCGGGAAGATAGAAACATGGTCCCGGTCACCAATCACTTCGCCTGTCAGCGCATCAACTTCACGAATCCGATCAATCTCATCCCCAAAGAATTCAATTCGCAATGCTCGTTCATCACGCGACGCCGGAAAGATTTCAACTACATCGCCACGAACGCGGAAACGCCCCCGTTGAAAATCAATATCATTGCGATCAAATTGAATATTAACCAGTTCAGTCAACAATCGATCACGTTCAATTTCTTGACCAACGCGCAAAGAAAGAACACTATTTTGGTATTCTCGAGGATCCCCTAATCCAAAAATACTAGAAACAGAGGCAACGACAATTACATCATTTCGTTCCAGTAAGGAAGTGGTGGCAGAGTGCCGCAGCTTATCAATCTCATCATTAATTGACGCATCTTTTTCAATATAAGTATCACTAGATGGAACATATGCTTCCGGTTGATAGTAGTCATAGTAGGAAACAAAATATTCAACCGCATTGTGAGGGAAGAATTTTTTCATTTCACCATAGAGCTGTCCAGCTAAAGTTTTATTATGGGAAAGAATCAAAGTTGGCTTATTAACATTGGCAATCACATTTGAGATTGTAAATGTTTTTCCTGTTCCTGTTGCTCCTAATAAGATTTGAGCTTTTTCACCATCTTCAATCCCCTTTGTCAATTGATTAATTGCTTGGGGCTGATCGCCGGTTGGTTTGTACTCTGACACTAGTTCAAATTTTTTATCTGGTTGCCGGTAAATCAAAAGAAATTCCTCCCTTACGTCGCAGTTAAATAAAATAAAGTGGAATCGCAACTTCATAAATTACCGCATCCCACTTATCACTAACTATTTATTATTTACTGTTATTAGTTTATCACCCAAACATGTATTCGTCTATAAATTTACAGTAAAAAAGTGAGTAGAAAACAATCTCTCCAAACAGGCCCATTTTCACTCACTTCTTAAAATATTTTATTTATCATTTAATTATGCCGAAAGTAACCAAAGTAAAATTGTAAGCCCGCGGCAACAACATTAATCCAATTCAAACAAATAAACCACGGAACAAGATTAGCATTATCAAAATGGGTTACTCCATAAAATACAGAAAAACCACCAATAATCGCAATAAGATTAAGCCAAGCACAGAGGCGCCGCATTACAATGTCTCTTGGTCGACTCAATTCCCAGATAATATCAACGATTAGCCACAATACTAAAATTGCAAATGTTCCTGCAAATAAACTTGGTGTCATCCTTGCCGCCTCCCTTTACTTTGTTAATTTTTACCTTCTACTTCTATTATAAGAAAGCGCTTGCAAAAATCAACTATTTGATAAAAGGAAGCCTAAAAGCATAAATTATTGTTGAATAATTTGCGTAGTAATAATTGCTAATTGGTTTTTCGCATTACCATCTGCATTATCTTTTAATAATTCTGGCAAAATCTTCTTAAGGAAATACTGGACACTAGCCATATCACGAAAATCCATAATTGCCGTCAAGCTCGACTTATAAATATCCATATAAACTGGTTCAGGATTACCTTTTTGGATCTCACCAAATGATTCATACATAAGATCAATCTTATCAGCAACCGCGAGGATTTTACCTTCTAAAGTATCATCTTTCCCTTCCGCAAATCGTCGTTCATAAGCTGCCCGGAACTCAGCCGGAATTTCAGATTGAATAAAGTTTTCTGTTAATGATTTATCAACCCGCGCCAGCATTGAGCGCAATTCAGGGGTAGCATACTTTACCGGTGTTTTGATGTCACCAATAAAGCGTTCTGTATAGTCATGATTAAGAGCTTTTTCATATAAAGAACGCCAATCAATTTCATTTCCGGCTTGTTCTTCAATATCACCAAGCATTTGTGCTGCTTGCGTTACCTTAAATGAATGGGCAGCCACATTGTGTTCCTCAAATTTAAAATATCCTGGAGCGCGGTTAATCATTTCGAGGTCGCTTAAACTTTTCAGATATTCATGCATTCCCACGATGAAGTCCTCCCAAAAAATAATTAATTTGTACAATCATACAATTTTTTGGCGAAATTTCAAGAAAGGTGAGGAAAAATTTAATCTTAGTGACATCCCCAATATCGTATATAAAAACAGAGACTGTTGAAAAAAGCAAAGTTTTTTCAACAGTCTCTCAGTTATTATTATTCAGCAAACTCTTGTAAAGCCTTTTCGAAATCAGCTAATTTTTCATTTGCCTTATCTAAGGTATCAGCACTTGTACCAATGTAGAACTTAAGCTTTGGTTCAGTTCCCGATGGACGAATAGCAATCCAAGTATCATCATCAAGAATGTAACGCAATACATTTGATTCTGGGATACCTAATTCACTTACTTCGCCATCAGCTGTAGTTTTAGTCCCATTAGCGAAGTCTTCAGTAACTACTACTTGATGACCGGCAAAATGAGTTGGGGCTTCTTCTCTGAACTTCTTCATTAAAGCCTTAATCTTAGCTGGGCCATCAACACCAGCATAAGTATTAGCAATTGTCTTTTCGCGGAAGTAGCCGTACTTCTTAAACAATTCTTGTAAGCCATCGTAAAGGGTCATGTTACGACTACGGTAATAAGCGGCAACCTCAGCAAGTAAAGTTAAGGATTGGATAGCATCCTTGTCACGAACAAATGGCTTAATAAGGTAACCATAACTTTCTTCAAAACCAAACATAAAGGTATGATCAGCTTTGCCAGTCTCATATTGATGAATTTGGTCAGCGATCCACTTGAAACCAGTTAAAACATTGATCATCTCAACGCCGTAACTTTCTGCGATCTTAGCAGCGAAGTTAGTAGAAACAATTGATTTTACCGCAGCAGCATTCTTTGGTAAGGTTCCCGCTTGTTTATGCGCTTCAAGAATGTAGGCAAGCATGATAGAAGCAATTTGATTACCAGTTAGCAATTGATATTCACCATCTGGTTGACGAACTGCACATCCAAGCCGGTCAGCATCAGGGTCCGTGGCGATCAACACATCTGCATCAACTTTTTTACCAAGGGCAATGGAACGAACAAATGCTTCTGGGAATTCTGGATTAGGATGTTCCAAACCAGGGAAATCACCATTTGGTTGTGCTTCAGTTGGTTCCATTTCATAATTTGTAAAACCAGCTTGACGCAATGCCCGTTCACCAAGCATTCGGCCAGTTCCACATAATGGGGTAAAGACAAATTTCATATCTTTACCGTATTCCTTGGCTAATTCAGGATTAACAGTTACACCCTTAGCATTAGCAAGGTATGCAGCATCAACATCTTCACCCATGATTGTTTCCAAACCATTGTCAAGCATTTCTTGTTCATCAGCTAAAGCAATGTCAAAAATATCATCAATCTTACGGATGTAACCTGTCATCATGTCAGATTCTTTAGGTGGCATCTGTCCACCATCTTCACCGTAAATCTTGTAACCATTGTATTCCTTAGGGTTATGACTAGCGGTAATCATGATTCCCGCATAAGTTCCCATGTGACGAACTGCAAATGACAATTCAGGCGTTGGGCGTAAATTATCATAGATGTAAACCTTAATCCCATGAGCACCTAATACACGAGCAGCATCATGAGCAAATTTACGGGAGTTGTGCCGAGAATCGTAACCAATAGCGACTCCTCGTTTTTTAATATCATCACCCAATGAATCCATTAAAGTTGCCAAACCTTCAGTTGCTTGACGGACAGTGTAAACATTCATCCGGTTAATTCCTGGTCCCATTAGTCCCCGCATTCCTGCAGTTCCGAAAGATAATGGACCGTAAAAGGCATCTTCAATTTCTTTATCGTCGCTCATTGCAGCTAATTCTTGCTTTAAGTCTGGTTCAAGATCTGTTCGTTCTTGCCAAACCTTATAAGTATCTTTCCAGCTCACAATAATGTCTCCTTTATGTCATACTCTGCTTTTTAGTATACCGCATAAAATGCTATCTGTCGCTTTTTACTTAAAAATTTACTAAAGTTTTACCACGGCTTGGAAATTGAAATATGAGGCAGAAATTCTTGCTGTTTTTGTCGCTGGATTTGCCGTTGCTTAACACGTTGAGAATATGTTGCCATTAACGTCTTTTGCTCTTCAGTTTCCGGAATTAATTTATTAAATGCCGTTTGTTTTTCAGGATCAAGAATTACAAAAGTCATAAAACAATAAAAGCCGAGGAAACGTTCACCGGTCATCAAGTGCTCGCCAATTACTTTTGTAAATACTTCAATTGATCGCTTCCCAAAGCCGGTAACGTATGCCTCCATACACATTGAATCTTGAAGGTCAAATGGTCGCAGAAATTGGATCTCATCCATTGATACTGTTGCAACTGTTGTTCGAGCTACTCGCATTGCTGCTACCGAGGCTTGACCATCAATTAATTCCAAGATTCGTCCCCCGTATACTGTCCCGTGTTCGTTTAAATCTGAATTACGAATCCGATGAATTGACACCGCTAATGTATCATTACATTTGATTGCACCCATTAAAAAACCTCCTTAGTCCTTGTTATATAAAATTTTAACAAATCATTAACGATTATTGTTGGATTTTTGAAATTCAGCAACCGGTCCCAGATAATTACTATTAATTCCTAGCCATTTTTTATTAATCCGTCGTAAGGTACCATCTTTTTGAAGAACCCCAAGAGCATAGTTAATTTTATTAATAAGCGTCCGGTCCCCCTTCCTCATTCCAATCGCAACCCGGTCTGCAGGATAAGCAGATGCTGAAATCAATTTATAATTATTATTATTTGCAATGTGGGTCGCATAATAGCCGGCATAGACAGTCCCGGCAAGTACTCCTTGTGTGCGGCCTGCTTGCAGATCCATGAAAGCACTCGAGTTATCTTGATAAAGAATTGGCTTCTGTCCTTTAACTAGTTTCTTCAATACTTGGGGATATTTGTCAAAATCAGTTTGAGCAGTTGAGCTTTCTTGAATTCCCAACGTCTTTCCTTTCATATCCGCGAAATTTTTAATTTTACTATCTTTTCGTACCACCAATGATTGGCCAGATAGCTCATAAACTCTGCTAAATGCAATTCGTTTTTGTCGAGAAGGAGTAGCTGTATAACCGTTCCAAATACAATCAATTGTGCCATTTTTTAATTCGGTTTCCTTCATTGACCAATCAATTGACTGAAAATCAGCTTTTAATCCTAAAACTTTCGCAACTGCGCGAGATAAATCAACATCATAACCAACTAATTGACCGTTCCTTTTTCGAAAATCCATCGGAACAAAGGTATCATCAACCCCGATAAGTAATGTTCCCCGCTTCTTTATTCTTTCCCACGTATCTGTGTGGTTTGCCCGGTAATTCTCATTTTGAATCTTAAAGCCACTTGCAAAAACAATTAAAGGTAAAAGCAATATTAAAACTAATCCGAAATTAATTATCTTTTTCTTCATACGTATCTTCTCCTTTATCAAAAAAACGCCCTCTGAAGAATAAATCTTCAAAGGACGTATTTAGTATGCGTGGTGCCACCTTTTTTCACAGCTACCTCACAGCAACTGCCTCATTAAGTTCAGTCATTTGCGACGAAACTCTTTGTGATAACGGGTGACTCCCGGATTCTTCTTTCAGTCAAAAAATCTTTACTCCCAGGTGTGATTCATTAGCATAAAAGCTCCTTTTCCACCAGCTGGAGTCTCTGTACGGTCATGCTTAACTACTAGCCTGTTCATCGTCTTTAGTATTATTCAAATATTGTTTAGCAATTTCAACGTAAGCTTGCTGAGCCGTTAAATAATCATCAAGCGCAATACGTTCATCAATTTGGTGTGATAACTTTTCAATCCCTGGTCCGTATTCAATTATTGGAAAATTGTGATTGTCTAAAACATAGCGGGATGCATCCGTTGCCCCATGAGAAATCACTACATCCGGTTGCCTGCCGCTAACCTTTTTAATTGCCGTTTGAGCAAGTGCAATGAAGCGATCTTGCTTATTTGTAACCACTGGCATAAAACTAGCAACTATCTTTAGTTTTAATTCAACCCCTGTCTCCTTGTTTAACTCATCAATGATTGATTGTAGTCTTTTTCCTGTTTCCCGATTATCACATTCTGGAATCGTGCGAACATTCCCCTTCAAATATGCGTAATCAGGAATTGAATTTAACTGCTCTCCACCATGAAAGACAGTCACACTATGAATTAATTTTCCTAGGGTGGGACTTACTGCTGCATCGTCAAACGCCCGTGATTCTTTATTGATAAATTTCACTAGATTTGTAACAGCATTAATTCCCAATTCTGGTTGCGAACTATGAGCCAATTTTCCATAAGACTCAACAATATAATCAAAAGAGCCACAGTGAGCATATTCAATTTGGCCAGTAGTTGCTTCCCCAATTACCATCACATCAACATCATGAACGTACCCTTTATCAGTCATTTCAAGAGAACCTTGACCACCAACTTCTTCATCAACAGTGGCAATCAAGCGAACCTTTCCATGTTTTGGCAAACCTGCTTCTTTAAGCTCAATTAAAGCACCCACCATGGCTGCCAATCCCGACTTCATATCAACTGCTCCCCGACCATAGATTTTACCGTCTACTAATTGGCCAGCAAATGGTGGATATGTCCATTTTTGGAAATCACCTGCAGCTACCGTATCTAAGTGTCCAGAAAGAGCGAGTACCGGCCCCTTTTCATCACCAATCTCCGCAATTAAATTGGTGCGGTTGGGTGCAAAAGGAACTAATTCACAGGAAATATGATGATCTTCTAAGGTCCTTTTAATATAACTTGCTTCGTCCTTTTCGTTACCATTTACTGTATCAATCTGAATTAACTTCTGTAATAGTTTTATTTTTTCATCATTTTCCAATGGTAATCGCCCTCCTTTTCTAACTAAATTTTAATCAAAACTATACCACTAAATAAAAAAAGATGCTAGAGCTTTTCTCTAACACCTTTTTATTAATCCATCGATTTAATGTATTGATAAACTTGCTGGCCAGCAATCGCTCCATCACCAACAGCTGTTGCAACCTGTCGTAATGGTGTTTCACGAACGTCCCCAATGGCAAAAATACCTGGTACTGCTGTCCGCATTCGCTCATCAGTCTTTACCCAGCCTTGATCATCAAGAATATCTAAATTCTTAAAAGCAGCGGTCATTGGGAAATTACCAACATAAATGAAGACACCATCTGCAGCCATTTCACCATCTTCACCAGTCTTATTATTATGAGTTTTAACACCTGTTACTTTAATATCATCCCCAACAATTTCAGTCACACTAGTGTTATAAACAAACTCAATCTTGTCATTATTCATCGCTTCTGCTTGAATAATTGGTTCAGCCCGGAGCTCATCACGACGAACAAGCACTGTTACTTTGGAGGCTAATTGCGTTAAGTAAACTCCCTCTTCAACAGCTGCATCACCACCGCCAACAACGATTAAATGCTTTCCCTTAAAGAAGGCTCCATCACAAACCGCACAGTATGAAACACCACGGCCACCAAATTCTTCTTCTCCTGGAACATTGAGGTGGCGCTGATCAGAGCCAGTAGCGATAACAACCGCCTTTGCAGTATATGTTTCATCCATGTCAGTAGTGATCTTCTTTAAGTCACCATCAAGTTCTACTTTAGTTACTGTTCCATAAGCATATTCTGCGCCAAACTGAGTTGCACCTTCATACATTTGTTGGGCAAGTTCAGGACCCTTCACACTCTTGAATCCTGTGTAATTTTCAATTTCAGCAGTATTATTCAAGTTTCCGCCGTAAATTCCACGATCAAGCATCAAGACAGATAGGTTTGCTCGTGATGCATACATCGCTGCGGTCATTCCACCTGGCCCAGCACCGATGATTACAACATCATATTGCTTATTTTCAGCCATTTCTCTCTTCCTCCTCGAACAATTTTTTTACTATCCATATCATACAGACTTTGGATCTTTTTGTCTATCATTTTGCTTACTTTTTAATAGTAATATTCTTGTCGAACTATAATCAATATTATGATTTTATATATTAGTTTCAAATAATTAAATCGTTTTCAACTCTAATATTATCATATTTGAGTTATACTTATTATGATAAGCAATTATATTTTTTCGATTTTTAAGGAGGCGAAGTGCATCCAATTAATGCACGCATGTATGAAAGTCTGTATTTTTTCTACTTGTATTGTTGATCTGCTTTATCCAGATGTCGGAAAGGCAACGGTTGAACTTCTCCAACGTTTTGGCTGCGAAACATTTTTCCCCGATAAACAAATTTGCTGCGGACAACCAACTTATAATAGCGGTTATGATCGTGAAACAATTACTACATTTAAAAATCAACTCGATGCCCTTTTAAGTATTGACGCCGATTATATTGTTGGGCCTTCTGGATCATGTGTTGCCATGCTTCATGAATACAAGAACATTTTCAAAGATGATCCAGAGTATTCGAAGAAAGCGCAAATCCTTTATGATAAATCTTTTGAACTAACGCAATTTATTTACCGGGTTCTCGGTATTCTTGATTGTGGTGCAGAACTAGATGATACAGCAACCTTTCACCGCTCTTGCCACATGACCCGTCTTCTTGGTGAACGGACAGCCCCCATCGTTCTACTTGAACATGTTAAAGGACTTGAGCTTATTCCCCTTCATAACATTCAATTATGTTGTGGCTTTGGTGGAACATTCTCTGCTAAAGAACCCCTTCTCTCTGAAGCGATGGTTGATGATAAAGCAAATAATGTTTTGAAGACGAAAGCACATATTCTTATTGCTTGCGAGCAAACATGTTTAATGAATATTGGTGGACGAATTAACCGTCGCCGTGATGGCTCTCATATTACAATTATGCACATTGCTGAGGTCCTTAATCATAACGTTGATACTAGCCGAATCACTTATGTCAAAGATACGGATCATGTAATGGTACCAGCAAACGGAAACGGGGTGTTTTAGATGGGAATAGCCACAAGCGATAAGCCTTTTACTGAACGAATTAAAGACGCAGAAGCCGATAAATTTATGCGGGCATCGGTTGCTAAAGCACAAGACGCTCAATTTCAAAAACGAACTGAAGCACGGCGTCAATTAGGACACTGGGAAGGCTGGCGTGATCTTTCTGCTGAAATTCGTCAACACGTCATTAAGCATCTCCCGGATTACCTTGAAGAATTCAGCGATAATGTTCAAAAAAATGGTGGTCATGTTTTCTTTGCCAAGGATGGTAACGAAGCAAGTGCCTTTATCAAACAATTGGCAATCAAGAAAAACGTTCATCATGTTGTTAAATCTAAGTCAATGGTGACTACTGAAATTGGATTGGATAAAGAATTACTCACAATCCCCGGACTTTCATTAATGGAAACAGATTTAGCTGAATTTATTTTGCAAGAAGATAATTGGGATGAACCAACACATATTGTTTTCCCCACGCTGCATAAAAACCGCAATCAAATTCAAAAAGTATTTGAAAAGCTTGGCTATGACGGTGACAATGATCCTGAACATATGGCTAGGTTTGTCCGTCACTATCTCCGTAATTACTTTATGCAAGCAGACTTTGGCATTACTGGCTGTAACTTTGCGATTGCTGATAATGGAATGATTAACCTTGTTACCAACGAAGGAAATGCCGATATTAGTATGGCCATTCCTAAAACCCAGGTTGTAGTCATGGGGATGGAACGAATTGTGCCAAGTTTGAAAGAAGCAGAAGTCCTTGACAATGTTTTATGTCGAAGTGCAGTTGGTCAAAAACTAACTAGTTACTGTACTTTCTCAAAAGGTAAAGAAGCGGATGAAGCAGATGGACCAGATGACTTCTATGTTGTAATAGTCGATAATGGTCGTTCTAAGATGCTTAACACTGACTTTGAACCAATGCTGCAATGTATTCGTTGTGGTTCTTGCTTAAACGTTTGCCCCGTTTACCGGCAAGTCGGTGGAAAGGGATATGGATCGATTTATCCTGGACCAATGGGTGAAGTTCTTTCGCCGATTTTAGGCGGTTATCAAGAATTCAAGGAATTGCCATATGCATGTAGTTTATGTGCTGCTTGCACGGAAACTTGTCCTGTTAAAATTCCCCTTCATGAGTTAATCCGTCATCATCGTTATGTAGAAATGGATGAACTTCATTTAGATCACAGTCCTTCGAATGCTCTTTTGAAGGCAGTTGGTAAAGGTACGAGCTCCCCTACGCTTTTTAATGATGCAATGCGATTTGCTCATATTGCTCTTGAGCCATTTGGCAAGAAGACAACTCCTGAAGACATTAAGAACCTTTATCCAGATGGTAAAATTAACCACCTTCCCGCAATTGCTCCTAAATTAGCTCATGGCTGGGTAGATGTTCGTGATCTTGCTGTTCCACCAAAGTACCACCAAAACTTCCGGCATTGGTATCGTCATTACGAAGAAGAGGAGGAGCAAGAAAATGACTGATTACTTACAAGAAGCAAACACCGCTAAAAATCAAGAAGACTTCTTAAATCGAATTGCAAAGGCTGCCAATCGTCCTCGCCATACGCTTGGTGAAGATCCATTTGTCCCCGTTAATAATCTTCCAGAAACTACCCTTGCTGGAAAAAGCCAAGATGAACTTCTTGAACTTGCACGCAAAAATAGCGAAGAAGTTCATGTTGATTTCCATGTTGTTAAATCAGCCGATCTTGGCCACACTCTTAATGATTTTATCCAAGAAAAGGAGATTAAAAGTTTAATGCTTCCCTCCTTTGATGAAGAAAAATGGCAAGATTATTCATTGGGGAAATGGCAAGATAATTTACGAGTAGATCCTATTTACTATTGGGAACCTGAATTTGGGCGGCAAAACATTGTAAATGCAAATAACAGTGATGGAGCAATTGGCTTTGCGGACTTTCTATTAGCTGAGTCAGGGACCGTAACAGTTGCGACCTACCCACAACAAGGACGGATGTTTCATTTTCTTCCAACTCATTACCTAGCTATTGTGCCAAAAAGCAAAATTTTACCACGTTCACGGCAAGCAATGGATTATTATCAAAAGGCAATTCAGGATGGTAGTTTACAAACATCAAACATCAACTTTATTACCGGCCCATCCAATTCTGGTGATATTGAAATGGTGTTAATTGTTGGTGTTCACGGCCCACTTGATATGGAATATGTAGTTGTTGAAGATATGTAAAAAATAAACCTTCAAGATCCCTATAACGAATCTTGAAGGTTTATTTTTTAAAGGCCAATGCTAGTCTTACTTCTTAGAATTATTTTGCTTATCTTCAGCAGCAAGCTTTGCGCCTAATTCCTTAATGTATTCACGCAATTCTTCTTTAACTTGTGGGTGTTCCAAACCATATTCAATGTTTGTCTTAACCCAGCCGAACTTATTACCAACATCGTAACGGTCACCCTTGTATTCACGAGCGAATACCCGTTGAGTTTGGTTCAAAGTATCAATTGCATCAGTTAATTGAATTTCGCCGCCCTTACCTGGCTTAGTCTTTGCTAATACATCAAAGATTTCTGGAGTAAAGACATACCGACCAATAATTGCTAAATCACTTGGTGCGTCTTTAGGAGCTGGTTTTTCAACGAAGCTAGTTACGTTATAAAGTCCTGGCGTAACTTCCTTGCTAGGGTTAATTACACCATACTTTGCAGTATCTTCATGTGGAACCCGCATAACTGCAAGAGTAGATGCGCCAGTTTGGTTATAACTTTCAATTAATTGCTTCGTTAAAGCTTCATTCTTGTTGTTAATGTTATTAAGGTCATCCCCAAGCATAACAACAAACGGTTCATCCCCGATAAAATCACGAGCAGTTAAAACAGCGTCCCCTAAACCACGTGGGTGAGATTGACGAATGAAGTAAATATTAACATCAGTTGTTTCTTCAACCATCTTTAACATCTCGTCCTTGTGCTTTGAACGAAGATTATCTTCCAGCTCTGGATTAGAGTCAAAGTGGTCTTCAATAGACCGCTTATTCTTTCCATCAACAACAACAATATCTTCAATTCCTGATTTGCGCGCTTCTTCAACAATAAATTGAATTGTTGGCTTATCAACAATTGGTAACATTTCCTTTGCCAATGCCTTTGTTGCAGGAAGAAAACGAGTTCCTAAACCAGCAGCAGGAATAATGGCTTTTCTAACACGTTTCATACTTGTAAAACCCTTTCCATGTTTCAATTTCTCTCAATATCCATCCTCTAGTATTTTACCATATTTATTCGTTTTCTGAAGTAAGATCTCGGTCCATTAACTGAGAAATTGCAGTTTTGATATCTTCACCTTCATACAAAACACGGTAAAGAGCTTCGGTAATTGGCATCTGTACTTGCCGTTTACGACTTAATTCATAAGCGGCCTTAGTGGTATAGACCCCCTCGATAACCATTCCCATATTATCAATTACATCTTGAAGCTTTTTTCCTTGTCCCAATTGATAGCCAGCACGCCAATTTCGAGAATTTTTACTGGTAGCAGTAACAACAAGGTCACCAACACCAGAAAGCCCAATAAAAGTCATTGGGTTAGCACCAAAAGCAACCCCCAGCCGACGAATTTCTGCAAGCCCACGAGTAATCAAAGCTGCTCGTGCATTATCATGGTAGCCAAGGCCTTGGATAGCTCCAGCACCAATTGCAATAATATTCTTTAAGGCTGCTCCAAATTCCGCACCAATTACATCGTCGTTAGTATAAACACGGAAATAAGAATTACTAAATAACTTCTGCGCCTTTTTAGCACTAGTTAGGTCCTCACAAGCTGCAGTTACAGCTGTCATATCTTTAATTGCCACATCTTCAGCATGACTCGGACCTGATAAAACAACAATTGCCTGACGATTTTCAGGAGAAATATCTTCACTAAGCATTTCTGATGGCCGCTTATATGTATTTTGTTCTAGGCCTTTTGTTGCGTGAATAATTAACGGTTTTTGGTGTAATTCAGTCAAAATTGTGTTTAATTTCTTAGCAACCTCACGAAGACCCTTTGTTGGAATCACAATCAGTATCACGCTGGCACCCTTAACAGATTTTTTCATGTCTGTTGTTGCTGTTAATTTAGTAGAATAAACAAAATCTTTCATATAGCGAGGATTTGTATGTTCAGTATTTAATTGCTTAACTTGTTCCTCATTACGAGACCATAATGTAACATCGTGACCATTTTCTGTAAGCATGTTTGCTAAAACACTGCCCCATGAACCAGCACCTAAAACAGCAATTTTTTCTGCCATAATTCTTTCTCCTTATCCAATTCAATTAATTTTTGCTTATTCCGTTATCATACCACGGAATGTTTTTATGACGTTGAACTATTAGTATTACTAATGCACTAACAAAAAACACTACAGAAAGTAACTGTGAAATGCGAATATTTCCGAGCATTAAACTATCAGTCCGCATACCTTCAATAAAGAAACGTCCAAATGCATACCACATTACATAGGTTAAGAAAATTTCACCACGACGAAATAAATGTTTGCGATGACGAAGTAACATTAGTAATGCAAAGCCAGTTAAATCCCATAGTGACTCATATAAGAACGTTGGAATTCGATAGTGACCACCAATATACATTTGGTTTATTATCCAATTTGGAATATGCTGAGCCATTAAATGCGCCCGTGTCGTAATATCACCAAATGCCTCTTGATTCATAAAGTTACCCCACCGGCCAATTCCTTGAGCCATAATAAGGGTTGGGGCAATGATGTCCATCATCAGCCAACTAGATAAATGACGGTAATGGCAAAAGACAAGTAAAACAATAAAGCCTCCTAAAATCGCTCCATATATCGCAATTCCACCATCCCAGATAGCAATAATCTCACTTGGATGCTGAGAATAATAGCTCCACTGAAATACTACATAGTAAATTCGTGCGCAAATTATCGCAATTGGGAGCGCCCATAAAAGATAATCATAAAAATCATCTTCAGAAATTCCTTCTCGCTTTCCTTCGCGAACGGCTAACAAGAGAGCCAAAACTACCCCGCTAGCAATAATGACGCCATACCAGTGAATAGTAAATGGACCAGCTTGGAAAGCAATTGGGTTTAAAGCGGCTTTTATTCCTGGATTAATCATCTAGTTTGCCGACCCCTTGTTATTTTTACTATCACGTTCTGAATTCTGCTTAATCAACTGGTTAAGGTTTCGATCAAATGTTTCAGTCGCATCATAGCCCATTGTCTCGGCCCGATAATTCATTGCAGCTGATTCAATAATAATCGCTAAATTACGACCAGTTTTAACCGGGACAGAAACTTTAGGCACAATAACGCCTTGAATTATTTGAGTATCTCCACGATCACCAAGACGATCAAACTGTACATCTGGAGTCCACGTTTCAAGATGTACAATTAAACTGATTTGATCAGAAGGCATAATTGCTCCTGTTCCATAAAGCGTAGAGACATCAATAATCCCAATCCCACGAATTTCCATTAAGTGTTTTAAAATTTGCGGAGCAGTCCCTACCAAGGTCTGTTCGTCACGAGCGTAAACTTCTACCCGATCATCAGCAATCAGTCGGTGCCCACGACGAACAAGTTCCAACGCGGTCTCACTCTTACCCACTCCCGAATCACCAGTAATGAGTACTCCGACCCCACTGATATCAACTAATACACCGTGGAGAGATTTTCGTGGTGCCAAACGTTCAAGCAAGTAAGAAGTCATGTTACTTAATATTTGGGAAGAGGTTAAATGCGTTCCTAAGATTGGAATTTTTGCATCTTCCGCCGCCTTCTTTAGCTCCTTAGGAATTGGCAGATTAGTTGAGATAACAAAACATGGTGTTTGTGGCATACACATTTTTGTCATGTACTCCTCACGTTGCTCATGAGTTAAGTCTTTAGCAAATGAGGTTTCGGTGATTCCTAACAGCTGAATCCGTGCTGCGGGGTAATGCTTAAAATATCCCGCAAATTCAAGTGCTGGCCGTGAAATGTCACTAGTTGTTATCTTACGTTGGAGGTAATCTTCTCCTTGTAAGACTTTCAACCGGACCTTATCAACTAATTCTTGCACCGTTACATTGTTTGGCATTTTCTCCACTCCTTTACAATCTATCCTCGTGACTTGTAATAACTGCATTGAAAATTGCCATAATAATCGCAATCAACATTGCAGAACCAAATGACGAAAAATGAAAGTTTGCCGACCCGACAAGCATCGATGTTAGTTGTAGCATAATTCCATTAATTACAACACTAAAAAGGCCCAGGGTCAAAATATTAATCGGCAACGATAAAATTACTAAAATTGGCTTAATAGCAACGTTCAAAATTGCTAAAACAAAGCTTGCCAATGGTGCAATCCAAGCACTTGTAATATAAAACATCCCTGTTCCGGCAAATAAACCAGCAAGGGCAATAAAAAGGATTGTATCAATCAATACTCTTTTCCAAAATTCCATCATGATCTTCCATTTCTTTTAATGTCTTTTTCCTCGACATTCGTTAAAGTCCGCCGAGAACGTTGGTGAGGCTGTTGAGATGTTTTTTGTGATTCACTGAAAGACTTTAAAAATCCTAGTAAATCGGGATTTTGCGGATCAGCAGGCATTATTATTATCAAAATAATATAGATAATAATGCCTGGAACAAAACCGGTAAAAATAGTCAGTAAGACATATAAAGTACGTAAAATATTTGGCTGAATCTTAAAGTACTGGCCAATTCCACCAAATACACCAGCTATCATTCGATCTGATCCTGAGCGAGTTAATCTTTTATGTTGACTTTCGCGCACTTTACTCACTTCCTTCCAAACTAAATAACTTATTGAGGATTCTTTTGACTAAGTTTCCACTGTAGGAAAGCATCAATAAATGGATCAAGGTCCCCGTCCATTACAGCTTGTCCATTATGGGTTTCATAACCTGTTCGATTATCTTTGACTAGAGTGTATGGATGAAAAACATATGAACGAATTTGAGAACCCCAACCGATATCAAGTTGTTCGCCCTCAATTTCTGCCCGCTTTTTAGCTTTCTTTTCTTCTTCTAGTTCATACAACTTTGATTTTAACATATTCATTGCAGTAACTCGGTTTTGAAGTTGGGATCGTTCAGCTTGAGAAGAGGTTACAATCCCGGTTGGAATATGCGTAATCCGAACAGCAGATTCTGTTTTATTAATATGTTGACCACCAGCACCACTAGACCGGAAAGTATCAACTCGTAAATCTGATGGATCAATATCAACCTCAACACTATCATCCAACTCCGGCATTACGTCAACCGAAGCAAATGATGTATGACGCCGACCAGCCGCATCAAATGGGGAAATACGAACAAGCCGATGGACTCCCTTTTCACTACGAAGATAACCAAACGCATTATGCCCTTTAATTAGCAGCGTAACACTCTTGATACCCGCTTCATCACCGGCTTCATAACTCGCTGTTTCAACGGAGAAACCATGCTGTTCACCCCAACGAATATACATCCGCAGAAGCATTTCACCCCAATCTTGGGCTTCAGTACCACCTGCTCCCGGATGAATTTCTAAGATAGCATTCTTAGCGTCATACTCCCCATCAAGAAGTTGCGTTAAGCGATACTGTTCTAAAGCCTTTTGTGTATTTGTAAATGATGCTTCGAAATCTTTTTGTAAATCATCGTCCGGTTCAACCGCGAGCAATTCAAGCGACGTTTCAAGATCGCTAATCTGATCACGTAAATTCACAAAAGTATCCCGTTTTTCTTTTAAAATATTATTTTCCGCAATGACCTTCTGTGCCTGCTCATTATCATTCCAAAAGTCTGGTTGAGCCATCTCTTGTTCAATTTCTGCAATGCGCTCATCTAGTGCATCTAAGTCAAAGAGACCTCCCGAAGTGCGTAACTTCTTTTTGCATTGATTCTACTTGTTTTTTTGCTTCATTTAATTCCACAATCGAACCTCCGTTATACAACAATACGGCAGCGGTACCGCCATGGGTTACCTTACTGCCGTACCTAGTAGTAATTAACAATTAACGTGTTACATTTTGCCGAATTTCTGACTTCATGAAGAGTCGAGTAGTTTCATACTCAATATCAGCAATCATTTGTTCAAACATGTGATAACCAGCAGTTTGGTATTCAACCAATGGATTTAATTGTCCATATCCACGTAAACCAACTGACTGCCGGAATTGGTCCATGATATCAATGTGATCAGTCCAGTGTGAGTCAACCACCCGCAAAATAACAACCTTTTCAAATTCAAGCATTTGTGCTGGATCATAAAGTTGTTTTTGCTTTTCCTTATAAACTCCCTGGGCAAATGTCATCAAGTAATCTACCATTTCTTGAGGTGATTTACCTTCTAGATCCTTAACTGTGATGGTATCAGGCTTGATTAAGACTTCTTCTGCAAAGTCAACAATTCCTTGTAAATCCCAATCCTTCTTGTCACCAAGAGTATGTTGATCAACTTCACGCTGGATTGTCCGTCTAAACATTGGCATAAGAACCCACTTCAGCGACTTATCTTCAGTGATAATTTGTTGTCGCTCTTTATAAATGATTTCACGCTGTTCACGCATAACATCATCATATTGAAGAACATTCTTCCGTGAATCGTAGTTGTTACCTTCAACTCGCTTTTGTGCTGATTCAACCTGGTGAGTCAAGAAACGACTTTTAATGACAGCATCTTCATCATTAACTTTCATCCGCTCCAAGAAGGCTTTGATCCGATCTCCACCAAATCGCTTCATTAAATCATCTTCAAGCGATAGGTAGAATTGTGATAATCCCGGATCACCCTGTCGTCCAGAACGTCCACGAAGCTGATTATCAATCCGCCGTGATTCATGTCGTTCAGTACCAATAACTGCTAGTCCGCCAATTTCACGAACGCCAGGGCCTAACTTAATATCTGTTCCCCGTCCCGCCATGTTGGTAGAGATAGTTACTGCACCCTTTTGACCGGCATTTTTAACAATTTCCGCTTCCTTAGCGTGATTCTTAGCGTTTAAGACAACATGCGGAATATTCTCTTTATCAAGCAGTTGGGATAAGTATTCAGAGGTTTCAACGGCGACTGTCCCAACTAGGATTGGTTGCCCTTTAGCATGAAGTTTTTTAATCCGATCGACAACAGCTGCAAACTTACTTTGTAACGTTGGGTAAAGCAAATCGGGCTCATCTTTTCGCTGAACTGGACGGTTAGTTGGGATAGTAATAGTTTCCATGTTGTAAATTTCACGAAATTCTTCTTGTTCAGTTTTAGCAGTACCAGTCATCCCCGCCAGTTTGTTATACATCCGAAATAAGTTCTGGTATGTAATGTTAGCCATTGTCTTGTTTTCTTCTTGAATCTCTACGCCTTCTTTGGCTTCAATAGCTTGGTGAAGACCATCAGAGAAACGTCGACCTTCCATTACACGTCCAGTAAAGGAATCAACAATTAATACTTCACCATCTTGAACCACATAATCTTTATCCAAAAGCATGATGTAGTTAGCACGCAACGCTTGATCCAAGTGGTGGGTCAGCGCAGTATTTTCTGGATCATATAGGTTCTTTAAGTTGAAGTATTTTTCAGCTTTTTTAATTCCTTCATCAGTTAATGAAACTGTCTTCGATTCAAGATCAATCTTATAATCAACATCTTTCTTTAATTGCTTAACAAACCGATCAGTTTGCTTGTACAACTTAGAAGTGCCCGTTCCTGGACCTGAAATGATTAATGGTGTCCGCGCTTCATCAATTAAAATTGAATCCACTTCATCAACTAAAGCATAGTTTAAACCACGTTGGACTTGGTCTTCTTTGTAAACAGCCATGTTATCACGAAGGTAATCAAACCCAATTTCACTATTAGTAGAATACATGATATCAGCTTTGTATGCTTCTCGTTTTTGGTCAGGGCTCATCTCTGAGTTGTTAATACCAACGGAACATCCAAGCCAATTATAAAGCTGTCCCATTTCGGTAGCATCACGCTTTGATAAGTATTCATTAACAGTAATAACATGAACACCTTTTCCAGAAATCGCATTAAGATAAACCGGCATTGTAGCAGTTAATGTCTTACCTTCACCAGTTCGCATTTCTGCAATATTACCTTCGTGGAGAACAATCCCCCCCATGATCTGGACATGGAATGGATATAGTCCTAAGACCCGCTTAGCACCTTCACGAGAAACTGCGAATGCTTCTGGCAACATATGATCCAAGGATTCACCCTTTTTATAACGTTCCCGAAATTCATCAGTTTTTGCCTGAAGCTGTTCATCAGTTAGTTCAGACATTTGTTTAGCATAACTCTCGACTTTATTTGCTATTTTGTTAATTCGCCGTAATTCACGACGATCGCTTTCAATCCATTTTTTTAGAATATTGGCCATAAAAGCGTCCTTCCTACTTTCTGGCTTAAGTCCAAAATCAATAAAAAAGTACTACTCAAGCCAATTATGTTTTTTACTCTAACCATAATATTTTACCACGTTCATAGTATAAATAAAAATTATTAGTATGGATATTACAAGGTGGCTATAAGTTATAAGATACAAAAAGCGCCAATGATTTCTCATCCGCGCTCTTCATATTGGCATTGACTATTCAGCTTCAATCAAGCCATAACGACCATCATTACGACGGTAAACAATGCTTGTACCATTAGTTTCAGCATCTTGGAAGATAAAGAAATTGTGTCCAAGCATATCCATTTGAAGGACAGCTTCTTCAGGATCCATTGGCTTTAATGAAACTTGCTTCGTCCGTACAATCTTTAATTCATCATCTTGTCCATCTGTTCCATCATTATCAGATGGGATGAATTCAAGGTTCTTTAAGCCCTTTTCACGTGACTTACGGTTAACCTTCGTCTTGTACTTCCGGATTTGCCGTTCAAGCTTATCAGTAACTAAGTCAATACTTCCATACATATCATTAGAAGTCTCTTCTGCCCGCAACGTTAGGTATGGAAGTGGAATTGTTACTTCAACCTTATACGTCCGGTTTGGATAAACTTTTAAGTTCACGTGGGCGGTAGCTTCAACACTATCTTCAAAGAACTTTTGAAGCTTGCTGATTCGCTTTACAACGTAATCACGAATTGACTCAGTAACTTCGACATTTTCACCACGAATATTGAACTTTAACATTGTACTTCTCTCCTTTCAGCCAAGCAATTGCTTGATCTGATATCAGAAGGACCACTCTTCTCATATCCTATTTTTATTATAGATTAGTTTGTGTTAATTAACAAATTTTATTAATACATTTTAAGAAGAATTTAACGTGCTAGTGAAACGCTACCAATCTCTTTACAGCCAGCTTGCTTAAAAAGATTTGCCGCATGATACAGTGTCCTTCCTGTAGTATAAACATCATCAACTAAAAGAACCTTTTTATTAATTACTTTTTCTGGTGCATCAAGTATGAATGGCTGTTTAGTTGCAAGTCGCTCTTCCTTTGTCTTGCTTGATTGTGCCACTTTTGAACTTATCTTAGTTCGTAAGATCGATTGGTAAGGTACTTCGCGTAATAGACCAATAACCTGATTAAAGCCACGCGTTTGCATCGTTGTCGACGTTACTGGAATCGGGACAATTAAATCTGCTTTCTGTTCATTAACCACTTTGCTAAGTTCACGCTGAAATACCACGCATAAACGGTAATCGCCATTAAATTTATAACGTTGCATATACTCTTTCATCGCCTCGTTATACCGATATAATCCTCGATGATGCAAGTACCAACCATAAAGTTTCTTCCAAGTCTGACAGTCTGCACATAAGAAACCATTTTTATTAATATTTTCTTTACCGCATCCTGCACATCCGTGATCATCCCAGCGCACAAAACTTTCCTTGCATTTAGTGCAGACTACTGGCGTGATAATTTCGCGAAAGCTAAAAATATCTTTCAAAGTTAGTTGGAAAGATATCCCTTTATTGCACAAAAGACACTCCATCTATCAACCTTTGACCTTTCCGATTCAAGTACTTCACCTGAGAAACAGCTTGATTAACTTGTCGACAATTACAATTGATCCAAAAAATAACCCGCCCAGTTGGTCGACTTTGCGAACGTCCAGCTCGACCAGCAATTTGCACTAATGCCGAGGAGGAAAAAACTGGATCATCAGCACCCAAAACATAGACATCAATTTCTGGAAAAGTGACTCCCCGTTCAAGAATAGAAGTCGTGACTAAAAAGTCGTAATCACCATCACGCATTTTTTGGACTTTTTCTAATCGTTCTGGATCACTTGCATGAACAGTAGCAAAGCGGAAAGTTGTAAAAGAATATCGCAATGCAGCTTCAGCCAATGCTAAATCTGCAATATGAGGAATAAATAGCAAAAAGCGATGGCCTTCCCTTAGTGTTTCCTGCAACTGTTGAATAACTTGCGGGGGTAATTGCTGACGTTCTAATCGTCGCCGCCATCCAAAAGCTAGTCTAACTTTTATTTGTGGAAGTAAATGCCCATGATAACGAAGAGGCAAATAATTAACAACTAATCGTTTACTTTTAATTTCTCGCAGCAAAGCATCACCTGGGGTCGCAGTTAAGTAAAGACACCTTCCGTTCTCTTTTATTGCTTGCTTAGTCGCATATAATAACGAAGCATTAGCAGCATACGGAAAGGCATCTACTTCATCAATAATTAAATTATCAAAAGCATGATAGAACCGAAGCAATTGATGGGTTGTGCAAATAGTCAGTTGGGCATAATGATAAGGTAATTCTTGTCGACCATGTAAAAGAGCAATATCACAATTAGCAAAGGCAGCTTTTAAACGGGGAAATAATTCTAAACAAACATCTACTCGTGGAGAAGCTATTCCAATTCTTTCACCGCGTTTAATTGCTGCCGCAATACCTGCAAACATCATCTCAGTCTTTCCAGCACCTGTAACTGCCCATAATAATTGTTGGACATGGTCAGCCATTCCCCGGGAAATTTTTTCTGAAGCTTGTTGCTGAAGAGGCGACAATTTCCCTTTCCAGGTTAATACCGGTTCGGTAACCGTAAATTGATTTGGCTCTGGAACATGATAAAATTTATTTAACGTTGAAACGCGTCCAAGATTAATGCAATGCGGACAATAGAACTCGCCTTGTGGCAAAGCGCCCAGCGATTTTGCCGTGACATGATTGCAGCGATAGCATCTGATGTTACCAGCGTCAATTCTGATTGTTGGTAGTTCTTGAATTCCTGATTGTTTCACCTCATAACGCGAAACCAAGACTCGTCTCCCATAATAATTTTCTAGATCCATTATTCACCTCCTACTTTATATATACGTAAACTAATTAAAATAGCACGAAGGAAGTTTAAAAATGACAGAACCATATTTAACAATTGCCAAAAACACTACTTATGAGCAAACAATTAAAAAATCACGATTTATTTGCTCCATTGCCCGTGTCTCCTCAGATGAAGAAGCTCAACAGTTTATTGCCAGTATTCAAGCAGCTAATAAAAAAGCTACTCACAATTGTTTTGCATACATGATTGGTGACAACGACCAGATCCAGCGAGAAAGTGATAATGGCGAGCCAAGCGGAACTGCGGGAATTCCGATCCTTGAATCGCTTAAACTTGCAAAGATCCACAATGTCGTAGCAGTGGTTACCCGTTATTTCGGCGGGATTAAGCTAGGCGCAGGTGGTCTCATCCGGGCATATAGCAATACAACTACTGAAGCAATCCACCAGGCTGGTCTCGTCCAACGGATCAAGCAAGAAATTCTGAAAATCACTGTTACCTATGCTCTTCACGATCTCCTTCTTTACTACCTCAAGGAGAACAATCTTGAAGTTGCTAGTGAGGAGTACGGGGTTAATGTTGAAACAAGTATTTATGTAAACGAAACTGACTTAAAAGATGTCAAAGAAAAGCTCATTAATCGTTTTAACGATCAGCTTCAAATAACTGAAGGCGATCAGCGATTTAACGAAATTCCATATTAAAAAATTCAGGTTAGAATCTTCTAGCCTGAATTTTTTATATTTTATCTTTTCACACTTCGATAGTAACTTATCCAAATTATAATACAAAAAAACGTTAACATACCAAAGGCTTCTTGAGTCCCAATTGCTGTTGAGACCCGACGAATAACATTTAAGTGCGATTGATTAGCAGCTACAATCATCGCTACTAATGAGGTCCCAATTGCCCCGGCAAATTGCTGCAAAGTATTAAGGATTGCATTTCCTTGTGATTGCTTTGCTTTACCAACAACAGTTAATGCACTTGTCATTACGCAACCCATGCACATTCCCATTCCACCCATATAGAGAATATAAACAAGCGCAATAAATATATTTGTTAAATGCTGCCCATAGATTGTAAAAGCAATAAGCGCAATTAGACATAATGAAGTACCAATCAAAATAGGCTTGCGAGCGCCAAATTTATCTAAAATCCTCCTCCCAATGGGGCAAATATCGCACCCACAAAACCAGCCGGAAGGACAATCAAGCCAGCTGTCATTGCACTATTACCATTTACCAATTGAATATAGTTTGGTAAAAGAAATGCAAAGCCTAACGAAATAAGTTGGGTTAAAAAGAAACCAAGAATATGCCCAGAAAATTTTTTATTTCTAAATAATCGTAATTGTAAAATTGGTTCTTTTAGGGTTAATGAACGCCGAGCAAAAAGTCCCATTCCTAAGATCCCGATTAACAATGCACCACCAACTGAAAAGGTCATGAAGGCTTGGCTTCCCAGGTTACTAAATTCTGTTACAAAACCACAGAACATAAATACAATCATTAACATACTAAAAAGATCAATTTGTTGCTTTTTAATCGGTGATTTTTGGGTAATTCCCCATTCACCAAGCACAAACGAAATAATTAAAAGCGGAATTAATGAATAAAATACCCACCGCCAATTAAGCTTGCTGGCAACGATTCCACCAAAAGTAGGACCAATCGCTGGGGCAACTCCAGTAATAAGATTTCCACTCCCCATCATAAAGCCAATTCTGCTTGTTGGAACTTGCTCCATAATAATATTAAACATCAATGGTAATGCAATCCCAGTTCCTATTCCCTGAATTGTACGACCAACTAAAAGCACCCCAAATAATGGCGCCAGTGCATCAATAATTATTCCACTGATAAAAAGCAAGTTTGCAACTGTAAAAAGCATCTTTGTTCGGTAAGAGTTTTTCAAAATTGCCGATAAGGGAACAACGATTGCAACCAAGAGCAAATAAATGGAAGTCATCCATTGGGCCTGATTAGTAGTAATCGAAAATTCACGCATCAGGATCGGAAAAGTCACATTCATCGCTGTCTCTACAATTACCCCACAAAATGACATCAATCCGGTTGCCACAATCGCTGCAACAACTTTTGTCAGAATTTTTTCAGTATTCGTACTCATTATTTTTTCTCTATCATCGTTGATAAGAATCGTCTTATTTTCGAAATGTCCTGTTCACTAAAATCTGCTTTTAATTTCTCTTCGTATTGTGTAATATACGCACTTACATCTGAAGATAATTTTTGGCCTTCTGCAGTAAGCATAACGATTTTTTGACGGCGATCTTCTGGTGACGGATAACATTCAATCATATTTTTCTTTGCTATTCGTTGAAGTAATACAGTAGTGGTTGATCTCTTTATTCCAAATTCATTTTCAATCTGGTGTTGATCACAACTATTTCCCGGGAAATGCGTTAAAAAATCAATAATCGACATTTGCGTTCCTGTCAATCCATACTGCTGCGCAAATGCATTCATTTCTTGATTCATCGCATTGTTAGCTTGTTTTACTAGACGACCTATTAGCAATTTTCATCTCTCCTTTTTGTTAGCCGACTAGCAAAAAGGATAATATGATTTAGCTTATTAGTTAATTTGAACTACTCCCACTTAGCTAAACCTACGGTTTAATGCTTGAAGTGGGAGATT
>CAMLUN010000004.1 GCA_946487795.1 uncultured Lactobacillus sp. | reverse complement strand
TGCCCAAATTCAGTGGCATAGTGCGGAAAGTCCTTGGCACGCTCGTGAATACTTCTCCCCAATTGGCCAGCCTTCCCGCGGCGCTCGACATAGCCATTCGGGTGCCGCTTGAAAATATTTAAAAGGAAAATGCCAACCAGGCTTCCATAATTGAGGCGCTGATTGGCATTTTGTCGTTTGATTATGCGTTGAAACTGTCTTTTATAAACTTTGCAATTTGAGCTACTGGAATTTTTTCCATATTATCATAAAGATCAATATGTTCGCAGTTTTTTACGATCAATCTTTGCTTTGGTTGGTTAGCAAGGTAATAAGCTCTCTCGGAATAAGAACGGGAGTGAGCATTGTCTCCATAAATAAATAGGATTGGTCGTGGTGAAATTTCTTTAATATAGTCTAACGCAGAAAATTCAAGCATTGCTAAATTAGAAGTGGTTGTTGCAGTTCCACGTGCATTTGGATGGAAGCCACGTTTAAGAGCGTAAAAACGAAGCCACTCATTTGTTAACTCATCATGATTTGGTAAATCGTCAATACTATCATATGGTTCTTCTGGGAAGGAAGGATGATAGTCAGGCTGCCCATTTTCAAAATCGTCCCACCGTTGCTTTGATAATTGATCTTTAAGCTGGAATAATTGTTCAGGAGCAAGATTAGCCATCTCACGAATATCTGTCATATCATACATTGAAATTGTTACAACAGATTTAATTCGTGTATCAACAGCCGCAGCGCTAAGAGCAAAGCCTGCCCCTCCACTGATACCGATAACACTTATTTGTTCGCGATTGACATGCTTTGCTTTTGTACCTGGATAATCAACTGCGGCACTAAAAGATTCCGCATATAAGTCTGGAGAAGCAACATGACGAGGTTCGCCAGCTGATTCACCCATGTATACTTGATCAAATGCAAGGGTAACAAAACCTAATTGAGCAAACGTATTTGCATAAATTGCTGCTGCCTGTTCCTTTGTGCTTCCATAAGGTGCCCCGATTACGATGGCTGATAACAATTTGTCTTCTTCTAGATTTTTAGGGGTGTAGATATCAGCAGCAATTGCCGTTCCATAACGATTATTGTAACGAATATGTTGCCGCTCTACATTTTCACTTAGCTACTCACTTCTTTGTCTAATTGATTAAATTGTAACATCCATATTAATAGAGAGCGTCTAAAATTGTAACAGTAAAGTTTTAGTGATAATTAGTAAGTGATTTACTATACAATATTAAAAGAATTAATTTTCTGGGCGTTATCATTGTTATATCAGTGTTTTAAATAAAAAATAAAATTATTAATTTCGTTAAATGTGCAAATTTTCACTTTAAATTTGTCTAGGAGTTGTGGTACTATAAGCATTGTAAAAAGTAATTTGTTTATTAATAAAGGAGATCTTACCTTATGAAAGCTGCTGTTATTAACGATCCAGTAGACGGTTTTGTTACTGTTAAAGATGTTCAACTTCGGGATTTAAAGCCCGGTGAAGCTTTAGTTGACATGGAATATTGTGGCCTTTGTCACACTGATTTACACGTTGCTGCTGGAGACTTTGGTAAGAAGCCAGGTCGTATTATCGGTCATGAAGGGGTTGGTCGTGTATCTAAGGTTGCCCCTGGGGTTACTTCATTAAAAGTTGGCGATCGTGTATCAATTGCATGGTTCTTCAAGGGCTGTGGACACTGTGAATATTGTTTAACAGGTCGTGAAACTCTTTGTCGGAATGTTCTTAATGCGGGTTACACTGCTGACGGTGCAATGGCTGAACAATGTATCGTACCAGCTGACTACGCTGTTAAGGTTCCAGAAGGTCTTGATCCTGTTGAAGCTACTTCATTAACTTGTGCTGGTGTTACGATGTACAAGGCATTAAAGGTTGCTGACATCAAGCCAGGTCAATGGGTATCAATCGTTGGTGCTGGTGGTTTAGGTAACTTGGGTATTCAATTTGCTCACAACGTATTTGGTGCTCATGTTATCGCTGTTGATGGTAATCCTGATAAGCTTGAAGCCGCTAAGAAGAATGGTGCTGAAATTTTAATTAACCGTCATGACGGTGATGTTGATAAGCAAATTCAAGAAAAGGTTGGCGGTGTTCACGCTGCTGTAGTAACAGCTGTTTCTCCCTCTGCATTCGATCAAGCAGTTGATTCACTTCGCCCAGATGGTAAGCTTGTTGCCGTTGCGCTTCCACAAGGTGACATGAAGCTTAACATTGCTAAGACTGTTCTTGATGGTATCATTGTTGCTGGTTCATTAGTTGGTACACGTCAAGACTTAGCTGAATGTTTCCAATTTGGTGCAGAAGGTAAGGTTCACCCAATTGTTAAGACTCGTAAGTTAAGCGAAATTAATGATATGATCCAAGAACTTAAGGATAACAAGGTTGTTGGTCGGAATGTTGTTGATTTTGTTCACAACGATAACGACTAATTAAAAAAGTAGTTCATATTTAATTCTCTAAAAGACTAGTGTTGCGCTTGAATGCTTCGCTAGTCTTTATTATTTTCTTAAATGTGTAACTGAATGATCATACAAGTAGGCGCCGACTCTAAAAGTGTGTTAAAATAATGGTCAAGATTAGTCAAAAGAGCCGAGGTGATATAATGGAGAATAAAAGTATTTCAGATATTATCGAAGCATACTTAAAAGAAATACTTGGTGACTCAGCTCAGGTCGAAATTCGTCGTTCTGAGATTGCCAACCAGTTTGATGTGGTACCGTCACAAATTAATTATGTTATTAAAACGAGGTTTACCATTCAAAATGGTTATTTAGTAAAGAGTAAGCGTGGAGGCGGCGGATATATTCGAATCGAGCGAGTTAATTTACTTGATGACGTAAATGTGCTAAACTCACTTATTCAAGCAATTGGCGACTCGGTTCGTGAACGTGATGCTTTTGATATTGTTCGAACGTTATATGAAGAAGACGTGATTACGAGACGTGAAGGAGACCTAATGCTAGTTGCATTATCTAAACAAGCACTAGCAGTTAATGATAGTAAGATTGAAGATCAACTTCGCGCCCGTATATTAGTATCATTCTTGAATCGACTTCGCTATGAAAGTTAAAAGGGAGATTGTACATGGATAATATGTTCACGCCAAGTGCAAAGCATGTTCTAGCAATTGCACAAGAACAAGCAAAATACTTTAAACACCAAGCAGTAGGGACTGAACACCTTCTGCTTGCCCTCTCAATGGATAAAGATGGGATTGCTAACAAAATATTTGAACAATTTTCTATTACGAACGATGATATTCGTGAAGAAATTGAACGCTTAATTGGCTATGGAACGATGGAAAATCTGGGAGCTTCAGATTATCTCCCATACTCACCAAAAGCAAAGCAAGTATTATCGTTAGCAGGTAAAGAAGCCCAACAAATGCATGCATTGAAGATTGGCACTGAACACTTATTATTAGCCTTAATCGCTGATGAAAGTGTTCTATCTTCACGGATTTTATATAGTCTAGATGTTGTGCCACGACAGATGAGAAAAGTAATTTTACGGCGGTTAGGGATTGCTGATAGTCAGCAACGCAATCCTAATCGTCAATCATCTCGTCGACGGATTCAGCAAGCTGGTACACCAACATTAGATAAACTAGCTCGTGATATGACAGAACTTGCTCGGAATGGTCAGCTTGATCCTGTAATTGGTCGAAATAAGGAAGTTAAACGTGTGGAACAGATTCTTAGTCGTCGTACCAAGAACAACCCAGTTTTGATTGGAGAACCGGGAGTAGGGAAGACGGCGATTGCTGAAGGACTTGCTCAGCGGATGGTTGATGGTAAGGTTCCAGCTGAATTGGCTAATAAACGTTTGATGATGCTTGATATGGGATCATTAGTTGCAGGTACCAAGTATCGAGGAGAATTTGAAGATCGTCTTAAAAAAGTAATTGATGAGATTCAAAACGACGGGCATGTGATTCTTTTTATTGATGAACTCCATACCTTAATTGGTGCCGGTGGTGCTGAAGGTGCAATTGATGCCTCCAATATTTTGAAACCGGCCTTAGCGCGAGGCGAGTTGCAAACAATTGGTGCTACTACGCTTGATGAATATCAGAAATATATAGAATCGGATGCAGCGCTTGAACGACGCTTTGCCACTGTTCAAGTTGGTGAGCCGACTACTGACCAAACTCTACAAATCCTGCGAGGACTACGACCAAAGTATGAGGAGCACCATCATGCTAAAATTACTGATGAAGCGCTAGAAGAAGCAGTTAAATTGTCAGATCGTTATATTTCGGACCGGTTCTTGCCAGATAAAGCAATTGATCTTATTGATGAATCGGCAGCTATGGTTCGAATTGATGCTGAAGATAAGAAAAATCATCAGCCTTCACTAGAAAGTCAGTTAGAAGATTTACGAGCCCAAAAAGAAGAAGCAATTGATAATCAAGACTTTGATCGTGCAGCTACTCTTCGTCAACAGGAGTTAGCACTAAAAGATAAGATTGACCGTAAAAAACAACGCACTCAACAAAAAGATTCTCATAACTACAAATTGAAAGTAACTGGTGAAAACATTGCACAAGTTGTTGCTGAATGGACAGGAGTTCCTTTAACTCAATTGAAGAAGAGTGAAAGTGAACGATTGGTTAACTTGGAAAAGGTTCTGCATCAACGAGTAATTGGTCAAGATGAAGCAGTTACCGTAGTCGCTAAGGCAATTCGGCGTGCACGAAGCGGTCTTAAGGATCCTAGTCGGCCGATTGGTTCTTTTATGTTTTTAGGACCGACCGGGGTAGGAAAAACAGAGCTTGCCAAGGCATTAGCTGCTGCAATGTTTGGCTCGGAAGATAATATGATCCGGATTGATATGTCCGAATATATGGAAAAATATAGTACTAGTCGCTTGATTGGTGCCGCTCCAGGATATGTCGGTTATGACGAGGGTGGCCAACTAACTGAAAAAGTACGGCAACATCCATATTCAGTTGTCTTATTAGATGAAGCTGAAAAGGCACATCCGGATGTATTTAATTTATTACTTCAAGTTTTAGATGATGGTTACTTAACTGATGCAAAAGGTCGGCGCGTTGATTTTAGAAATACCATTATTATTATGACTTCTAACCTTGGAGCAACTCAGCTTCAGGATGAAAAAGAAGTTGGTTTTGGGGCAAAAGATATGTCACAAGACTATAATGCGATGGCAGCGGCAATTAAGCAACAAATGGGGTTATACTTCCGCCCAGAATTCCTTAATCGGATTGATGAAACGATTATCTTCCATTCATTACAAAAGAAAGAGCTTCATCAAATTGTTAAACTCATGGTTAATGATTTAAATAAACGGGTAAGTGAGCAAGGCATTAACTTGAAAGTTACGCCTGCTGCAATTGATGTAATTGCAAAGCTTGGTTACAATCCTGCTTATGGAGCTCGTCCGCTTCGTCGTGCTTTACAAGATCATGTTGAAGATGATTTGAGTACTGGACTACTTAGTGGTGAAATCAATGTTGGAGATGACGTAACAGTAGGTGCGCATCACGGTAAAATTACTTTTAAAGTAAAAAAGCCAGATGAAGATAAAGCTGTTGAATTAAAGTTGAATAGATAAAAAGAACGGTAAATTATTCTGAAAGTGCAGAGTAATTTACCGTTTTGTATTCTGGCTTCGTTAAATTTGAAATACACAAACCGAATATTTGAGTTTTATGTATTATAAAAATGTTATAATTGTAACTTTTGTTCTCTAATGATAATAGAAGAAAAAGCTACCAAATTGTATTCACTTATCACATTTGATGATTATTTTTCTAAAACGGTTGTCAAAAGATAAGTTATAGTCTTATAATGATGTTTATCAGATAATTAATGATTAAAAATAGGGGATGAACAATAAATGAAGCGAGCAGAACAATTAGAAAAGACAAGACAAGCAATCTTAAAAACCGCTACAAAGTTATTTTTACAAAAGGGGTTTGGTGAAACTTCAACACGGGATATTGCCAAACAGATTGGAATTACGCAACCGGCTTTATACCACCACTTCAGCGATAAAGAGGTTTTATATCTGGATGTAATGACAAATTTATGTGGAAAAGTTCGCCAAGATATTAATAAAGTAATGCGTAAACATGATTTGTCACCGAATGAACAATTATGGCAAATCACCAAGGCATTAAAAAAACATCATCCATTAAGTATTTATGACCAATACAATCAGGCAATGCGCCTACTATCGAAGAGTGCACAGCAAAAGCTTAATATGATCTTTACAATGGATTACCTAGAACCAATTGCAGCATTTTTCCGTCAACCAGATGTAGGGTTACGTCCTGATATTCTTCCTAAAGAAGCTGCTGAATTATTTATTACAGGACTAACTCCAATTTTTGGCACTTCGCAATTAATTGGTGGCCATTCAATTACACCAGAACAACGTGACCAATTAATCCTAGACTGCATTATTAACGGTTTATCAAATTGGGGCGGAAAAAATTAAAAAATATAAAAATAATTGTTGACAAAATTCAATAGAACTTGTACACTTGAGTAGTATGTAATTGTGAGTTCATTTGAACCTGGTGATCTATTGTCCATCAGATTCTGCATAAAAGCCAAAGACAGTCGTTGAACTGTTTTTGGATTTTTTTTGCCCAAAAGTCGTGTTTTAGGCAAATTGTAATCAAATTGTAACATTTAAATGAGCTCGCGGAATAAATTAGAGAGGTGAACAGTTTGGCTGGACATTTAGTTAAATACGGTAAACACCGTACCCGTCGTAGCTACTCGCGAATTAAAGAAGTTCTCGAATTGCCAAACCTTATTGAAATCCAAACCGATTCTTACAATTGGTTCATGGAAAAAGGTTTGCGGGAAATGTTTGATGATATTATGCCAATTGATGATTTTCAAGGAAAACTTTCTTTGGAATTCGTTGACTATCAACTTTTAGAACCTAAGTATACTGTTGACGAAGCTCGTGAACACGATGCTAATTACTCAGCACCACTTCATGTTACTTTACGGTTAACTAACCATGAAACTGGTGAGATTAAGTCTCAAGATGTATTCTTTGGTGACTTCCCATTAATGACTGACCAAGGTACATTCATTATTAATGGTGCCGAACGAGTTATTGTTTCACAATTAGTTCGTTCACCAGGTGTCTACTATAGTGAAGAAAATGATAAAAATGGTCGGCCAAACTACGGTGCTACCTTTATTCCAAACCGTGGCGCATGGTTAGAATACGAAACTGATGCTAAAAATGTTTCATATGTTCGAATCGACCGGACCCGTAAGTTACCAATGACTGAATTGATTCGTGCATTAGGCTTTGGCTCTGACGATGAAATTATTGACATGTTCGGTGGCGATAGTGAGACATTATCATTAACCTTGGATAAAGATGTTCACAAGAACGCTGAAGATTCTCGGGTTGAAGAAGCCTTAAAGGACATTTATGAACGGCTTCGTCCTGGTGAACCAAAGACTGCTGATTCAGCACGGAGCTTATTAACAGCTCGTTTCTTTGATCCAAAACGTTATGATATGGCACCAGTTGGTCGTTATAAGACAAATAAGAAGTTAATGCTTAAGTACCGTTTACTTGGACAAACTTTAGCTGAAACTTTAGCTGATCCTGATACTGGTGAAGTATTAGCACAAAAAGGTGATACGGTAACTAAGGAATTGCTTAATAAGCTTGAACCTTACTTAGACCGTGATGACTTTAAGACTATTACTTACACTCCATCAGATGAAGCGGTTGTAACTGAACTAGTTAAGTTACAAAAGATTTTAGTATATTCTAAGACTGATCCTGATCGAGTTGTACCTATTATTGGTAACGGTCATATCCCATTAGAATACAAGCACATTGAACCAGCTGATATTCTTGCTTCCTTAAACTACTTCTTTAACTTACAAGAAGGTATTGGTAGTACAGACGATATCGACCACTTAGGTAACCGTCGTATTCGTTCAGTTGGTGAATTACTTCAAAACCAATTCCGGATTGGTCTTGCACGGATGGAACGAGTTGTTCGTGAACGGATGTCAATTCAAGATCCTGACACTGTTACTCCACAGCAATTAATCAATATTCGTCCAGTGGTTGCTTCTATTAAAGAATTTTTTGGTTCATCCCAACTTTCCCAGTTCATGGACCAAACTAACCCATTAGGTGAATTAACTCATAAGCGTCGTCTTTCAGCTCTTGGTCCTGGTGGTTTAACTCGTGACCGGGCTGGATATGAAGTGCGGGACGTTCACTATACTCACTATGGCCGGATGTGCCCTATTGAAACACCAGAAGGTCCTAACATTGGTCTTATTAACAGTCTTTCATCTTACGCACGGGTAAATAAATATGGATTCATCGAAACTCCATACCGTCGTGTTTCCTGGAAGGATCACAAGGTAACTGATAAGATTGATTACTTAACTGCTGACGAAGAAGATAACTTCATCATTGCTCAGGCTAACACGCCATTAAATGATGATGGTTCATTTGTTGACGATCAAGTAATGGCTCGTGATAAAGATGACTACATCGAAACCAGTGTTGAAAACATTGACTACATGGATGTTTCTCCTAAGCAAGTTGTTTCTGTTGCCTCTGCATGTATCCCATTCCTTGAAAACGATGACTCCAACCGTGCATTGATGGGTGCTAACATGCAACGACAGGCTGTTCCTTTGATCAATCCTCATGCTCCATTGGTAAGTACTGGTATTGACTACAAGGCTGCCCATGACTCTGGGGTTGCGATGATTGCTAAGAAGCCAGGAACGGTTGAATATGTAGATGCTCGTGAAGTACGGGTTCGTGAGGAAGATGGAACACTTGATACTTACAAGTTAATGAAGTTCCGTCGTTCAAACGGTGGTAAGAACTACAACCAACGCCCAATTGTTAAGGTTGGCGAACATGTTGATGCTGATGACGTGTTAGCTGATGGTCCATCAATGGAACAAGGTGAATTAGCTCTTGGACAAAACCCATTAATTGCCTTCATGACTTGGCAAGGATATAACTTCGAAGATGCCATCGCCATTAATGAACGATTAGTTAAAGACGATATTTATACTTCTATTCACATCGAATCATACGAATCTGAAGCACGTGAAACCAAGCTTGGACCTGAAGAAATGACGCGGGAAATTCCAAACGTTGGTGACGATGCTTTGAAAGATCTTGATGAAAATGGAATTGTTCGTGTCGGTGCCGAAGTTCATGATGGAGATATTTTAGTAGGTAAGGTTACTCCAAAGGGAATGACTGAATTATCTGCCGAAGAACGTCTTCTTCACGCTATCTTTGGTGAAAAGTCACGTGAAGTTCGTGATACTTCATTACGTGTTCCTCACGGTGGTGGCGGAATCATCCAAGATGTTAAAGTCTTTACTCGTGAAAATGGGGATGAATTATCACCAGGTGTAAATACAATGGTTCGTGTTTACATTGCACAAAAGCGGAAGATCCAGGTTGGGGATAAGATGTCTGGACGTCATGGTAACAAGGGTACTGTTTCTATCGTTGTACCAGAAGAAGATATGCCATACATGCCAGATGGAACTCCGATTGATATTATGCTTAGTCCAATGGGTGTGCCAAGTCGTATGAACATTGGTCAGCTTCTTGAATTACACCTAGGAATGGCTGCTCGTCGTCTTGGAATTCATATGGCTACTCCAGTATTCGATGGTGCATCTGATAAAGATGTTTGGGATGCTGTTCGTGAATCTGGATTCCCAGAAGACGGTAAGACAATTCTTTATGACGGTCGTACCGGTGAACCATTTGAAAATCGGATTGCTGTTGGTTCAATGCACTACCTTAAGTTAGCTCACATGGTTGATGATAAGATTCACGCTCGTTCAACTGGTCCTTACTCACTTGTTACTCAACAGCCATTAGGTGGTAAGGCACAATTTGGTGGACAGCGTTTCGGTGAAATGGAAGTTTGGGCTCTTGAAGCTTATGGTGCTGCTTACACTCTTCAAGAAATCCTTACTTACAAGTCAGATGATACTGTTGGTCGTGTTCGGACTTATGATGCAATCATCAATGGTCAACCAATTCCTAAGCCAGGTGTTCCAGAATCATTCCGTGTTCTTGTTAAGGAATTACAAGCATTAGGTCTTGATATGAAGGTTCTTGATGGTAACAACAAGGAAATTCAGTTAAAGAACATGGACGAAGATGATGATGAAGTTGTAAATGTTGATGCATTAGCTAAATATGCAGAAGAACATAAAACAGACGATAAGAAGAACGAAGAAGAAAACAAGTCTGAAGCAACTTCAACAACTACCGATGACAAAACTAATCAAAATTAATATTTAGGTTGCTACGGTTTACTGAAAGAAGGAGGAACATCCTTTGATTGATGTCAATAAATTTGAAAGTATGCAGATCGGTCTGGCATCTCCAGATAAGATCCGTAGTTGGTCATATGGGGAAGTTAAAAAGCCCGAGACTATTAACTACCGGACATTAAAGCCAGAAAAGCAAGGTCTGTTTGACGAACGAATCTTTGGCCCAACCAAGGATTACGAATGTGCGTGTGGAAAGTACAAGCGTATCCGTTACAAAGGTCGTGTTTGTGACCGTTGTGGTGTTGAGGTTACTAGTGCAAAAGTTCGTCGTGAACGGATGGGGCACATTGAATTAGCTGCTCCTGTATCTCACATTTGGTACTTTAAAGGAATTCCAAGTCGAATGGGACTTGTATTAGATATGAGCCCACGTTCACTTGAAGAAGTTATTTACTTTGCTTCATATGTTGTTCTTGACCCAGGTGATACTCCACTTGAAAAGAAACAACTTTTAACTGAAGCTGAATATCGTGATAAAAAAGCAGAATATGGTGACCGTTTCAAAGCTGAAATGGGAGCTGCTGCTATTCAAAAACTTTTAGCCGATGTTGACTTAGAAAAGGAAGCTGCTGAATTAAAAGAAGAATTGAAAGAAGCTACTGGTCAAAAACGGACTCGTGCTATTCGTCGTCTTGATATTCTTGAAGCTTTCATTAAGTCAGGAAATAAGCCTGAATGGATGGTTATGGATGTAATTCCAGTTATGCCACCTGACTTGCGGCCAATGGTTCAACTTGAAGGGGGACGTTTTGCTACCTCCGATTTGAACGATTTATATCGGCGGGTTATTAACCGTAATAACCGGTTAAAGCGACTTCTTAAATTACAAGCACCTGGAATTATTGTTCAAAATGAAAAACGGATGCTACAAGAAGCTGTTGATGCATTAATTGATAATGGTCGCCGTGGACGTCCAGTAGCTGGACCAGGTAATCGTCCATTGAAGTCACTTTCTCACTTACTTAAGGGTAAGCAAGGACGTTTCCGTCAAAACTTACTTGGTAAGCGTGTTGACTACTCTGGTCGTTCCGTTATTGATGTTGGTCCATCATTGAAGTTGAACCAAATGGGATTACCAGTTCCAATGGCACTTGAATTATTTAAGCCATTTATTATGCATGAATTGGTAAAACGTGGCCTTTCCGCTAACGTTAAAGCTGCTAAGCGTAAGATTGATCGCAGTGATGATGATGTCTTTGATGTATTGGAAGACGTTATTAAGGAACACCCAGTTCTATTAAACCGGGCACCTACTCTTCACCGGTTAGGTATCCAAGCGTTTGAACCAATCTTGGTTTCTGGTAAGTCAATGCGTCTTCACCCATTAGTATGTTCAGCATATAACGCTGACTTTGATGGGGATCAGATGGCTATTCACGTTCCATTATCTGATGAAGCTCAAGCGGAGGCACGTTTGTTAATGCTTGCTGCTCACCATATTCTTAGTCCTCGTGACGGAGAACCTATTGTTTCACCATCACAGGATATGGTTATTGGTAACTACTACATGACTACTGAAGATAAGGGTCGTGAAGGTGAAGGAATGATCTTCAAGGATACTGATGAAGCTGAACTTGCTTACCGCAATGACTATGTTTCATTACAAACCCGTGTTGGAGTTCAAGTATCTGCATTCCCTGAAAAGCCATTTACTGATGAACAACGAGGCAAGATCATGGTGACAACTGTTGGTAAGCTTCTTTTCAACCGAATTATGCCAAAAGATTTTGCTTACATTAACGAACCAACAGATGCAAATATTCAAAATGGTGTTGATGATCGTTTCTTCCTTGAACCTGGTCAAGATATTCATGAATACCTTGAAAATGCACCATTAGTTCCACCATTTAAGAAGGGCTTCTTATCTGACTTGATCGCTGAAGTATACAAGCGTTACAAAGTTACGAAGACTTCTCAATTCTTGGATCGTATTAAGGACTTAGGTTACTACGAATCAACTATTTCTGGTCTAACGACTGCTATGTCTGATATTCATGATTTACCAGAAAAACCAGAAATTCTTGATAAGGCACAAAAGCAAGTTGCTTTAATTACTAAGCAATTCCGTCGAGGTTTAATTACAGACGATGAACGTTATGAACGAGTAATCGGTGCATGGAACGATGCTAAGGATGAAGTTCAAAACAAGTTAATTGAACACATGGATATCCATAACCCAATTAACATGATGTCCGACTCTGGTGCGCGGGGTAACATTTCAAACTTTACTCAGTTAGCCGGAATGCGTGGATTGATGGCATCACCAAACGGTAAGATTATGGAATTACCTGTTAAGTCAAACTTCTATGAAGGACTTTCAGTGTTGGAAATGTTTATTTCATCACACGGTGCTCGTAAAGGTATGACTGATACAGCCTTGAAGACTGCCAACTCAGGTTACTTAACTCGTCGTCTGGTTGATGTTGCGCAAGATGTGGTTGTTCGTGAAAAAGACTGTGGTACTGATCGCGGACTTGAAGTTACTGCTATTACAAACGGTAACGAAATGATTGAACCACTTTATGATCGAATCATGGGCCGTTACACTATGAAGTCTGTCTTTGATCCTAAGACTGGTGAAAAGATTGTTGGTAAGAATGTCCTTATCGACGAAGAAATGGCTCAAAAGATTGTTGATGCCGGCGTAAAGAAAGTAACTATTCGGTCAGCATTTACTTGTAACACTGAACATGGTGTATGTGAACGTTGTTATGGACGAAATGCAGCTACTGGTGACCGTGTAGAAGCTGGTGAAGCTGTCGGAACTGTTGCCGCTCAGTCAATTGGTGAACCAGGTACTCAGTTAACCCTTCGTAACTTCCACACTGGTGGGGTTGCTGGTAACGATGATATTACTCAAGGTCTTCCACGTATCCAAGAAATTGTTGAAGCACGTAATCCTAAAGGTCGGGCAACAATTACAGAGGTTACTGGTGAAGTTGTGTCTATCGAAGAAAATCCTGCTGAACGGACGAAGGATATTACGATTAAGGGTGAGACTGATACCCGAACTTACACCCTTCCAATTACAGCACGGATGAAAGTTGCTGAAGGTGATTTCATTCACCGTGGGGCACCGCTAAATGAAGGTTCGATTGATCCTAAGGAATTAATCCAGGTTCGTGATGTTCTTTCTACTGAAACTTACCTCTTATCGCAAGTTCAAGGTGTTTACCGGATGCAGGGTATTGACTTGTTAGATAAGCACGTTGAAATTATGATTCGTCAAATGATGCGGAAAGTTCGTGTCATGGATCCAGGTGATACCGACCTTCTACCGGGTCAATTGATGGATATCAGTCAATTCCGTGACGCTAACAAGGATACCTTAGTTGCTGGAAATATTCCTGCAACAGCTCGTCCTGTTATTCTTGGTATTACTAAGGCTGCCTTAGAGACAAACAGTTTCTTGTCCGCTGCTTCATTCCAAGAAACTACACGTGTATTAACCGATGCTGCTATTCGTGGTAAGAACGATCCGTTGGTTGGATTGAAAGAAAATGTTATTATTGGTAAGATTATTCCTGCAGGTACTGGTATGAGTGCTTACCGGAACATCAAGCCAAAAGAAGTTAGTGTAGCTGCTTACTCAATTAAAGATATTGAGGCTAAGTTAAAAGAAGAAGATAAGCAAAACTAATTTATAAAAAAGGCAATGGTTAACCTGTGAAGGGGCCATTGCCTTTTTAGTTTAAAATGAGGTGATTACTTGGCAAAAAAATATCAGATAGAAATTCCTGACTCAGCATTTAAAAAGACAGACTTCTCTACGAACGAAGAGCTCTCTCTTAGTGTTAATCATAAACAAATTAACATCCGTCCAATAAATGTGAGTGATCAACTACCTAAAATTAACATTTTCTGGTATGTGATTCCTTCAATTATTTTAGCTGCAATATTTTTAGCTTTTTTTAGCGCCAGAAAAATTAACACGGTCCCGATAACAGGTGATGATTATTCCATTGCTAATGGTGCATTAATCTTAGGAGTATGTAGTGGAATCCTATCGTTTTTGATAACTTTTATTATTACTAAAATTCTCGGAAAAGGGCCCAGCAAGGATTTTCATTGGCGGAGTTTGCCAACAATTACGATTGCATGTGGACTAATCATTGCATTCTCACTATCGGCAATTTTTTGGTTATTTGGCCAGATGTTTAAGGATGCACGGTTTGATATTTATACAGCAACTGCTTTTGTATTTGTAATTATTGCGGCAATAAATTATATTATGATTAACTTGGCTTTAACATTATCATCGGGAGTTATCACCAATTTATTAACAATAATGATCATTGGTGGAATGCTTTTTTCAATGCTGACGAATTCTAAACGAGATTGGTGGCGTTATAATTTTAGTTTTTTAGGAACGGCAAAAAATTCCACCAGTTTGCAATTTAATATAACTTTGATTTTTACTGGATTACTAATGATTGCTTTAGTTGATTACTTGTTTGTAAATATTCAACGTCGGTATCATGGTTATAAAATTCAAGTATTGCGGTGGCTGTTAATTATGCTAGCTATCTGTATTGCTTCTATTGGTCTTTTTCCCAATAATCCAGAATTTCACGTTTTACATGACAGAATTTCAATGTGGCTTGTTTATATTATGCTAATTCTGATTGTAGTTATTAGGTGGGTTCTACCCGAAGTCACTAAACAATTTTTGGTGATTTCTTATACGATTGGAGCCGCAATGAGTATCGAATATATTGTTTTTAAGTTAACTGATTATCTTTCTTTAACTGCATTCGAATTATTTGAATTTGGCTTAGCTTTTTCTTGGTTGCTCTTATTACTACAAAATATTGAAAACCTCGCTCAATTTGGGCAAAACTTATTTGTAGTAAAACTCAAACCAGTAAAAGATGATACTAATTAAATATTGTAAAAGACTAGGGTATCCTGGTCTTTTATTTTTTAACAGCCTTGTATAAGAAGACACAGAATAGTAGTGAAAGCTAGTGCGGGGATAAATGGTAGTTTCTTTTTTCTTGTAAACAAAAAGATGAATAGCATGATTAAAGAACTCCATTGGATAATTATGAGTGTTTGGTACCATCCCCATATCAGACATATTACAAATAAAAATTCAATATCACCAATTCCTAGTGTCTTAGTAAAAATAGTGAACAATAGTAAACTGACTGCTAGAATACAGGCAAAAATCAAATTGTAAAAATAATTTTGTGGAATGGATAATAAGGAAATAGGAAATAGTCCCAATAGTGAATAGGAATAGATTACATGACTAAAAAAATCAGTAGAAGTTAAGAAGATTAAGCTAGTGAGAAAGAGAAGAATGATTAAGTCATGAATAGGTTCATAGCTGATGAAAGTGATAAAAGCAATCCCGGATAAGAATTCAATTACAGGCAGATATAAACTAATTTTTTGTTTACAATAAAAGCATTGACCGCGAAGGATGATAAAACTAAAAATAGGGATGAGATGCCACCATCGCAAAATAGAATGGCAATTGTCACAATATGACCGCTGAGGAATGATTAAAGAGCAATTATTGCCTAGACGATAGCAACAAGAAGTAATAAATGAAGCGACAGAAGCACCAAATAAAAATAATAAAACTAACATGAAAAACCTCCCAATAAATAAATACGTAATTTTTAATGAAATTCACTTTTAAATTAACGATTTAAAAGAAATCGATAAGGATACGTTGACATTCATTTGTGAGCATGATAATCTATTTAAGGTGCTTTTTTAGCAACGGAGTGTCTGTCGTTGGGCAGATGCGTCAACGAAGGCACAAAAATTGTATAAATACATACAGGACTTTTTTTATCCATAAAAAAGAACCGCCTGGATGTGTGGACTTAAATTAAGGAAGGGGAAAAAATAATGCCAACCATTAACCAATTGGTACGTAAAGGCCGTAAGAGCCACAAGGGCAAGTCAAAGTCACCAGCTCTTGGTTATGTTTACAACACTTTCAAGAAAGAAGAAATTAAGACTCCATCACCACAAAAGCGTGGAGTTGCTACTCGTGTGGGTACTATGACTCCTAAGAAGCCTAACTCAGCTTTACGGAAGTACGCCCGTGTACGTCTTTCAAACTTAATCGAAGTTACTGCTTACATTCCTGGTATTGGACACAACCTCCAAGAACACTCAGTTGTTTTAATTCGTGGTGGTCGTGTTAAGGATTTGCCTGGGGTTCGTTACCACATCGTTCGTGGTACTCTTGATACTGCCGGTGTTGAAGGACGGATGCAATCACGTTCTAAGTACGGTACCAAGAAGCCTAAGGACAAGAAGTAAAATATTAGGAGGGATTAAGTAATGCCACGTAAAGGACATGTACAAAAGCGTGAAATTTTACCAGATCCAATGTACAACTCAAAGTTGGTTACTAGCTTAATTGATCACTTAATGATTGATGGTAAGCGTGGAACTGCTACTAAGATTTTATACGCTGCTTTTGATGAAATTAAGAACGAAACTGGTAATGATCCAGTTGAAGTATTCCAACAAGCAATGGAAAATGTTATGCCTGTCTTGGAAGTTAAGGCTCGTCGTGTTGGTGGTTCTAACTACCAAGTTCCGATTGAAGTTCGTCCAGACCGTCGTACTACATTAGGTCTTCGTTGGATTGTTCAATACGCACGTTTGCGCGGTGAACATACAATGGTTGAACGTCTTGCACGTGAAATCATCGATGCTTCAAACAATACTGGAGCTTCAGTTAAAAAGCGTGAAGATACGCACCGTATGGCAGAAGCCAACCGTGCATTCGCACACTACCGCTGGTAATAATCACTGTCATTTGATTCTGGTTATTTAACTAGTTTCAGTGAAGGGGTGACGTTCAAACATCGATTACGTCACCCCTTTTTGAAAATAATGGTAAAATAAGGATAACCATATTTCGGAAGGAGATACTCTTTTAAGATGGCTAATAAACGTGAATACCCACTTGCTAAGACTCGTAACATCGGTATCATGGCACATATTGATGCCGGTAAGACGACTGCAACTGAGCGGATTCTATATTACACTGGTAAGATTCACAAAATTGGTGAAACCCATGATGGTGCTTCACAAATGGACTGGATGGATGAAGAAAAGGAACGTGGTATTACTATCACGTCAGCAGCTACTACTGCTGTTTGGAAAGATAACCGGATCAACATCATTGATACTCCAGGACACGTGGACTTTACTGTCGAAGTTGAACGTGCATTACGTGTTCTTGATGGTGCTGTAACCGTTCTTGATGCTCAAGCTGGTGTTGAACCACAAACAGAAACTGTTTGGCGTCAAGCTGACCAATTTAACGTTCCACGGATCGTTTTTGCGAACAAGATGGATAAGATCGGTGCTAACTTTGATTACTCAGTTCAAACTATTAAAGACCGTTTGAATGTTACTCCTCTTCCTATTCAAATGCCAATTGGTGCTGAAGATGACTTTATCGGTTTAGTTGACCTTGTTAAGATGGTTGCCTATGTTTATGACGAAGATAAGCTCGGTACTAACTGGGATACTGTTGAGATTCCTGATGATATGAAGGAAGAAGCGCAAAAGCGTCATGACGAAATGGTTGAAACATTAGCTGATATTGACGATAACTTAATGGAAAAGTACCTTGAAGGTGAAGAAATTTCTGTTGATGAAATCAAAGCAGCTATTCGTAAAGGTACTTTGGAAGAACAAATTTTCCCTGTATTAGCTGGTTCAGCTTACAAGGATAAAGGTATTCAAATGATGCTTGATGCTGTTATTGATTATCTTCCATCACCACTTGATGTTAAGCCATTCGTTGCTCATGATGCTGATGGAAATGAAATTGAATTAACAGCTGGTGATGATAAGCCATTTGCTGCCTTAGCATTTAAGATTGCTACTGACCCATTCGTTGGTCGTTTGACATTCTTACGTGTTTACACTGGTTCACTTCAATCAGGTTCATACGTTCTTAATGCTACTAAGGACAAGCGTGAACGTATCGGTCGTTTGCTTCAAATGCACTCTAACCAACAACAAGAAATTCCAGAAGTATTCTCTGGTGATATTGCTGCTGCTATTGGTTTGAAGAACACTACTACTGGTGATTCATTAACTGATCCTGACCATCCACTTCAACTTGAATCAATGGACTTCCCAGAACCTGTTATCCAAGTTTCTGTAGAACCTAAGTCTAAGGCGGACCAAGATAAGATGGACAAGGGTCTTCAAAAGCTTGCTGAAGAAGACCCAACATTCAAGGCTGAAACTAATCCTGAAACTGGTGAAACTTTAATTGCTGGTATGGGTGAGCTTCACTTGGACATTATTGTTGAACGTCTTCGTCGGGAATTCCACGCTGAAGTTACTGTTGGTAAGCCACAAGTTTCATACCGTGAAGCATTTACTAAGACTGCAAGTGCTCAAGGTAAGTTTGTTCGTCAATCTGGTGGTAAAGGTCAATACGGTGATGTATGGATCGAATTTACACCACTTAAAGAAGGGGAAGGATTCGAATTTGAAGATGCCATCGTTGGTGGTGTTGTTCCTCGTGAATTTATCCCTGCTGTTGAACAAGGATTAAAGGAAGCTATGCAAAATGGTGTTCTTGCAGGTTACCCACTTGTTGACATGCATGCTAAACTTTATGATGGTAGTTACCACGAAGTCGACTCTAGTGAAGCCGCCTTTAAGGTTGCTGCATCATTAGCACTTAAGAATGCTGCTAAGAAAGCAGATCCTGTTATCCTTGAACCAATTATGAAGGTTGACATTGTTGTACCACAAGACAACATGGGTGATGTTATGGGTCAAGTAACAGCTCGTCGTGGTACCATTGATGGTATGGAAGAACGTGGTAATGCTCAATTAATCCACTCATTTGTTCCACTTTCTGAAATGTTTGGATACGCTACTGCATTGCGTTCAGCAACACAAGGTCGTGGTACCTTCACTATGACTTTCGATCACTACTCAGCTGTTCCTAAGTCTGTTCAAGAAGATATTATTAAGAAAAACGGTGGCAATAACTAATTATTGACATTGTGATCTCAAGTCCATCAAAGAGCTACAGTTTGATTACTGTAGTTCTTTTTTGTTTGATGATAAAAATTCAAAAAGCATTTTAATGAATTTCGTCAAAACAAATAAATTACTTTTTAATACATCAGAAAAATTAATGGTATTTTAGTATCGCTAATTTTTAACTAACTTAGGAAGAAAATTTTACAAAAATATTTCAATTGAAAATATTCGAAAATTTCCCTTGATCTAATTACGTTTCTTTAGTATTATGGATAAGTGCTTGAGCTTTGGAGGTAGATTTGCCTTACCCCCTATTAAGTGAAAGCTGCGAAGCGTTGATGCGGAAGGTTGCGACACACCCGGCCGCTTTGCCACAGGATGTGGCGGTAATTTCCGCGGAGCTAGTCAAATTTTAAATCTGACGAAGGAGGGAACATAATGGCAAAACAAAAGATTCGTATTCGGTTAAAGGCTTATGAACACCGTATTTTAGATCAATCTGCTGATAAGATTGTTGAAACCGCTAAGCGGACAGGTGCTCAAATTTCAGGTCCTATTCCATTACCAACTGAACGGACTATCTATACTGTTATCCGTTCACCACACAAATTTAAGAAGTCACGGGAGCAGTTCGAAATGCGCACACACAAGCGTTTAATCGATATTGTTGACCCAACACCTAAGACCGTTGATTCATTAATGAAGCTCGATCTTCCTAGTGGTGTTGATATTGAAATTAAGCTTTAATTATTAGAATAAGAATAATACATAAAACATAAAATTGGAGGTGTACTCATGACCAAAGGAATCTTAGGTAAAAAGGTTGGAATGACTCAAGTATTCACTGACAATGGTGAATTAGTTCCAGTTACTGTTATCGATGTTACACCAAACGTTGTAATGCAAATTAAGACCGTTGAAAACGATGGTTACAGTGCTGTACAACTTGGTTTTGATGACAAGCGGGAAGTTTTGAGCAACAAGCCTGAACAAGGTCATGCAGCAAAAGCAAACACGACCCCTAAGCGCTTCATCGGTGAAATCCGCGACGCTGAATTAGGGGACATTAAAGTCGGAGACGAAGTTAAGGCTGACGTTTTCGCAGAAGGTGAAACTGTCGACGTTACGGGTACTACCAAGGGTCATGGTTACCAAGGTAACATCCATAAGGATAACCAATCTCGTGGACCTATGGCACACGGTTCTCGTTACCACCGTCGTCCCGGTTCATTGGGTGCCATTATCAACCGGGTTTTCAAGGGCATGAAGCTCCCTGGTCGTATGGGTGGCAAGACTGTTACCATGCAACACTTACAAGTTGTTAAGGTTGATCTTGACAACAACGTATTACTCATCAAGGGTAATGTTCCTGGTGCAAACAAGTCTTACGTAACTATTAAGAACTCAGTTAAGGCTAATACTAAGAAGAGTCTTAGCAAACAACACAACAAATAAGAAGAAAGGAGGAAGTAAATAATGACTAGCGTTAATTTGTATAAACAAGATGGTAGCCAAAACGGTACTGTTGAATTAAACGATGCAGTATTTGGTGTTGAACCAAATGAAAATGTTGTATTTGATGCAATTTTGCGTCAACGTGCTTCATTACGTCAAGGTACACATGCTGTAAAGAATCGTTCTGCAGTTAGCGGTGGTGGTAAGAAGCCATGGCGTCAAAAGGGTACTGGTCGTGCTCGTCAAGGTTCTATCCGTTCTCCACAATTCCGTGGTGGTGGTATTGTTTTTGGACCTACTCCACGTTCATATAAGTACAGCCTTCCTCGTAAGGTTCGTCAACTTGCAATCAAGTCTGCCCTTTCCCAAAAGGTTCTTGATAACAGCTTTGTAGTAGTTGATGCATTAAACTTTGATGCACCAAAGACAAAGGAATTCGCTGATGTTATGGGTAACTTAAACGTTGCTGAAAAGACATTAGTTGTTGTTACTGATGACGACAAGAATGCTGCTTTATCAGCACGTAACTTAGCTAATGCTACAGTTGTTACTCCAGCAGGTGTTAACATCTTGAACGTTGTTGATAACCAAAAGATTGTTATCACTAAGTCAGCTCTTTCTCAAGTAGAGGAGGTGCTCGCATAATGGAAGCACGCGACATTATTTTACGTCCAGTAGTTACTGAAGCTTCAATGGCTGGTATGGACAACAAGCGTTACACTTTTGATGTTGATTTACGAGCAACTAAGACACAAGTTAAAAATGCTGTTGAAGAAATTTTTGGCGTTAAAGTTGTAAAAGTTAACATTATGAATGTAAAAGGTAAGTTAAAGCGCCAAGGTCGTTACGAAGGATACACTAAGCGTCGTCGTAAGGCTATTGTTACTTTATCTGCCGACTCAAATGAAATTAAGTTGTTTAACGACAACAACGAAAACTAATCATTAAAAAAAGGAGGAAAAAACAGTGGGAATTCGTAAATATAAAGCAACCACTAACGGTCGCCGTAATATGAACGGTTACGACTTCGCTGAAATCACGAAGACAACACCTGAAAAGTCATTATTGGCTCCGTTAAAGCACACTGCTGGTCGTAACAGTTATGGTCATATTACTGTTCGTCACCGTGGTGGTGGTACAAAGCGTCAATACCGTATTATTGACTTTAAGCGAATTAAAGATGATGTTCCAGCAACTGTTAAGGCAATTGAATACGATCCAAATCGTACTGCAAATATTGCTTTACTTGTTTACGCTGATGGTACTAAATCATACATCATCGCACCTAAGGGCTTGAAGGTTGGCATGACCGTTCAATCTGGTCCTGATGCTGATATCAAGGTTGGTAATGCTCTTCCTTTAAAGAACATTCCAGTTGGTACTGTTATTCACAACATTGAATTAAAACCAGGTAAGGGTGGTCAACTTGCTCGTTCAGCTGGTGCCTCAGCTCAATTACTTGGTAAGGAAGAAAAATACGTATTAGTACGTCTTTCTTCTGGTGAAGTTCGTATGGTCCTTGCTACTTGCCGTGCTACTATCGGTACTGTTGGTAATGATGAACACGCCTTGATTATTAAAGGTAAGGCTGGTCGTACTCGTTATGCTGGTCAACGTCCACACGTTCGTGGTTCTGTTATGAACCCTAACGATCACCCACATGGTGGTGGTGAAGGTAAGCAACCAGTTGGTTTACCATCTCCTCTTTCTCCATGGGGTAAGAAGACTGTTGGTAAGAAGACCCGTTCACACAAAGCTCGTTCAAACAAGTTCATTGTTCGTGGTCGGAAGCGCGGTCCACATACTCGTTAATATTTATATACGTTCTAATACCCGAGAGGAGGTACACTAAATGGGTCGTAGTTTGAAAAAAGGACCTTTCGCTGATGCTTCATTACTGAAGAAGGTTAAGGAGCAAGAAGGTTCTGAAAAGAAGACTGTCATCAAGACATGGTCACGTCGTTCTACCATTTTCCCAAGTTTTATTGGTTACACATTTGCAGTATATGATGGTCGGAAGCACGTGCCAGTTTACGTACAAGAAGACATGGTTGGTCACAAGTTAGGTGAATTTGTTCCTACTCGGACTTTCCATGGTCATGCTTCTGATGACAAGAAGACAGGTAAGTAAGGAGGGTGAAATAACATATGGCTGAAAACATTACGTCAGCTAAGGCTACTGCCAAGATGGTACGGGTTTCTGCTCGTAAGGTTCGTCTTGTATTAGATGCCATTCGTGGCAAGAGTGTTGCCGAAGCATTTGCTATTTTGAAGTTCACCCCTCGTGGTGCCGCTTCAGATGTTGAAAAAGTATTAAAATCTGCTGTTGCAAACGCTGAAAACAATTTCGACTTAGATCGTGCTTCATTAGTTGTAAGTGAAGCCTTTGCTAACGAAGGACCAACTCTTAAACGGTTCCGTCCTCGTGCAAAGGGTTCTGCTTCTCCAATTAACAAGCGGACTAGTCATATTACAGTGGTTGTTACAGAACGATAGGAGGAATGAATAGTGGGTCAAAAGATCAATCCTAATGGTTTTCGTGTTGGGGTCATTCGTGATTGGACTGCAAAGTGGTACGCTGACAAGGACTTTGCTGATTACCTTAACGAAGACCTTCGAATCCGTAAGTATATTGAAAAGCGACTTGCTGATGCCTCTGTATCAACCGTTGAAATTGAACGTGCAGCTAACCGCGTAAACGTATCAATTCATACTGCCAAGCCAGGAATGGTTATTGGTAAAGGTGGTTCAGAAGTTGAAGCACTTCGTAAAGAACTTAACAAATTAACTGGTAAACGTGTTCACATTAACATTGTGGAAATTAAGAAGCCAGATTTAGATGCTCACCTTGTTGGTGAGAGTATTGCACGGCAATTAGAAGCTCGTATTGCTTTCCGTCGTGCTATGCGTGGAGCTATGCAACGTGCTATGCGTGCTGGAGCTAAGGGTATTAAGACTCAAGTTGCTGGTCGTTTGAACGGTGCAGATATGTCACGGATCGAATCATACTCAGATGGTACTGTTCCATTACATACACTCCGTGCTGATATCGATTATTCTTGGGACGAAGCTAACACTACATACGGTGTTCTTGGTGTAAAGACTTGGATTTACCGTGGTGAAGTACTTCCTACTAAGAAGAACTCAAACAATGATGAACAAGGAGGGAAGTAACACATGTTAGTACCAAAACGTGTAAAGCACCGTAAGGTTCAACGTGGTCATATGCGCGGTGAAGCTAAGGGTGGAAAAACTGTTACTTTTGGTGAATTTGGTTTACAAGCTCTTGATTCACATTGGATTAGCAACCGTCAAATTGAAGCTGCTCGTATCGCTATGACGCGTTACATGAAGCGTGGTGGGAAAGTTTGGATTAAAATCTTCCCACAACTCTCATACACTAGTAAAGGTGTTGGGGTCCGGATGGGTAACGGTAAAGGTGCTCCTGAAGGATGGGTTGCTCCAGTAAAACGTGGCAAGGTAATGTTTGAAGTAGGGGGCGTTTCTGAAGAAGTCGCTCGTGAAGCTTTACGTCTTGCCGGTCACAAGTTGCCAGTTCGCACTAAGATCGTACAACGTGAGGAAGTAGGTGGACAATCTAATGAAAAGTAAAGATTATGTACAAGAACTGAATGGATTAACCACTGATAAGCTACTTGACCGTGAAAAGGAACTGAAGGAACAATTGTTTAACTTACGTTTCCAATTAGCAACCGGCCAGTTGGAAAATACTGCAAGTCTTAAGCAAGTACGCAAAGATATTGCACGGGTTAAGACAGTTCTTCGTCAACAAGAATTAAACAAATAAGAATACGAAAAGGAGGATTAGCGCATGAGTGAAGAACGTAATGCACGTAAGGTTTACCAAGGCCACGTTGTTTCTGATAAAATGGATAAGACTATCACTGTTGTAATTGATACTTACAAGAGTGCACCTATCTATGGTAAGCGTGTTAAGTACTCAAAGAAGTACTATGCTCACGATGAAAACAACAAAGCTAAGACCGGCGACACTGTACAAATTATGGAAACTCGGCCATTATCAGCTAAGAAGCGTTTCCGTCTTGTAAAGATTGTCGAAAAAGCTGCTACCCTTTAATTTAGCAGATAACTCTAAAAATTATTCGTATTCTAATTCTTATTTGTAAATGGAAGGAGGACATTAACCGTGATTCAACAAGAAAGTCGGTTGAAGGTCGCTGATAACTCCGGTGCTCGTGAAATCTTAGTTATTAAGATTTTAGGTGGTTCCCGAGTTAAAACAGGTAATATTGGTGACATCATTGTTGCTACTGTAAAGCAGGCAACACCAGGTGGCGTTGTCAAAAAGGGTGACGTTGTTAAGGCCGTTGTTGTACGGACTAAACATGGTATTCACCGTAAGGATGGTTCATACATTAAGTTTGATGAAAATGCCGCTGTTTTAATTAACAACGACAAGAGCCCTAAGGGTACCCGTATTTTTGGCCCAATCGCTCGTGAGCTTCGTGGAGACGACTTCATGAAGATCGTTTCATTAGCTCCAGAAGTTCTCTAAAGATTTTACCGAAAATAAGGAGGTGCACAATCAACATGTTCATTAAAACAGGTGATAAGGTTCGCGTAATCGCTGGTAAGGATAAAGGCAAAGAAGGTACTATTAAAAAGGTACTTGCTTCTCAAAACCGCGTTATCGTTGAAGGTGTAAATATCGTTAAGAAACACCAAAAACCAAGCAACTCAAACCCTAATGGTGGCGTTATTGATACAGAAGCTGCAATTAATGCTTCAAACGTAATGCTGATTGATCCTTCAACAAATGAACCAACTCGTGTAGGTTACAAGTTCGTTGATGGTAAGAAGGTTCGTGTTGCGAAGAAGTCAGGTAAGACACTTGACTAATTTTTAAGGAAGGGAGGAATAACTTCTAATGGAAAACCGTTTGAAAGCTAAATACGAAAATGAAATTCGTCCAGCATTAATTGAAAAGTTTAACTACTCTTCAGTTATGCAAGCACCAAAGATTGACAAAATCGTTTTAAACATGGGTGTTGGTGATGCAACTACTAACTCCAAGAATCTTGATGAAGCTGTTGAAGAACTTGGCTTGATTTCTGGTCAAAAGCCTTTAATTACTAAGGCTAAGAAATCAATTGCTGGTTTCCGTCTTCGTGAAGGTATGTCAATTGGTGCTAAGGTAACCTTGCGTGGTGAACGTATGTATGATTTCTTAGATAAATTAGTTAATGTGGCATTGCCACGAGTTCGTGATTTCCATGGTGTAAGTAACAAGGCATTTGATGGTCGTGGTAATTACACTCTTGGTATCCATGAACAATTAATTTTCCCAGAAATTGATTATGATAAAGTTAACCGAGTTCGTGGTTTAGATGTTGTTATTGTAACAACTGCACAAACTGACGAAGAATCCCGCGAATTACTTGCTCAACTCGGTATGCCGTTTGCTAAATAAAGGAGGTTCCACAAATTGGCTAAAAAATCAATGATTGCTAAGTGCAACCGTCCAGCTAAGTTCTCAAGTCGTGAATACACACGTTGTGTACGTTGTGGACGTCCGCACTCAGTTTACCGTAAATTCCACTTATGCCGGCTTTGCTTACGAGAACTTGCCCACAAGGGACAAATTCCTGGTTTAAAGAAGGCTAGCTGGTAAACAAATCACCGACAAAGGAGGAAAACATCGATGTCTATGAGTGATCCAATCGCAGATTTCTTAACTCGTATTCGTAACGCTAATATGGCTCAACACGAATCAGTAGAAGCACCTGCATCAAAGATGAAGAAGGACATCGCTGAAATCTTAAAAAACGAAGGTTTCATTCGCGATGTTGAATACGTTGATGATAACAAGCAAGGCATCATCCGTGTGTTCTTAAAGTACGGTAATGACGGTCAACGTGTTATTTCTGGCTTAAAGCGCATTTCTAAGCCTGGTTTACGTACATACGTTAAGTCAGATGCTGTGCCTAAGGTTCTTAATGGATTAGGTATTGCTATCATTTCAACATCTGAAGGTGTTGTTACTGATAAAGTTGCTCGTGCCAAGAAAATTGGTGGCGAAGTTATCGCTTACGTTTGGTAAAAAACGAATATTAGATAGGAGGTGCAAAGATGAGTCGTATTGGTTACAAAGAAATTGATTTGCCAAGTGGTGTTGAAATTTCTCAAGATGGTAATGTAGTTACTGTTAAAGGTCCTAAAGGTACTTTATCTCGTGAAATTTCACCATTAATCAAAATGACTATTGATGGTAACGTTGTAAAGTTTGATCGTGATGCTGATACTAATAAGTTAAAGATGTTACACGGAACTACTCGTGCTAATGTTAACAACATGGTTGAAGGTGTTGTTAATGGTTACAAGAAGGTTCTTAAGCTTGTTGGTGTTGGTTACCGTGCTCAACTCAAAGGTAACAAGTTAATTTTAACTGTTGGTTACTCAAACCCAGTTGAAATGGATAAGCCACAAGATGTTGAAATTAACGTACCTGACAATACTACTATCGAATTAAGCTCAATTAACAAGGAACACCTTGGTAATTTTGCTGCTGAAGTTCGTGCTGTACGTTCACCTGAACCATACAAAGGTAAGGGTATTCGTTACGAAAACGAACACATTATCCGTAAGGAAGGTAAGACTGGTAAGTAATCTGAAAAGATTATTTAACATTCTTTTATTTAATATAATTAATATAATAAGAGGTGACTGTTGTGATTTCTAAACCAGACAAGAACAAGATCCGTCAACGTCGTCATTTACGCGTTCGCGGTAAGATTTCTGGTACTGCGGAGCGCCCACGCTTAAGTGTTTACCGTTCAAACAAAAACATTTACGCTCAATTAATTGATGACGTAAAGGGTGTGACGCTCGCAAGTGCCTCCACAAATGATAGTGAAGTAAGTGGAAAGACTAAGACTGAACAAGCTAGTGGTGTAGGAGCATTAATTGCTAAACGCGCTAACGAAAAGAACATTACTGAAGTTGTGTTTGATCGTGGTGGATACCTTTACCATGGACGTGTTCAAGCCTTGGCTGAAGCTGCTCGTGAAAACGGACTTAAATTCTAAAAAAAGGAGGAATAACCTGCAATGGCATCATCAGAATTCATTGATCCAGCAAAGTTGGATTTAGACGATCAAGTTGTAGCCATCAACCGGATTACTAAGGTTGTAAAAGGTGGGCGTCGTATGCGTTTCGCTGCTTTAGTAATTGTTGGTGACCGTAAAGGTCATGTTGGTTTTGGTACTGGTAAGGCTCAAGAAGTTCCAGAAGCTATTCGTAAAGCTCAAGCAGCTGCTGAAAAGAACTTGATTACTGTTCCTATCGTTGGAACTACTATTCCACACGAAGTTATTGGTGTATACGGCGGTGGAAAGATCATGTTAAAGCCAGCTGTTGAAGGTTCTGGAGTTGCTGCCGGTGGTGCGGTTCGTAATGTTATGGACCTTGCCGGTGTTGCGGACGTTACTTCTAAACGTCTTGGCTCTAACACACCTGTTAATGTTGTTCGTGCAACATTTGAAGGTTTGAAGCAATTAAAGAACGCTGAAGAAGTTGCAAAGTTACGTGGTGTTTCAGTAGACCACTTAGCAGAATAAGGAGGGCACTAAATTATGGCTCAAGTAAAAGTTACCTTAATTCACAGTGTTGCCCACCGACAACCTACTCAACGTCGTACTGTTAAGGCATTGGGATTAGGTAAGATCAATAGCTCAGTTATCTTACCAGATAATGCGGCAACACGCGGTCAAATTTTTAAGATCGCTCACTTAGTTTCTGTTGAAGAAGTTAAGTAATTAAAATTAAATAATAAGGAGGTGCCTACTAATGAAGTTAAACGAATTGAAGCCAGCTGCTGGTTCTCGTTCTAAGCGTCTTCGTAAGGGTCGTGGACTTTCATCAGGACACGGTTTTACATCTGGACGTGGTACTAAAGGGCAAAAGGCTCATGGAAAGACCCGTTTAGGATTTGAAGGGGGTCAAATGCCACTTTACCGGCAAATTCCAAAGCGTGGATTTACCAACATTAACCGGAAAGAATACGCAATTGTTAACTTGGCATCATTAAACAAGTTTGATGATGGTACAGAAGTTACTCCACAATTATTGATGGAAAGTGGCTTAGTTAAGAACTTGAAGAGCGACATCAAGATTCTTGGTAGCGGTAAGCTTGAAAAGAAATTAACTGTTAAGGCTAATAAGTTTTCTGCTTCTGCAGTTTCTGCAATTGAAGCTGCTGGTGGTAAAACTGAGGTGATGTAGTTTGTTCACAGCCGTCAAAAATACATTCAAGGTAAAAGATATCCGTAAAAAGATTTTCTTTACATTGTTTGTATTGATTGTCTATCGGATTGGGGCAGCGATTACCGTTCCTGGAGTTAACGCTGCTGCTTTGCAGGAAATCTCCTCAACCGGTTTAGCATCAATCCTCAATACCTTTAGTGGTGGTGGATTGGAGAATTACTCTTTATTTGCAATGGGAGTTTCTCCATATATTACTGCGCAAATTGTTGTTCAACTATTACAAATGGATATTGTTCCGCGTTTTGTTGAATGGAGTAAACAAGGAGAAGTAGGACGGCGAAAACTTAATCAAGCAACCCGATGGTTAACGATTGTACTTGGATTTATCCAATCAATCGGTATTACCGCCGGGTTTAATGCATTGAGTACTATTCGTTTGGTTAATCACCCTGGTGTTCAAACGTATTTAACAATCGGTTTAATTTTAACTGCAGGTACAATGTTTGCTACTTGGATGGGAGACATGATTACTGAACGTGGCTTGGGTAATGGTGTTTCCATGTTAATTTTTGCTGGTATTGTTGCGCAAATGCCAGGTGGAATTCGTCAGTTATGGGATGACCAAATTGCTGGTGAATCTGGCTCTGCTTTGTGGATGGGAATTGGATTTGTTACTCTTGTTATTGTTGCAATTTTAATTATTGTAGCGTTTGTGACATGGGTACAACAGGCAGAAAGACGTCTACCAATTCAATACACAAGACGAACCACTACTTCACCATCCAGTAGTTATCTTCCCTTGAAGATTAACGTATCAGGTGTTATTCCTGTTATTTTTGCTGGTTCTTTTATCTCAACCCCGCAAACTATTCTTATGGCTTTCCAGCAAAACCATGGTGGGGATAGTTGGTATCAAATCATGACGACCATTTTTAACATGCAATCTGGTCCTGGGATCGCACTGTATGTATTTTTGATTGTTGTATTTACCTTTTTCTATGCCTTTGTTCAGGTTAACCCAGAAAAACTTGCTGAGAATTTGCAAAAGCAAGGAAGTTATATTTCTGGAGTGCGTCCTGGAAAGGGTACACAAGACTATATTTCTTCATTGTTAATGCGATTGAGTACAGTAGGTTCATTATTCTTAGGATTGATCTCCTTAATTCCGTTAATTGCAAGTAACGTATGGAACCTAAGTCAGTCAATTGGTTTAGGTGGTACAAGCTTACTGATTATCGTACAAATTGCTTTAGATGTTGTTCGGCAGTTAAACGGACTAACAATGAAGCGCGAATATATTGGATTTATTCGAGAACCTAAAGGAGGAAATGACTAATGAGTATGAATCTTGTATTAATGGGTCTTCCAGGTGCCGGTAAAGGTACTCAAGCTCAAAAGATCGTTGAAGATTTTCCAATTCCTCATATCTCAACTGGAGATATTTTTCGGGCAGCCATAAAAAATGAAACTCCCATGGGAATTGAAGCTAAGAAATATATTGATAAAGGTGAACTTGTTCCGGACGAAGTTACTAACGGTATCGTTAAGGAACGGTTAGCTCAAGATGATACTAAAGATGGCTTTATGCTGGATGGATTTCCTCGTAATCTTAACCAAGCAGCAGCTTTGGATAAGATGTTAGCAGAGAGTAATCGGCATCTTGATGCTGTGATCAATATTCACGTCGAACCGGATGTATTGGTAGAACGTTTAAGTGGACGTTTTATTTGCCGTAACTGTGGAACAACGTATCATAAGCTTTACAATGCTCCTAAAGTTGAAGGCACATGTGACGTTTGTGGTCATCATGAATTTTATCAGCGTGATGATGATAAGCCTGAAACGGTTAAGAATCGTCTAGATGTTAATATTAAGTTGAACACACCACTGGTAGACTATTACCAAAAGAAAGGTGTTTTGCACGAAATTAATGGTGAACAAGATATCGATAAAGTTTACGAAGATATCAAGAAAGTATTAACAAACCTAAACTAGATAATAGTTATCTCTTGCGAAGTTTGTAAACATATGCTAAACTATGCAAGGTTTATCTATCTGAGTAGTGGGAAGTTTTATACTTTCCACCATTTTTACGTAATATCTAGAATAGGTAAGGAGGTACTATTTCGTGGCAAAAGCCGATGTAATTGAAGTAGAAGGTAAAGTAACTGAAACTTTGCCTAATGCAATGTTTAAAGTTGAATTGGAAAACGGAGCAGAAATTTTAGCACATGTTTCTGGTAAAATTCGGATGCACTACATTAAAATTTTACCAGGGGATCGTGTTAAAGTAGAAATGTCTCCATATGACCTTACAAAGGGTCGGATTACTTTCCGGTTCAAGTAGTTATTGATCAATTACTCTCAATAGGAGGATTTTAGAATGAAAGTAAGACCATCTGTTAAAAAGATGTGTGAGCACTGCAAGATCGTTAAGCGTAACGGTCGTGTTATGGTTATTTGCTCTGCTAACCCAAAGCATAAGCAACGTCAAGGTAAGTAATTTATTTTATAGAGAAATGGAGGTGTAGCTCATGGCTCGTATTGCAGGTGTCGATTTACCTCGTGACAAGCGAATCGTAGTCGGCTTAACATATATTTTTGGTATTGGTGATTCTACTGCTAAGAAGATTCTTGAAAATGCTGGTGTATCAGAAGACATCCGTGTTCGTGATTTAACTCCAGATCAAGAAGAAAAGATTCGTGCACAAGTAGATCAAATTCAAGTTGAAGGTGATTTACGGCGTGAAGTTTCAATGAATATCAAGCGTCTTCAAGAAATTGGATCATACCGTGGTATGCGTCACCGTCGTGGCCTACCTGTTCGTGGTCAACACACTAAGAACAATGCTCGTACTCGTAAGGGTAAGGCTGTAGCTATCGCTAATAAGAAGAAGTAGTTTAACTTTATAAAAAAGGAGGTTAGTACTAGATATGGCAACCAAAAAAGGTACGCGTAAGCGTCGTGCAAAAAAGAATGTTGAAACTGGTGTTGCGCACATTCACTCAACATTTAACAACACTTTGATCATGATTACTGACGTTCAAGGTAACGCTGTAGCATGGTCTTCAGCTGGTGTTTTAGGCTTTAAGGGAAGTCGGAAGTCCACTCCATTTGCTGCTCAAATGGCATCAGAAGCTGCTGCTAAGCAAGCTATGGAACATGGTATGAAGACTGTTGAAGTTGAAGTTAAGGGTCCAGGTTCAGGTCGTGAAGCTGCTATCCGTGCACTTCAAGCAACTGGATTGGAAGTTACTGCTATTCGTGATGTAACACCTGTTCCTCACAATGGTTCTCGTCCTCCAAAGCGTCGTCGTGTTTAATTGACATTGCTGGAGACAATTATTTCCATCAATTGCCTTTTTGTCTCAAATACGAACCACGTTTTGAAAGGGGTACAAGGATAGAATGATCGAATTTGAAAAGCCAAATATTCACAAAGTTGAAGAAACAGATAACTACGGTAAGTTTGTCGTAGAACCACTTGAGCGCGGTTATGGAACCACTCTCGGTAACTCGTTAAGGCGTGTATTAATTGCATCTTTGCCAGGTGCAGCGATTACGAGTATGCAAATTGATGGTGTTTTACATGAATTTAGCACTGTTGAAGGTGTAACTGAGGATGTTACGCAGATTATCCTAAATCTTAAGAAAGTTTCTTTGAAGCTTGATTCTGAGGATCAAAAGAATCTTGAATTAGATGTTAAAGGACCTGCTGAAGTAACTGCAAGTGATATCCAGGGTGATAATGAAGTTACAATCTTAAATCCTGATCTGCATATTGCAACTGTTGCTGATGGCGCAGAATTACACATCAAGTTAACTGCTGATAAGGGTCGCGGTTACCTTTCTGCTAACGATAATAAGGCCCGGATGGATGATTTAGCAATTGGTGTTTTACCGATTGATTCCATCTATACCCCAATTGAACGTGTAAATTACACTGTTGAAAATGCACGGGTTGGTCAACGTAACGATTATGATAAGTTGACGCTGGATGTTTGGACTGATGGTTCATTAACACCAACTGAAGCAGTTAGTCTAGGTGCGAAGATTTTGACTGAACACTTAGCTATGTTTGTTGATTTAACAGAAACGGCTCAAAATGCTCAAGTGATGGTTGAAAAAGAAGAAACACACAAAGAGAAGATGCTTGAAATGACTATTGAAGAGCTTGATCTCTCTGTACGTTCTTACAATTGTTTGAAGCGAGCTGGTATCAATACTGTTAAGGAATTAACTGATAGAACAGTGTCTGATATGATGAAGGTTCGGAACTTAGGACAAAAGTCGTTAGAAGAAATTAAACTTAAATTAAATGATCTTGGTGTTTCATTTCGCCAAGACGACTAATTAGTATACCAATTGCAAAGGAGGGAACCACTTTATGAGTTACCGTAAATTAGGACGTACAAGTTCACAACGTAAGGCTTTATTACGTGATTTAACCACAGATTTAATCGTTAATGGTCGTATTACCACTACTGAAGCACGTGCTAAGGAAGTTCGTAAGACCGCTGATAAGATGATTACACTTGCTAAGCATGGTGATTTAGCTTCTCGTCGTAAGGCTGCCGCTTTTGTACGTAATGTTGTTGCTGATGTTAAGGAAGATGGCGATGATATTCGTGTACAATCTGCTCTTCAAAACCTTTTTGAAGAACTTGCTCCAAAGTATGCAGATCGTAACGGTGGTTACACACGCATCTTGAAGACTATGCCTCGTCGTGGTGACGGTGCACCAATGGTTATTCTTGAATTAGTGGACTAATTGATTTGTTCACATAAATTAAATACGTAATAAAGAATCACTATCATTGATAGTATAGAGCGTTACGATGGTGGGGAAACCCTAGTCTAGCTTGAATGCGGGAAACCCTCGTGCACTTCAATGGTAAGTGATTTTTTATTTTAAATTTAATTTTGATAGATAATTCTGTGGACTTTGCTAAAATATACTTATTAACTAATATTGAAAAGAGGAAATACTGTGACTGGAATAAAGATTCGAAAACTTGTATTTACATATCCAGACAGTAAATACCCCGTTTTAAAAAATATCAATCTGGATTTTGAACCAGTTTCTTGGACAGCGATTATTGGTCATAATGGTAGTGGAAAGAGTACATTAGCCCGATTAATTGATGGATTGCTTAGTCCTACTGCAGGATCGATTGAAGTTGACGAAATACAAGTTAACGAAAGTTCTTTAGGCAAGATTCACCAGCATATTGGATTCGTTTTTCAAAACCCTGAAAATCAGTTTGTAGGAGCAACCGTTGCTGACGATGTTGCATTCGGACTTGAAAACCGACAAGTAGATCGAAATAAAATGGAGGAAAAGATTGATAAAGCCTTAAAGATGGTAGGAATGAGTGATTATAAAAACACAGCTCCTATTAATCTCTCAGGAGGACAAAAGCAACGGGTAGCACTTGCAGGAATCCTTGCATTAATGCCTAAGATAATAATCCTTGATGAGGCCACTAGTATGCTTGATCCTTTAGCACGACAAGAAATTTTAGCTTTATTACAAAAATTAAAAAAAGAATATAATCTTTCAATTATTTCAATTACACATGATCTTAAAGAAATTGAATTAGCAGACAAAATAGTTGTATTAAATGATTCGCAAGTTGTAAAACAAGGTGCTCCATCGGAAATCCTTAAAGATAAAGAATTATTACTTGAAATTGGAGTAGGAATTCCCGCAAGCCAGCAACTGCAGAAATTATTGGTTGAACGAGGAATTAATGTTCCAAATAGATATTTAAATTTAGAGGAGCTAAAAAATTGGCTAAAGCAGCAATTACAGTAAAAAAACTCCACTATACATATCCTAATTCTACTAATGAAGCCTTACATAATGTCTCATTAACAATTAAAGAGCAAGAATTTGTTGCTATTATTGGACAAACCGGAAGTGGAAAGTCGACATTGGTTTCATTAATTGATGGATTAATAAAGCCCAGTAGTGGGGAACTTAATGTAGCAGGTTTAGAAATTAATGCAACGACAAAAACTGAATATTTAAGTAAAATCCACCATCAAGTCGGTTTTGTATTCCAATTTCCTGAACAGCAACTATTTGCAGAAACAGTTGCGGAGGATATTGCTTTTGGGCCTCATAATTTAGGGTGGCCTGCAAAAAAAATTGAAAAAGCAGTTGATGAAGCATTAAAAATGGTGGATTTGCCCTTAGAATTAAAGTCACACTCCCCTTTTGCACTTTCTGGAGGACAAATGAGGCGAGTAGCGATTGCTGGCGTTTTAGCAATGGATCCCCAAATTTTAATTCTTGATGAACCAACAGCAGGACTGGATACTCAAGCAACTAATGATTTACTTAAACTTATTAAAGATCTTAACGAGAAGGGAACAACGATTATAATGGTTACTCACCAAATGGAGCAGGTGGCCTATTATGCTAACCACGTAATTGCAATGAGCAATGGGCAGGTTGTTGCGGATACTACTCCTCAGCAATTATTTAGGGATGCTCAACGATTAAAAAAACTATCATTGACTTTGCCTGTTTCTGTCGAGGTTGCGCAATTCCTTAGTAAAGATGGGATAACCTTAAAAAATACAGAACCGCTTACGCTTGATGTGTTAGCAGATGAAATAGCAGAAGCGATGAGGAGAAAAAGAAAATGAATAGTAAAATCGTATTTGGTAGTTATGTACCAGTAAAATCGATCCTCCATCGTCTTGATCCACGAATAAAACTAATCATGTGTATTATTTACGTTATTTTAATTTTCTTCGTGAATAATTTTTTAGCTGCTATATGGCTTTTATTAGCGCTCCTTGCGGCAATTAAGTTAAGTAATGTTGGTTTAAGACAATATTGGCAAGGGATTAAGCCGTTATTTTTAATTATTTTGATAACAGTAGCGTTTCAAATTTTATTTAGTAGTGGCGGAAAGGCGTATTGGCATTGGGGAATTATGGCAATAACCCGTGACGGCCTTATTAATTCATTAATTATTTTTTATCGGTTTATTGTGATTATTACTGCCTCAACTGTCTTAACTGCCACTACGCAAACTTTTCAAATTGCAGATGCCTTGGCATGGTTAATGAAACCATTACAAGTGATTAAAGTTCCTGTCAACCAGATTACGTTAATGCTTTCCATTGCATTACGCTTTGTTCCAACTATTATGGATGAAACTAATAAAATTATGAAAGCTCAGCGGGCCCGCGGGATTAATTTTAACGCTGGAAATCTTTTGACACGGATTAAACATTTAGTTCCGATTCTTATCCCATTGTTTGTCAACTCGTTTAAGCGTGCTGAAGAATTAGCAACGGCAATGGAAGCACGAGGGTATGATCCTAATGCACCACGGACTCATTATCGTCAATTAGTTTGGCATAAAAATGATGCTTGGGCTGGCTTGGCGCTATTGATTGTGACAGTTGGTCTAGTTTGTATTCGAATATTTTTCTAAATTAATAAGGAAGTAAACAATGTATCGTTATAAAATAACCTTTGCTTATGATGGAACCAATTTTTCCGGTTTTCAAATTCAACCAAATAAGCGGACAGTAGAACAAACATTAAAGAATGCAGTAAATAAAATTGCTAAGCACCCAAAGCCTGCTATTCCTGTTATCGGCTCAGGAAGAACAGACGCAGGGGTGCATGCTCTTAATCAGGTTGCGCACTTTGATATTCCCTATCATTTAAGTAATGAATCTATGAGAAAAGCCCTCAATAGTATTTTGCCACTGGATATTTTAATTAAGAAGGCCGAATTAGTGGATAATGATTTCCATGCGCGATACAGTGCTCATCGTAAGACTTATCGTTACCGGGTTGATCAGGGGGAATTTGTGAACCCATTTAAACGCAACTATACTTCTCATTTTAAATATCCTCTTAACTTAGAAAAGATGAGAAAAGCAGCTAATGATTTAGTTGGAACTCATGACTTTACAAGTTTTGTTGCGTCGGGGAGTCAAGCAAAAAGCAATGTTCGGACGATTGAGAGTATCACGATTAAACGAGATGAATTAAGAAATGAAGTCGTCTTTGATTTTACTGGTAATGGTTTTCTCTATAACCAAGTCCGAATAATGGTGGCTTTTCTTTTAGAAATCGGGAGCAATCAGCGGCCAGTAGATGACGTGTCTCGAGTCCTTGAGGCAAAGGATCGGACATTGGCACGGATGACGGCTCCAGCAAGTGGTTTATATTTAGTTAATGTAGATTATGGAACAAATGATGAAAAGGATTGACGAAAGTACTAGAAGAAGGTATACTAGCCATTGGTATTTCTTTTCCATCTAATAACTCGGTACACTATTATATGTAAAAGAAAAACAAAATTGGAGGACTTAATCGTGAGAACGACATACATCGCAAAACCTGGTGAAGTTGAACGCAAATGGTACGTTGTCGATGCTAAGAATGTCCCAATGGGTCGTTTAGCATCTGCAGTAGCATCAATTTTGCGCGGTAAGAACAAACCAACATTTACTCCACACGTTGATACTGGTGATTACGTTATCGTTATCAACGCTGCGCAAGTTAAGTTAACTGGTAAGAAAGCATCTCAAAAGATGTACTACCGTCACTCAAACTACCCTGGTGGTTTGAAGCAACGGACTGCTGGTGACTTCCTTGCAAAGGAACCAGAGAAGTTATTGGAAACTGCTATCAAGGGTATGCTTCCACACAACTCTCTTGGTCACAAGCAAGGTTTGAAGTTACATGTTTATGCTGGTGAAGACCACAAACATGCTGCACAAAACCCAGAAGTTTTAGACATTACTAACTTAATCTAAGGAGGGAATGGAATTGGCTCAACAAGTACAATACAGTGGTACTGGTCGGCGTAAGGATGCAACCGCACGTGTTCGCTTAGTACCAGGTTCAGGTAAGATTACGATGAACGGCAAGGCAATTGAAGACTACATTCCATTTGCCAACTTACGTGCTATCGTTAACCAACCATTTGCTGTTACTAAAACAGAAGGTCAATACGACGTTTTAGCTAACGTTAATGGTGGTGGATTCTCTGGTCAAGCAGGTGCAGTACGTCACGGTATCGCCCGTGCACTTCTCGCTGTTGATCCAGACTTCCGTGACGCTTTAAAGAAGGCTGGTCTCTTAACTCGTGACCCTCGTATGAAGGAACGTCGTAAGCCAGGTCTTAAGAAAGCTCGTAAGGCTGCTCAATTCAGTAAGCGTTAATATTTCGATTATCGCTTCCAGAGACATCAGTATTTTGCTGGTGTCTTTTTATATTTAAACGGAATTTAATATACGGTATAATACATGATAACTAATATAAAGGAGGAATTACTAATGACTAAAAAGGTAGCGTTAGTAACTGGAGCAAGCCAAGGAATTGGTAAAGCAATTGTAGAAAGATTGGTTAAGGATGGTTTTGCGGTTGCTCTCGTAGCATTAAACGAGGCAAAGCTCCAACAAGTTGTTGATGAACTGACTAATAATGGTGGGGAAGCATTACCACTTGTAGCCGATGTAGCAAATAGAGAAGAAGTGTTTGCAGCTGTTGAGAAGACAGTCGAACATTTTGGAGATCTTAATGTAATCGTTAATAATGCTGGATTAGGTCCTACTACCCCAATTGATTCAATTACACCTGAACAATTTGAAAAAGTATATGGCGTAAATGTTGCTGGGGTTTTATGGGGAATTCAAGCTGCCCACAAGGCATTTAAGGAGCTCGGTCATGGTGGTAAGATTATCAATGCTACATCTCAAGCTGGTGTTGTTGGTAATCCTAATCTTGCACTTTATTCCGGAACAAAATTTGCTATTCGAGGAATTACGCAGGTAGTAGCTCAAGATTTGGCAACTGAAGATATTACGGTAAATGCTTTTGCACCAGGAATTGTTAAGACTCCGATGATGTATGATATTGCGCATCAAGTTGGTCAAAATGCTGGTAAGAGTGATGAATGGGGAATGGAAACCTTTGCCAAGAACATTGCAATGAAGCGTCTTTCTGAACCAGAGGATGTTGCTAATGTGGTAAGTTTCTTAGCTGGTCCTGATTCAAATTACGTTACTGGACAAACAATTATTGTTGATGGTGGAATGCAATTCCATTAATACTTAAGGCTAGTAGCAGCAAGCGCAACTGGAAAAATTTTTTCAGTTGTGCTTTTTTAACTTCTTCTAAAAATATTACGATAAATTAACCCAAACGAGATGGATTTTGCTACAATTAATAACTAGTAGAAAAGAGGAGGCTAAGCTTGTGGCAAAACGGAAGCGGAGAAACAAAAACCGCCATACGGGTAGAAATTGGATTATTAGCATTCTTGCTGTTATTGTTATCTTTTTGGGTGTTTACGTTGGGCACCATTTTTACCGAATCTGGAATCAGCAACGAATTGAACAAGAGGCACGTGAAAAGGATCGCCGAGCGAAGCAATTATTTATTCAGCAAGTTGCTCCTGAAGCCCAGGCAATGCAAAATACCTATCATGTCTATGCATCAATTACGATTGCCCAAGCGATTCTTGAATCTCAATGGGGAACGAGTCAGTTAGCGTCACAATACCATAATTTATTTGGAATTAAGGGAACGGGAGCAAATTCACGAGTAATGACAACTAAAGAATATATTAATGGTAAGTGGATCGTTACTAAGGGACGATTCCGCGTTTATGATAGTTGGAGTGATTCTATTAAAGACCATACGCGCTTGATGTTAAATGGAACAGACACCAATCAGCAAAATTATGATCGAGTTGTCCATGCGACTAATTATCAAGAAGCAGCTCGGGGATTGCAAGAAGCAGGGTATGCGACTGATCCTGATTATGCACAAAAATTAATTTCGGTGATTAAGGCGTATAAATTATATAATTATGATAAGTAATGAGTAATGTAGAGGGGTACAAAAATGAAAGAGTTAGAAGAAAAGATTAAGGAATACGGGACTGTTTTACCGGGTAATGTTTTAAAAGTAGATGCTTTTTTAAACCATCAAGTTGATCCTCAATTAATGTTGCATATCGGTCAAGAATTTGCCAAGCTTTTCGCTAATGAAGGCATTACTAAGATTTGGACAGTCGAATCATCCGGAATTGCTCCAGCTGTAATGACTGGGTTGGAAATGAATCTCCCAGTTATTTTCGCTCGTAAGCATAAGAGTCTTACTCTTAACCAAAATATGTATACTGCTGATGTATATTCGTATACTAAGAAAACAACCAATCGGATTTCAATTTCTAAAAAGTATGTAGATGCTAATGATAAGATTTTAATGATTGATGATTTCTTGGCTAATGGTCAAGCAGTAGAGGGATTATTAGAAATTGCCGATCAAGCAGGGGTTCAAGTAGCGGGTGCAGGAATAGTTATTGAAAAGAGTTTTCAACCTGGAGCTGGTGAACTAAAAGAACGTGGAATTCGTGTCGAATCATTGGCACGAATTCAATCATTGAGTGATAATAAAGTTGAATTCGTAAAAGACTAATAAGGGAAGTGATAAAATGGGCAGAGATGCTATTTACCCAGGTAGTACTTTAGGAATTATTGGAATTAATCGCAATGGGGCAGCACTTATTGCAACAGCGAAGAAGGCAGGCTTTAACGTTGGTGTGTATGTGAATCGTTCTCAGCCATTAGTAACTAAAATGGCTGATTTTACCATTGTAGGGGCAATGAACGATCGGACAAAACTAACTCAGTTTGGTGAAGCATGTGATGCAATTATTTATCAAACCCCTAATGTCGATTCTCGCGTCATGCACTTTTTGAGTCAATATGCAGTGATTCCTCAGGGGATTAATGCTCTTGAGATTGTTCAAGACCGATTAATGGAACGTGCTTTCTTAGATCAGGTAAATATTAATATTGCTCCATATATGACGGTGGTTAGTTTAGATGATGTTTACCAATCAATCGATTCCATTGGCTATCCTGCGTTGTTAAAACCCATTCAACGAGGAATTGGGGAAAATTCAATGCTGATTGAGCGTCAATCTGATATTACTCGCGCCGCTGATTTTATTGATACGGGTACATATTTACTAGAATCGTGGATTGAACATACAAATGAATATACTATGACAGCGGCAACTGATGGAAAAGATACAGAGATTTTCCCACTTGCTCAGCTTCATTACAATGACAAGCGCCAATTGATTTCTGTTGCAACACCAGCAAATATTCACGATGATATGTTAAAAGAGATGCAACGGATTGTAAAAAGTGTTGCGGCATCTCTTGAATATCGGGGGGTATTTTCGGTTAACTTTTATGTTACTTCTACTGGTACTCTTTATGTAAAGAATATTGAACCAGGGTTAACGTCGATTGCTAATATTTATGATGTCACAGCAAATGTTGACCAGTATGAAGAACAATTAAGAAGCACTGTTGGAATGCCCCTACATGTTATTACACCATTACAAATTGGCTTATTGATGGTCGTTCGTAATTATCAATCACGAGCAATTCAACGGCAATGGTTGCTAAAGAATAACTGGCAATTTAGGTTCTTTAATGATGTTGGGGATGACGATCAGGCAATTCTAGGCTTTGTCTGGGTAACTGGCGGCGATAACTTGGCAGCCTTAAAGAATCAGGTTGACGATACTGAAGTTTGGAACGAATAAGCTTGATCACGAAATTATAAATTAAGCGTACAAGATTACGAGGGACTGGGGATGAAATCGCAGTCTCTTTATTTTTCCTAACATACGTTCGATTTTAGCACCAAATGAGATCCTAATTTGGTATAATATTAGCCGATGAAAATTTAGAGAGGATGGAACAGCGTGAATAACGGGCAAGCATTATTAGAAGGAATGAATGATAAGCAATCCGAAGCAGTATTAACTACAGAGGGACCATTATTAGTAATGGCCGGTGCTGGATCAGGAAAGACACGGGTTCTTACACACCGGGTTGCTTACTTAATTGAAGAAAATGGTGTATTACCATGGAATATTTTAGCGATTACTTTTACCAACAAGGCTGCGCGCGAAATGAAAGAGCGGGTCGGTAAATTACTTGGTGAAAGTGCTAATGAGATTTGGGTATCGACTTTTCACGCATTATGTGTTCGAATCCTCCGTCGTGATATTGAAAAAATTGGCTATAATCGCGCCTTTACGATTGCTGATACAAGTGAGCAACGGACGTTAATGAAGCGGATTTGCGCAGAATTAAATATTGATACTAAAAAATTTGATCCCCGCAGTATTTTAAGTGCGATTTCTAATGCTAAAAATGCTTTGTTGACGCCAGATGATTATAGCAAAGAAGCTAATAGTATGTTTGAAAACATGGTCGCGCGAGCATATAAGCTTTACCAACAAGAGTTAGAAGCTAATCAAGCATTAGATTTTGATGATCTGATTATGAAGACCATTGAGTTATTGGAAAGTGACCAAGAGACGCTTGAATTTTATCAAGATAAGTTCCACTACATCCATGTTGACGAATACCAGGATACAAACGATGCTCAATACCGGTTAGTTAATCTATTAGCGCAAAAGTACCAAAATTTGTGTGTGGTAGGGGATGCAGATCAGAGTATTTATGGTTGGCGTGGAGCTAATATGAACAATATTTTGAATTTTGAACATGATTATCCCCAAGCTAAGACGGTAATGCTTGAGCAAAACTATCGATCAACGCAAACAATTTTAAATGCGGCAAATGAAGTTATTGCTAATAACCTTTATCGAAAAAAGAAGAATCTGTGGACAGAAAATGGTCAAGGGGACAAAATTTCGTATTACCGCGCGCAAAATGAACATGATGAAGCGCAGTTTATTGTTTCGAAGATTAAAGAAGAACAAGAAAAGCATGGCTATCACTTTAATGACTTTGCAATTCTTTATCGGACTAATGCACAATCACGGATGGTTGAAGAAACTTTCTTGAAGAGCAGTATTCCCTATACGATGGTTGGTGGCCATAAATTCTATGACCGGCGTGAAATTCGTGATATTTTAGCATATTTGACCTTAATCGTTAATCCTGCCGATTCAATGAGCTTTGAACGAGTTGTTAATACGCCCAAACGAGGAATTGGTTTAACTAGTGTGGAACATCTTCGCAATTTCGCTAATGAAAATGGCTGGACATTATTAAAGGCAGCTCAAAATGTTGATACTGCTAGTGAAATTACTGCACGAACACGAAATAAAATTGATGAATTTGGTCAATTAATGGCTAACTTGACTAAACAAGCAGAATATCTCACATTAACTGATTTAACTGAACAGATTTTAGAGTTAAGTGGCTACAACAAAATGCTAAGTGATGATCGAAGCCTTGAAGCACAAGCTCGTCGTGAAAACCTTGATGAATTTAAGTCGGTTACACAAGAATATGATGAGCAGCATAAAGACGATGATGATCCTAACTTGCAAAAAATTATTAACTTTTTAGCTGATTTGGCCCTTGTCTCAGATCAAGATGATGTTGATGAACAAACACCAGCTGTAACTTTAATGACATTACATGCAGCTAAGGGACTTGAATTTCCAGTTGTGTTCCTTGTGGGAATGGAAGAAGGTATTTTTCCATTATCGCGAGCTTTAATGGAAGATGATGAATTGGAAGAAGAACGTCGCTTAGCCTATGTTGGAATTACACGGGCAAAGAAAAAGCTTTATCTTACTAATGCCTTTTCACGTTTACTTTATGGTCGTATCCAGCGTAACCAACCATCACGATTTGTAGAAGAAATTGATTCTGAGTTGTTACAGTTTGAAAATAGCCCATCAGGTAATAGCATTAAAGATAGTAAACTGCCATTTGATCGTGCTGCCGCAACCGCTACTACCTACCGTGATCAGCAGAAGCGAACATATCGCAGTGCTGGCAAGCGGGTTAAACCAATTACTAACACCGGAACTGGGGCCGATAAGGTTGGCTGGAAAACTGGCGATAAGGTTGAACACAAAAAGTGGGGCCAAGGAACAGTGGTCAAAGTTAACGGTAGTGGTAATGATATGGAATTAGATATTGCCTTTCCAAGTCAGGGTGTAAAGCGGTTATTGGCAAGTTTTGCCCCAATTACGAAAGTACAAAAATAACGAAATGAGGCGGATGAGATGAGTGAAAAACAGACGCCAGTAAAAGAATTAACCCTTCAAGAAGCTCAAGATGAGATTAAGCCATTACGAGCAAAATTGACTAAATGGGGAAAAGAATATTATGAACAAGATAATCCAACCGTAGAGGATCATGTATATGACCGTGCTTATCAGCGATTAGTACAGCTGGAAGAACAATTTCCACAATTAGTCTCTGCTGATTCGCCAACCCAACGAGTAGGAGGAGCAACAGAAAGCCAATTAACAAAAGTTCGGCATGAAATTCCGATGTTATCGATGGGGGATGTCTTTTCGATTGAAGAATTGATGGACTTTAACCAACGACAACAGGAAAATCGGGATGTCGAAGTTGAGCCCGAATATAATCTCGAACTAAAAATCGATGGCCTTTCTCTTTCACTTGTTTACGAGAATGGAAAGTTAGTTCAAGGTTCTACGCGTGGCAATGGAACGATTGGTGAAGATGTTACTGCTAATGTCCGAACTATCAAGTCAGTTCCCGCAGAATTGCCAGAACCATTATCGATCGAGGTTCGGGGCGAATGTTATATGCCAAAAGCGGCTTTTGCAAAGTTAAATGCTAAACGCGAAGCAGAAGGATTGCCGGTTTTTGCTAATCCCCGGAATGCAGCAGCCGGAAGTTTGCGGCAATTAGATCCGAAAGTAACGGCGCAACGTGAACTAGATACATTTATATATTATGTTCCTGAATATCAAAAGTTAGGGGTAAAGACCCAAGCGGAAGCACTTGATCGTATGCGAGAATTAGGGTTTAATGTTAATCCTAATAATCGAGTTGTTCATAACCGTGAAGAGATTGAGAAGTATATTGAAGAATATACAGCTCAACGAGACAAGCTCACTTACGGGATCGATGGAATTGTTGAAAAAGTAAACGACCTTGATACGGAAGTTGCCCTTGGGAATACAGTTAAGGTGCCACGCTGGGAAATTGCTTATAAATTCCCTCCCGAAGAGCAAGCAACGATTGTCCGTGATATTGTCTGGACTGTCGGTCGGACCGGCAATGTAACGCCAACAGCAGTTATGGACCCAGTTCAATTGGCGGGTACAACAGTTAGTCGAGCTTCTTTGCATAATCCTGATTACTTGCGTGAAAAAGATATTCGGATTGGTGATACTGTTTACCTGCATAAAGCGGGTGACATTATTCCTGAAATTTCAAAAGTAGATCCAACTAAACGTCCTGCAGATTCAGTTGAATATGAGATTCCAACGAAGTGTCCGGTCTGTGGCTCAGAATTAGTTCATCTTGATGGTGAAGTTGCGTTACGCTGTATTAATCCAATGTGTCCAGCGCAAATTAAAGAAGGCTTAGCACATTTTGCTTCCCGAAATGCCATGAATATTGATGGACTTGGTCCTAGAATCATTGAACAGCTATGGGATAAAGAATTGATTCATGATGTTGCCGGTTTATATCGACTTAATCATGACCAATTATTAACTTTAGATAAATTTGGCGAGAAATCGACCTCTAACCTATTGACATCGATCGATAATAGTCGTAATAATTCTGTCGAGCGCTTATTATTTGGTCTTGGAATTCGTCATGTAGGTGCAAAGGCTGCTCGAATTATCATGGAACATTTCGGTGACCTTGATAGCTTAATGAAGGCCGATGCCGATGAAATTTCTGCGATTAGTGGAATTGGTCCAACAATTGGCGAAAGTATCGTAACTTATTTTGCTAATCAACAGGTTATTAAATTAATTGACGAATTACGAGAAGTTGGGGTAAACTTTGCTTATCTTGGCTCACGGTCAAATGCTAATCCTGATAGTGAATGGAATGGTCGGCGAGTAGTACTGACTGGTAAGCTAACTGAAATGACTCGTGGGGAAGCAAAATCATGGCTTGAAAACCACGGGGCTAAGGTAACCGGAAGCGTCTCAAAGAAAACAGATATTGTCATTGCTGGGGCTGATGCTGGTAGTAAGCTAACAAAAGCTCAAGACTTGGGTATTGACGTATGGAATGAACAGCAATTCAGCCAAGCAATGAAGGAGGAACAGTAAATCGTGAAGCGAAAGGCAAAAAAAATAGCCGTTAGTGCTGCCGTTTTGATGTGTACTGTCTTGCTTGCATCATGTGGTTTTGGAGGAAAGTCGTCATCGAAAAACTATTCAACGACTGGTTCAAGTAATGGTACTTATCAAGGTGTGATTAAAAATGGTCGTTACCGAACAAGTAAAGCTCGGGGTATAAATATCTCACAAAATGATAACCAATATAACCTTAAAAGCTTTGAAAGTGGTTTGACCCAGGTTTCAAAACGGGTCTTTTCAACAAAAAGCTATATTTTCCAAGAAGGTCAATACCTTAGTAGTGGGACGATTGAAAACTGGCTTGGTCGAAAAACAAAGAGTAATCCTGAAGGGCTAAACCCTGCTCAAGGAAAGAAGAGTAATCCTAACCCAGTCTATATTCAACAAATTGAAGAACAAGATTATATGCAAGAAAGTGGTAATTCCATGAAATTGCGGGGGATTACGATTGGGATTGGAATAAATTCCGAATATAACTACCAAACTAAGACAGGAGGACCAACTTTAACTAAGAAAATTAGTGATAGTGAGGTTCGTCGTCAAGGTGAAATCGCGGCACAAAAGGTTCTTCAACGAGTGCGGAAAAAGTCAGGAGTTGGAAATGTTCCAATCGTGATTGCACTATACAAACAAGCACCAGATGATAGTTTAGTTGGTGGTACATTCTTTGCTTATAGCAAGAATAGTGGTAATACGATTAGTAGTTGGCGGAAGTTAAATTATAAGAATGTAGTCCTTCCAAAGGCTAGTGCATCAACAACCAATAGTTCTGATCAAACTGATGACGATAGTTTCTCAAACTTTAAGAGCCAGATTCAAAGTTTCTTCCCTAACTTGAGCGGAGTTACAGCACAAGCACAATATGAAAATGGAACTTTGTCGGGGATGCACATTACCGTTACTACTCAGTTCTATAGTCAAAGTGAAATTACTAGTTTTACCCAATATATTACCCGGGCAGCGAAGAAGTACCTGCCTAATGGGATTCCGATTGATATTAAGATTCAATCTGATTCAGAAATTCAAGCGGTTGTTTATCGGAATGCTGGTTCTGATAACTTCCAGTCGCATATTTTTGATTCTTATTAAAGGTGAAAAAGGAGAATATCGATTCGTTACTAGAAAATGCGAACCGATAACTCCTTTTTTATTTCTACATGGATGAAATAGGAGCCTATTCTGTGCTAAAATTGTTAAATGTATATGTAGATTTTAAATTACTGGAAAAGAGGTAGAGAGAATGGCCAGTAAAATCACTGAGCAACAAGTGGAACACGTTGCTGAACTTGCTAAGCTTGAGTTCCCTAAGGATGAACTTGGTAAGTTTACCACTCAACTAGGAAACATTATTGATATGTTTGAAGACCTCGAAGCGGTTGATACCGATGGCGTTGAACCAATGACATCAGCAACCGATCGGGTAAATGTAATGCGTGAAGATAAGGCAGTTAAGAGTTCTAAAGACGAACAAGAAGCCTTGCTTAACAATGCTCCTGAAACTGATGGTGGTTACATCAAGGTTCCAGCAATTCTTGACGAAAGTGAGGACGGCGAATAATGGATTTTTACCAAACAAGCTTGAGTCAATTGCACGATGACTTGGTAAATAAGAAAATCAGTGCAACTGAATTAACAAAGGAAGCTTTTGACCACATTAAGGGTAATGAAGATCAAGTTAAAGCTTTCATCAGCTTAAATGAAGATCAAGCATTGAAGCGGGCAGCTGAGATTGATGCAAAGGGCATTAGTGCTGATCAATTAACTGCAGGGGTTCCGCTTGCAGTTAAGGATAATATCTTAACTAAAGGCCTCACAACGACGGCTGCTTCTAAGATGCTTGAAAACTTTAACCCTGTATATGACGCGACAGTGGTTGAAAAGTTAAATGCTGCTGATTACATCAACGTTGGTAAGACTAACCTTGATGAATTTGCCATGGGATCATCTACTGAAAATTCAGCATTCTTTACGACTCATAACCCATGGGATCTTACACGGGTTCCTGGTGGTTCTTCCGGTGGTTCTGCTGCTGCTGTTGCGGCCGGGGATGTTTTAGGTGCACTTGGTACTGATACTGGTGGTTCTATTCGGATGCCTGCTTCCTTTAACGGTGTCGTTGGGATGAAGCCTACATACGGTCGTGTATCACGGTGGGGAATCATTGCTTTTGGTTCAAGTTTTGATCAAGTTGGTTGGTTGACCCAAAATGTTAAGGATAATGCCTTGCTGACCGCCCTCATCAGTGGAAATGATGAACGGGATATGACATCCTCACTTAAAGAAGTTCCAGACTGGGCAGCCCAATTAAATGAAAATACGAATGTTAAGGGCTTACGGATTGCTGTGCCAAAGGAATACTTTGATGGCTTAGACGAAGATGTTCAAGAAGTAATCAAGGCTGCTTTGGACCACTTAGAATCCCTCGGCGCAATTATTGATGAAGTAAGTTTGCCACATACCAAGTATGGGGTTCCTGCTTACTACATTTTAGCCTCATCTGAAGCATCTTCTAACCTCCAACGTTACGATGGTATCCGTTATGGCTTCCGAGCTGCTGATGTTAAGAACCTGGAAGACGTTTATGTTCGTTCTCGTTCGGAAGGTTTTGGTGAAGAAGTTAAGCGACGGATTATGTTAGGGACATTCTCTCTCTCTGCTGGTTTCTATGATGCTTACTTTAATAAGGCCGCTAAAGTTCGCCGTCTTATTGCCCAAGATTTTGAAGACGTATTTAAGGATCATGATGTAATCGTTGGTGCCACTGGTGCTTCAACAGCATTTAAGATTGGTGCAGAAATTGATGATCCACAAACTATGTACATGAACGACGTATTGACTGTTCCCGTTAATATGGCCGGTCTTCCTGCAATGTCCATTCCTGCTGGTTTCTCTGCTAAAAATGGCATGCCAGTTGGTCTGCAAATCATCGGAAAAGCATTTGACGAACAAACAGTTTATAACACTGGATATGTCTTTGAACAGACAACTGATTTCCATAAGAAGACACCACAGTTAGGAGGTCAAAACTAAGATGAACTTTCAAACAACAATCGGTCTAGAAGTCCACGTTGAATTAAAGACTAATTCAAAGATTTACAGTCCATCCCCCGTTGAATACGGTGACCAGCCTAACGCAAACACCAATGTCATTGACTGGGGTTATCCTGGTGTATTGCCAAGTTTAAATAAGGGCGTCGTTCGTGACGGAATCATGGCTGGACTTGCTCTTCATGCTCAAATTGCCCACCACATGCACTTTGATCGGAAGAACTACTTCTATCCTGATAACCCGAAAGCCTACCAGATTACTCAATCAGATACACCAATCGCTCATGACGGTTGGATTGAAATTGAAGTAAACGGTAAGAAGAAAAAGATCGGTATCAAAGAAATGCATATTGAAGAAGATGCTGGTAAGAACACTCACACCAGTAAGTATTCATATGTTGACTTGAACCGGCAAGGAACACCGCTGATCGAAATTGTTTCTAAGCCAGATATTGCCTCGCCTGAAGAAGCAGTGGCTTACTTGGAAGCATTGCGTCAACGGATTCAATTTACGGGGATCTCTGACGTGAAGATGGAAGAAGGGTCCATGCGGGTTGATACCAACATCTCAATTCGGCCAATCGGTTCTGATAAGTTTGGGACCAAGACAGAAATGAAGAACATCAACTCCTTTAACTATGTTCGGAAGGCCCTCGCATTTGAAGAAAAACGGCATCAAAAAGTATTGATGGCTGGTGGACACATTGGTCAGGAAACACGTCGTTATGATGAAGCGACTGGTGAGACTATTCTGATGCGGACAAAGGAAGGTTCTGATGATTACCGTTACTTCCCAGAACCAGACTTGCCACCAGTAAACGTTAGCGATGAATGGATTAGCGAAATTGAAAGCGAAATGCCAGAAATGCCTGGTGAGCGTCGTGAGCACTATGTTAAGGATCTTGGCTTAACTGATTACGATGCGATGGTTCTTACCCAGACTAAGGAAATGTCTGATTTCTTTGAAGAAGCTGTTAAGGACGGTGGCGATCCTAAGCGGGTAGCCAACTACTTGATGAACGATGTGAACTCATACTTGAACGATAAGCAAGTTGACTTACAAGATACCAAGCTTACTCCAGCTAACCTTGCCGGCATGGTGAAGTTGATTGAAGATGGGACTATTTCTTCTAAGATGGCTAAGAAGGTCTTCAAGGGAATCTTAGATGGTGAAGAACCAAATGCTTACGCAAAGGAGCACGGTCTTGTTCAATTATCAGATCCTGCGCAACTACAGCCAATCGTTGATGAAGTCCTTGACAACAACGAACAATCAATTGAAGACTTTAAGAATGGTAAAGACCGGGCTGTCGGCTACTTAATGGGTCAAATCATGAAGCAAACGCGTGGTAAGGCTAACCCACAAGTTGTTACTCAATTATTGATGAAGTCTTTGAAGGCTAAATAGAGTAGGGAGGGATGACCGTGCGAAAACGTGCTCGGATAATTTATAATCCTACCTCAGGCCGTGAAACATTGCGAAGTGATTTAGTTGATATTCTCGCAATTTATGAGAAAGCTGGATATGAAACTAGTGCTTTTGCGACTACTCCTGCGCCTAACTCGGCTAAGAACGAAGCCACCCGTGCTGCTGAAGATGGTTTTGATTTGATTGTAGCCGCTGGTGGAGACGGTACCCTGAATGAAGTGGTTAATGGAATTGCTGGGTTAGAACATCGGCCAACATTAGCGATTATTCCAGCAGGGACGACTAATGACTATGCACGGGCATTACGGATTCCTCGTGATGATCCGATCGCCGCGGCTAAGTTAATCTTAAAGAAGAATAAGAAATTTAAGATTGATATTGGTCGGGCTAGTGAAAACTACTTCATGAATATTGCTGCTGGTGGAACGATGACTGAATTAACCTATGAGGTCCCTTCGCAAATGAAGTCCCTCTTTGGTTACGCAGCATACTTCGCCAAGGGAGCAGAGTTAATGCCGCGGATTAAGCCAGTCGACATGCTAATCAAGTATGATAATCAGGAATACCGGGGCAGTGCTTCCATGTTTATGATTGCCTTGACTAATTCGGTCGGCGGTTTTGAACAGATTGTGCCGGATGCTTCACTTGATGATGGAAAGTTTACAATGATTATTGTTAAGAAGAGCAGCGTGATCGATATGCTTAGTTTAATGGCAAAGGCGCTTCAAGGAAAGCACCTTGATGATCCGCGCATTATTTATGCTAAGGCAACCGATATTGAAGTTATTCCGCTAAACAAGGATGACCGCTTGATGGTTAACCTTGACGGGGAATACGGTGGCGATGCGCCAATGAAATTCCATAACCTTAAACAGCACCTAGAAGTAATTGCTAACTTGGATGAGATTCCAGAAGATGCGATTACAACTTCAGCTGATTTTAAGCGGGTCGAAGAAGACTTTATGAATGGCATTGACGATTATAAAGATCGCGAAAAGAAATAGAATAAATAAACGGTCAGCTTCGCAAAGAGGAAGTTGGCCGTTTGTTTTGTTATAATAGGAGAAGTTTGTAACGTTGAAATTAATGGAGGAATAACTTTGAAACTAAACATTCCAGTACATAAAAATGAAGAATATCCAGCGAAGGTAGTGGATTTATCTTACGAAGGCAATGGGGTCGTTAAGATTGATGATTTTCCCGTCTTTGTTCCTAATGCCCTTCCTGGTGAAGAGATTACGGTAAAGATCACCAAGGTAACCAGCCACTTTGCTTGGGGACGGGTAATGGACTGGCAAATAAAGAGTCCAGACCGCGTTGATGTTAAGGATAAAAAGTACATTCAAACGGGAATCGCGCCCCTTGGTCATTTGAAATATAATGCCCAGTTGAAATTCAAACAACACCAAATCGCTGAGTTGCTGGCAAAGGCGCATTTAAATGAGATTGAAGTATTGCCAACGATGGGGATGAAAAAGCCTTATCATTACCGCAATAAGGCCCAAGTACCAGTCAAAATGGTTCGTGGTCAATTAGAAACCGGTTTTTATAAGCGGGGGAGCCATAATTTAGTACCGATTGAAGATTTCTATATCCAAGATCCAGAAATTGATAAGGCCATTGTGGTTGTCCGTGACTTATTACGGCAATACCACATTACACCATATGATGAGCAAACTGGTAAGGGCGTGATTCGCACAGTAATGGTTCGACGGGGATACTACAGTCATGAAATAATGGTGGCCTTAGTCACGAATACGAAGCGGTTACCGATGGAAAAGCAAATTGTTGACGGTATTGTTGCTGAGGTTCCAGAAGTAAAGAGCATCGTTCAAAACATCAATGACAAGAAGACTAATCGGTTACTTGGTGACAAGAATAAAACATTATGGGGTGCGGATGAAATTCATGATCAGCTCCTCGGAATTGATTTTGCCATTTCACCACTATCCTTCTACCAAGTTAATCCGCAACAGACTGAACGCCTTTACCAAACCGCCATCGATAATGCTGGCTTGGACGGTAATCAAACCGTCATCGATGCCTATTGTGGGATTGGGACGATCTCCCTTGCAGTAGCTAAGCACGCTAAGCAAGTTTACGGGGTTGAAATTGTTCCTGCCGCGATTGAAGACGCCAAACACAATGCTAAACGGAATGATATTAAGAACGCCAAATTTGTTGTTGGTAGGGCCGAAGAACAATTTGCTAAGTGGCAAGCAGAAGGACTCAAACCAGATGTTGTCATCGTTGATCCACCGCGGAAGGGTCTTGCTGAAAGCCTGATCGAAGCTACTGGTAAGATGGACCCTAAGAAGGTCATTTACGTCAGTTGTAATCCTGCTACTTTAGTTCGGGATATCAAGCGGTTCGCTGACCAAGGCTACCATGTAACAAAGCCAATCCAGCCAGTGGATCAATTCCCACAGACGACGCATGTTGAGAGCGTTACGGTGTTGGAACGCGACTAACAGAAGCGTTCAAATTTAGCAACGCTCCACACGATAGCCACCCAAGAATGAGAAGCGTGCGACAAGTGATGGGCTAGACGCAAACCGCTGAGAGTGTTACTTTGCTTAAGGGTACTTACAAAGATTCAAATTACGATTTAATAAATTAGAATGCGAGGAAGTTATTTTGGTTAAACAAATTAATGTTGTTGGCGCAGCAATCTTAAATGATGATAATCAAATCTTGGCTAGTAAAAGAAATGATAATCGTATTCTTGGAACTTTATGGGAATTTCCAGGAGGAAAAATTAATATGGGTGAAACCCCTGAAGAAGCTCTTAAGCGTGAATTACTTGAAGAATTTAACGATGAGATTAAGGTAGGTCATCAAGTTAGTTCTACTTCAATTTATCACTATGATTTTGGAGAAGTTCATTTAACAGTTTATTTTGCTAGATTAATGACGCATCATTTTAATTTAGTAGCACATAGCAAGTTGGAGTGGTGTGATCAAAAAGAACTCTTAAAGTTAAATTGGGCAAACGCTGACTTACCAATTGCAAAGTATATTAGTAGCATGGATCTTAAAAAGGTACAGATTTAATGGTTAACTTTGATTATAAGCAGCTTCTGCAGAAAAATATTAATAATAAGGAAAAGAATGTTGTTAATGAACTCTATGGTTCTTTATTAAATGGTTATATAAATCAAGATACAATTGTCACTAATGATCAATTTGGACCACGTCTTTTAAATAATCAAGAAGGAAGTTCAATTTGGGAACAAATAAAGCATGAATTATTAACATGTGAAAACTATACTTTTGCAGTAGCATTTATCACGGATTCAATGGTTTCAAACCTAAAACCTATTTTTAAGGATTTATCAAGAAGAGGTATAAAAGGTAGGATTTTAACCTCGACTTATTTATATTTTAATCAGCCTGCTGTTTTCCAAGAATTATTAAAAATCCCCAATATTGAAGTTAAAATTGCCGAGGTTGATGGTTTTCATCAAAAAGGGTATATTTTTCAACATCAAGGGTATCAAACAATCATCATTGGTAGTGCTAATTTAACGACAAATGCGTTAATGCGTAACTATGAATGGAGCTTAAGGATTAATTCGTTAGATAGTGGTGACATTGTTGACCAAGTAAGATCAAATGTAGAATTAGAATGGAAGAACGCAAGTAATTTAACTAATGAATGGATTACTAGTTATAGTTTTACTTACAAGAAAAATTACAAACAATCACTTCAATATCAAGAACTAGATAGCGAAAATGATACAAGGATTATTAAACCTAACCAAATGCAGAAAGATGCATTGGAACAGCTTCGATTGTTACGCGAAAAAGGCAAGCAACGGGGTTTAATTATTTCTGCTACTGGAACAGGAAAAACATATTTAGGAGCATTTGATGTTAAATCAACAAATCCTAAAAAAATGCTTTTTTTAGCTCATCGTGAACAAATCCTAGAAAAATCTAAAGAGAGCTTTTCTAGGATTATTGGCGGAAAGAAAACAGATTATGGGCTATACACTGGAAATTCCAGAAATAAGAATGCTAAATATGTTTTTGCAACAGTCCAAACTCTTAGTAAAAGTAATCATTTATCATTATTTGATCGTGACGAATTCGACTATATTTTAATTGATGAGGTACATCATGCGGGTGCAGAAACATATCAAAAAATAATGAATTATTTTCAACCTAAATTTTATCTTGGGATGACAGCTACACCAGATCGTAATGATGATTTTAACGTTTTTAAGTTATTTAATTATAATATTGCTTATGAAATTAGATTACCTCAGGCTTTAGAAGAAGATATGCTTTGTCCTTTTCACTATGTTGGAATTAGTGACTATACTTTTAAAGATAATCGGGTCAATGAAGCAATAGATAGTTATAACAACGAAAAAGGTAATCATAAGAATGAGCAAAAAATTGTTGAACAGTTATCAAGTCAAGAACGTGTAAAATATATTTTGGATCAAACAAGATATTATGGTTATTCAGGAGATGTGCTTCATGGATTAATCTTTTGCTCAGGGGTTGCAGAATCTGTTTCGTTGGCAAGAGAACTTACAAGGCAAGGATATCCTTCAAAAGCTCTTTCTGGAAATGACAGTGAAGTGAAACGAAGAAGTGTAGTAAAAGATCTAGAAAAAGGCATCATAAAGTATATTGTTACAGTAGATATCTTTAATGAAGGTATTGATATTCCATGTATTAATCAAGTTGTCTTTTTAAGAAATACCAACTCTAATATTGTTTATATTCAACAGTTAGGTCGGGGATTACGAAAATCTAAGGGAAAAGAATATGTAGAAATTTTAGATTTTATCGGCAACTATAAGAATAACTATATTATTCCAGTTGCTCTTACGGATGATTCTTCATACTCTAAAGATAATGCACGGGCAACAACAAGTATGGAGCCAACGATCGGCGTTTCAACAATTTATTTTGAACGAGTTGCTAAAGAAAAAATATTTGATTCAATCCGTCAAGCTAAATTTGATAGTATGCGAAATCTCCGAACTGTTTATAATGAAATGAAAAAGCGAGTCGGCAGGATTCCATTATTACAGGATTTTATAAAATTTAATTCAATTGATCCTGTTATTTTATCTAATAAAGAGAAAAACTATGCTAACTTTTTGATAAAAATGGGTGAGCAAATTAATATCTCTGATTATGAAAATAAAATTTTATCATTTCTAGACGTAGAATTACTTAATGGTAAACGTCGCCATGAATTGATATTGTTAGACCTATTAATAAATAACTCAGAAATTAGTATGGAGAAATTTGATGAAGCTCTAATTAAAAATCATTGCTTAAAGAATCAAGAAATAATTGAATCTGTAAAAAGAATATTGAGTTTATCGTTTTATAATGAAAATGCTTCTCCGTCGCGAAAAGACTATGGCGGAAAAGCAATCGTTGAGTATAATGATAAAAATAATCAATATGTTTTGAATTCAGAAATTCAATATTCACTAAAAAAGAATAAGGATTTTCGCCAATTGTGGATAGATGGTATAAGAACTGGTTTATCTCGTTCACAGAGATATGATTCAGATAAACTTTTTACAATTGGTAAAAAATATACACGAAAAGACGTAATGCGACAAAGTAATAATATTACTAATGTGACTGCTCAAAATATTGGTGGATATTATTTTAATGATAAGTATGGAATGATCTTTGTTACATATAAAAAGTCGATGAATATTAGTAAGTCGATTCAATATGAAGACCGTTTCCTAAGTGATAGAATCCTTCATTATTATTCAAAAAATAATCGTAAATTAACTAGTAAAGAAGTTCAAAAGTTCTTTACTGACAAGTATCGATTGCTATTATTTATGAAAAAATCAGATGCAGATGATAATAAGGACTTCTATTATTTGGGAACTTGTAGTTATATTGATTCTTCTGCTCGACAGGAAAATCAAGATGGAAAGCCAATTGTCTCAATGAACCTTCGCTTGGATAATCGAGTTAATTATCATCTTTATCATTTGTTGACTGATTAGTTTTCTAATTTTCCTAAATTTCAAGAATAAGTTAGCCACTGGACTCAAATAAATAATACTGAC
>CAMLUN010000003.1 GCA_946487795.1 uncultured Lactobacillus sp. | reverse complement strand
TAAAAGGGAAAACTAATCTATACCTTCATACCTAAAAAGCCACTCAATCGCCAATGAAATAAGAGACCAGAAAAGCATTGTTCTCTGGTCCCTTATTTAACACCCACTACGGATGTGCTTTTAAATATTTAACTGCATCATTAAATGACGATACCGGCACTACTTTCATCCCCGGTGCGGACTTTTGCGCGGTTTTCTTGGCTAACTGGTAATTTGTCATGTGCTGCTCCTCATACTTAAGAAGAAGCTTAGATGGCTTAACATAAGGGGCAAAGAAAATTGTTGCGCCAGCCTTATGAGCAGCAATCACCTTTTTATCAATCCCACCAATTTCACCAACTGAACCATCAGGATTAATAGTTCCTGTTCCAGCAATCTTACGTCCATGGCGCAGATCCTGACCAGTCAATTGCTGGTAGATCTGTAAGCTAAACATTAAACCGCCAGAAGGTCCTCCCAGCTGGCCCGGATTAACCTTAACCGGAATTTTAGTATGAACCTTAACATTATCAGTCAAAACAATCCCAATTCCAGCCCGAGAACTAGCAATCTTTACTAGTGGCTTGGTGACCGTATGCTGATGACCATCATGAAGGTAAGTTACCGTTAATGGTGAACCGACCTTTCGCTTAGCAATATACTTCTGAAAGCCTTGAGCAGTATCAAAGTGATGACCATTAACCTTAGTTATCGTATCACCAACTTTAATATTCTTTTTGAATTTGGAATTTTTTTCAACTTCAAGAACATAGATTCCAAGGTACCGTTTGCTGACTTCCTGATGGGCAGCTTTATATGCATTCGCAATTGCTTCATTAATTGCACTTTGCATATAAAAATCTTGAACCTTATCAAAGGTCGCATTATTTTGACCACCAGTAACAGCTTGTTTACTTTCGATTGTATTATAAGGGGTTAATTTAGCCCAAAGATAGGTTGCAGGGCGTGCCTGTTGAAGATAAACAGAAGTAATCATGAAGCTCCCTTTTTGCTTATCAGGATGGCCCTTAATCTTAACGTAGGAACGTAAACTGTCGGCAGTTCCCGGACTCTCAATATACTTATTGAGCGGCCAAAACAGGAACCAGCCGATAAATAATACGGCAAATAAAGTCAGTAATATTCGCCGCATAATTAACTTATCTTGTTTTTTCATTATGCTCCTTAACCTGTTTTAACTTTTCCTCTTCAATCCGCTGCTTTAGTGCTTCATTAATGTTCTTTGGCAAATAAGCAGAAATATCACCGCCAGAAGATGTAACTTCCTTTAGAATACTACTAGACAAGTGTTGGTACTCTGGCTTTGCAAGGAAGAATACTGTCTCACACTGATCATCTAAAAAATTATTCATTGCGGCAATATCACGTTCATATTGGAAATCAGTTGTATTCCGCAAGCCACGCATTAAGTAATCGGCACCAATCCTATTCATCAAATCAACAGTTAGGCCGTCAGTTGTAATTACTGAAACATTATCCAATCCCGAGACAGCTTCACGAATCTGAGCTACTCGTTCCTCAACCGTGAACAATGGTTTCTTACTTCGATTAGTCATTACGGCAACCGCCAATTGATCAAACAATGCACTTCCCCGTTTAATTAAGTCAAGATGTCCTAGAGTCAGCGGATCAAATGTTCCAGGAAATACTGCAACTTTCATTCTGTTTACCCTCTTTCAAATCGATAAAAATTCAAAACCGTAATTCCGTAACTTTGCCGTTTAATAAAGTTAAACGAATCAATAGTCTCAGGCAAATTAGCCTCCTGATTAGTTTCAGCAACTATTAATGCATCCTCATTCAGAAGACTCAATTCAGCCATTCTTGTCATATCCTTAACAATTTGCTGCTTAGCATATGGGGGATCAAGATAAACCAAATCAAACTTCTTTTCCTGTTTTGCAAGAACGGTCAAGGCTTTGCGCGAATCCATCTTCAAAACAGTGAATTTTTCGGGATGCTTTGTTACCCCGATATTATCCTTAATCGTCTTAATGGCTGGATAAGCACGATCAACAAGGATAGCGTGCTCAATCCCTCTTGAGACCCCTTCAATGCTCAGACCTCCACTACCGCCATATAGGTCAAGGCTCATTCCACCATTAAAATATGGACCAATGATGTTAAATAATGCTTCTTTTACTTTATCAGTCGTCGGTCGCGTCGCCATTCCCGGAACAGCGCTTAACCGGCGCCCACCAAAATCACCAGCGACAATTCTCATTCTTAATCATCCTCATCATGTTGTTTATATAAACCTGTTTGTTCCAGATCGGTTAAGGTCGGATCAAGATCCGGACGGGCTGAGTTAATAACTCGCTTAACCGCGCGCAAATGTTGAACTCGCTCTTTAATTTCATCATAGCGATCCTGATTAACATATAGAATTGCATAGTGGAAGTGCTTTGATGCATACCGTAGCTGTCCGTAATGATGTAAGCTTCGCAATACCCGACGTCCATTATAGTAAACGATGATTGCTCGTCGTTTGGTTAGGTTAAACATAACTGCTACCCCCTAGCTTTTCTTGGTTGACGAGCGCCTCTTCGTAACGCCCGTTGTTTATTTTGCTGGATGCTAATATTCATAATGATCCCAACAGTAAATGACAAGATCAGCATACTCGATCCACCATAACTAATAAAGGGAAAGGTTACCCCAGTAATTGGTAGCAAACCTAAAACTCCCCCAATATTAAAGAATGCTTCAATCAAAATAAACGTTGCTGAACCATAGCACAGTAACATCTCATACATTGAATTACTGCGGACACCAATTTGAATCATTCGACAAATAATGATCATCAATAGTATTAAAATGACGCTAACACCAACTAGTCCCAGTTCTTCACTTGTAATCGACATAATAAAGTCGGTATTTGGTTCTGGAAGGTAGCCCATCTTCTGAACACTATTGCCTAGGCCAGAACCAAAAACACCACCATTACTGATAGCATAGTACGAGTTAACTAGCTGACTCCCTGATCCAGAAGCATTACCAAATGGGTTCAGAAAAGCCACAAACCGCGCCATCCGATAACCATGAATCAGGCCACTTTCAACCGCTTTTTCAACTAATAGGTAGCACATAATAGGAATAATAAGCAAAATGCTAATTCCAAAGCTCCAGCGAAAGTCACACGCGAGAAAAAGAACGGCAACAATCATTACATTAATTGCCATCCCCCCGATATCCGGCTGAAGAACGATTAAGAGCAAGCAAAGAGCAACTACCAGCCATGGACCGCCTCCAGAACTAATAAAGTGGTCATTGCGCGCCCGAACCCGTGCCATTCGATCGGAAAGATACAAAATAAAATAAATCTTACAGATTTCAACTGGTTGAATATTAATCACACCAAGGTTAATCCAGCCCTTCGCTCCATTTACCGCATGGCTCAATACCAGAACAAATAGTAGCATCCCAATCATTGCAAGTGTTGAATCACGTAAAAAACGCGGTGTCCGGTAATGTTTCAAAGGATAGTTAGCCCCAAAAAGTAAGCAACAGATCCCCATAATTACATAGATCGTTTGCTTAATTAAGTATGATGTTGGTGTCCCACCATTTTGCATTTCAATTGCCGAACTAGCAGAATATACCATGACAATCCCAATCATACATAAAACTAAGTAGGGGACCATTAAATAGTAATCCCAGTAATGAAAGTTTTTTCTGATCTGAGAAATATGAATTTTATGAATATGTCTAACTTTCACTATTGCACCTACCTAATTGAAAAAATTCTCTTTTATTATACACCAAAAAGAAAAATAGTCCTGAAGATGATGTAAAGACCACCATCCGCAGCACTATTCTTAAAATAATATTATTAATTACTTCCGTGAAGCAGCACGACGACGCTTAGCTTCCTTTTCACGGGCATTGGTATTCAAGATCTTCTTCCGCAGACGAATATTTTCTGGAGTAACCTCACAATATTCATCTTCATTCAAGAATTCAAGTGATTCTTCAAGTGAGAAGTGAGTAGGCGTCTTGATGTGGGCCATTTCATCAGAACCAGCAGCACGAACGTTAGTCAAGTTCTTACCCTTGGTGATGTTAACCGTAATATCATTTTCACGGCTGTTTTCACCAACGATCATTCCTTCGTAAACTTCAGTACCTGGATCAATCAATAATTGTCCACGACTTTCAATTCCCATCATGGCGTAAGTAGTTGCCTTACCAGCATTCATGGAAACAAGAGTACCCTTTTGCCGACCAGGGTTCCAGTTCTTAATAACTGGAGCATACTTTTCAAAGGTGTGACTCATGATTCCGTAACCACGGGTCATTGTCATAAATTCGGTTGAGTAACCAATTAATCCACGTGATGGTGCTAAGAAGATCAACCGGGTTTGACCATTCTCACCTGGTTCCATATTCTTCATTTCACCCTTCCGCTTAGAAAGGCTATCAATAACTGAACCAGTGTATTCGTCTGGAGTATCAATTTGAACTTCTTCGAATGGTTCGCACATTACGCCATCAATTTCACGATAGATAACTTCTGGACGTGATACTGATAGTTCAAAACCTTCACGCCGCAATGTTTCAATTAAAATTGAAAGGTGCAATTCACCACGACCTGAAACAGTCCAAGCACCTGGGTCATCCGTATCTTCAACCTTTAATGAAACATCAGTCTGCATTTCACGCTTCAACCGGTCTTCAAGTTGACGAGCAGTAACAAACTTACCTTCACGACCAGCAAATGGTGAATCATTAGTCCGGAAAGTCATCCGTAATGTCGGTGGATCAATCCGCAATGGTGTAATTGCTTCTGGATGTTCTGGATCAGTTACGGTTTCACCAACGTTAATGTCTTCCATTCCTGAAACAGCGATCAAGTCACCTGCTTCAGCTTCCTTAATTTCCAACCGCTTCAACCCGAAGAAACCGAATAACTTAGTAACCCGGAAATTCTTCTTTGAGCCGTCAAGCTTCATTAAGGTAACATTATCGCCAACCTTGATCTTGCCACGGAAGACCCGACCAATACCAATCCGACCAACGAAGTCATTGTAATCCAAGATAGCAACTTGGAATTGAAGAGGTTCATCAGAGTTATCAATTGGTGCAGGAATAGTCTTAATAATGGTATCAAACAATGGCTTCATAGTATGTTCTTGAGTAGAAATGTCAGAATCATAACTTGAAGTACCGTTCATTGCTGAAGTGTAAACAACAGGGAAGTCAAGTTGATCTTCATCAGCCCCTAATTCAATAAAGAGATCAAGAACTTCGTCAACAACTTCTTCAGGACGGGCACCTTTACGGTCAACCTTGTTAATAACAACAATTGGTGTAAGGTGTTGTTCAAGAGCCTTCTTCAAAACGAACCGTGTCTGAGGCATGGTTCCTTCAAAGGCATCAACAACCAAAAGGACACCATCAACCATCTTCATAACCCGTTCAACTTCACCACCGAAGTCAGCGTGTCCTGGAGTATCAAGGATGTTAATTTGGTACTTACCATATTTAACAGCAGTGTTCTTTGACAAGATGGTAATACCACGTTCACGTTCAATAGCGTTAGTATCCATTGCCCGATCTTCAATGGAGAAGTGTTCTGGCAAGGTATCTGATTGTTTAAGCATTTCGTTAACTAGGGTAGTCTTACCGTGGTCAACGTGGGCAATAATCGCAATGTTCCGAATGTCGTCACGAGATTTCAAGATTCAATCTTCCTTTCATCTTAACTCTACTCTAACAAGTTCAGTATACACTGTCCCGCGAGTGATTTCATAAAAAAACTGCGACAAATTAGTCACAGCTTCGACAACTATTTAGTAATCTGCCAGATATCCTGACAAACTTTTTTCGTTGCTACTAATACAGTGTTTGATGATAGCACATTAAGCGGTTGGTCGTCAATTGTTTTCACTAGCAAACCAAGTTCTTCTGCAATTACCATTCCGGCAGCAATATCCCACGGCTTTAACCTTGACGTATACCCACCTAATTGGCCATTTAAAACGTGAATTATTTCAATTCCTGCACTGCCATACATTCTTAGTCCAGCAGCCTGCTGAGCAATTTCTTGTTGATGACAATGATTTTTAATTAATTGCCAGCCATTAATTGCGATTAAACTATCTGCTAACGAAGAATTGGCTGGTTCCTTTAATCGCAGTTTGTTGACATATGCTCCATGTCCTCGCCAAGCATGGTATAAGCGCTTATTCATCACATCCATAATGTAGCCTAAAGTTGGTACCCCATCACAATATAAGGCTACCATAATGGCAAAATGATCCCGTTGTTTAACAAAGTTTAATGTTCCATCTATTGGGTCAATAATCCAGACGTTGCCATTCAGATCAGGATCGATCTTATGATTAAAACTCTCTTCCTCTCCCACAATTCGTGCTGATGGGTCAATTTCTAAAAGACGTTTCCTAATCAATTGTTCATTCTGGCGGTCAACATTGGTCACCAAATCATTAGCTGACGACTTGGTATCAACCTTAAGCGGTGTATTCATTAGCTCAATTGTCTGCTTTCGAGCACTCCACAAAAGCTCCTGAACTTTTTGATCAAACCTTTCTAGTGTTTCACTATTTACCATCCTGATTCACCCGTATCTTCCCAGCCGTTTTTTCTTTTGCTACCTGCATTACCTTATATAAAGAATAGCCAGAAACATCCTCAAAGCGTTTTCCTAGCTGCTTTTCATACGCCTTTGAGTTTGCTACTTGTTTAAATTTCTTGTATTGGTCGATAACTGCTTGCCGCTCAACTCCAACTTCGTATGCATCTTCTACCACCCGAAACATCCCAATTACTTCTTTCATTTCATCATTTGTCCAATCAGGATCAATCGGGTAAGAATAACTATTCTCCTTAGTTGCCATTTAACCATCACACCCCTCTTCATTAATATCGTTAGCTACTACCATTTTAGCTTTAAACCCACAAAACACGCTACCAAAATGATAGCGTGTTTTGAGGATTATGGATGTTTTTCGACATTCTAAATGTGAGTTGGGAAGCCAAGAGCAACATCAGCTGCTTCTTGAATTGGTTCATTCAAAGTTGGGTGTGGGTGAATTGTCAAAGCAACATCTTCAACGTTCATTCCACAGTTAACAATTAATGAAAGTTCCCCAGCTAAAGTACTTGCTTCTGGGCCAACTACTTGTGCACCAACAACGTTCTTCTTGTCCTTCGTGTAGATAAAACGAACAAATCCTTCTGGTTCATCAAGTGAAACGGCACGTGCATTACCGGCAAATGGGAATTGTGCTGTAGCAACTTCGATTCCCTTTTCCTTAGCTTGGTCAGCGTTCATACCAACTTCAGCCAATTCTGGGTCTGCAAAGCAAACTGCAGGAACACCAACCCAATCATTAGCAGTATTCTTACCAGCAATTGCACCAGCAGCAGTCTTTCCTTCGAAGAATGCCTTGTGTGCCAAAGCGGGACCTGGAACAATGTCACCAATAGCATAGATATGATCAACTGAGGTCTTACCTTGCTTATCAACAACAACCTTACCATGGTCATCCAACTTAACACTGGTCATTTCAAGACCAAAGTTATCAGTGTTTGGCTTCCGGCCTACTGAAACCATGCAGTAGTCAGCAGTTAATGATTGTTCCTTACCGTCTACTTCATAGTTAACAGTAACGCTCTTGTCATCCTGTGAAGAACTCTTTGCCATTGCGTTTGTAACAATGTCAATGCCCTTCTTCTTCAAGTTCTTTTCAACAACTTTAACCATATCTTTGTCAAAGCCATTCAAAATTGAACCGGTTCCTTCAAGAATTGTTACGTGTGAACCAAGGTCAGCATATGCACCAGCTAATTCAGTACCGATGTAACCACCACCGATAACAACGAATTCTTTTGGAACTTCAGGAAGGTTCAAGCCACCAGTAGAGTCAATAACCCGACCTTCAAACTTGAAGCCCTTAATTTCAACTGGACGTGAACCAGTAGCAAGAATTAAGTTGTTCCACTTAATTACCCGGCCGTTGTCATTGTCCATGAATTGTTTAGGACCAGTCTTCATAACCCGAAGTTGTGAGTCACTGTCCATTACAGCTTCACCATCAATGATTTCAACCTTATGCTTCTTTAAGAGCATCTCAACACCACGGGTCATCCGGTCAACAACCTTGTGTTGCTTCCAATCTTGAGTCTTTGCAAAGTCGATTGAAGCATCAGTCTTTGAGATTCCGTATGTTGAAGAATCCTTAGCTTGTTGCAAACGGTGACCAGCAGCAATTAAAGCCTTTGATGGAACACAACCAACATTAAGACATACACCACCAAGTCCTGGTTCACCCTTTTCAATCAAGGTAACCTTTTGACCTAATTCTGAGGCACGAATAGCGGCAACGTAACCACCAGGACCTCCACCTACAATAACAGTATCTTTTTGTTCAACATCAGCCATACTAATTAGCCCTCCATCATCAATAATTCAGGATCTTCAAGGAGCTTCTTCAAGTAGTTCAAAGCTTCTGTAGCAAGGGCACCATCAATCAAACGGTGATCAACGGTTAATGACAACTTCATGTTGTGACCAACGACAATTTCACCATCTGCGTTAACAACTGGTTCAGTTGCAATTGTACCCATACCAAGAATAGCTACTTCTGGTTGATTGATGATTGGTGTGAACCATCCACCACGCATTGAGCCAATGTTAGAAATAGTCATGCAGCCATGAACCATACTTTCTGGGCTAAGTTTGTTTTCTTCAGCAGCTTCAGCATTATCTGAAATTTCCTTAGCGATTTCAAACATACTCTTTGAATCAGCATTCTTAATGTTAGGGTTGTAAAGACCGTGGTCAGTACTTGTAGCAATACCAATGTTGTAGTAGTGCTTTTGAACAAGTTCTTGAGTACTGTCATCAATTGAACTGTTGAATTCTGGGTACTTCTTCATCATCGCAATCAAAGCCTTAACAACATAAGGTAAGAATGTTAGGTGAATTCCTTGATCAGCTGCTACAGGCTTGTACTTCTTCCGGTTAGCCATCATCTTAGAAACTTCTGCGTTAGCGAATACAGTTACCATTGGGCTAATGTCAGCAGATTCACGCATGTTCTTAGCGATGATTTGACGCATCTTGGACAATGGTTCACGGGTTTCAGCATCCTTGCCAGCACCTTCATAAGGCTTGATAGTATTACCTGCAGCAGGTGCACTAGCAGCAACGGTAGCATTGGCAGCAGGAGCGGAGGCAGCAGGAGCGGAGGCAGCAGCACCATTGAAGTTATCAATATCTTCTTTTAATACTTGACCGTGATTACCACTTGGTTGTACCAATGAAATGTCAACGCCCTTGTCACGAGCATATTGACGTACAGATGGCATTGCCATAACAAGCTTGTTAGGTTCAGCTAATGGTGCTACTCCGCCTTGCTTTGGAGCAGGTGCAGGTGCACTAGAAGCAGCTGGTGCTTCACTTTCAACTGGAGCACTTGATTCTTCAGCAGCAGTGTCGTCAGCACTGTCATCGGCATCTTCAGCGTCTTCATCTTCAACGTTTGTGCTTACGCCATCCTTGCCATCATCGATCAATACAAGGTCATTACCCTTTTCAACATGATCGTCTTCCTTTGCTTCGATCTTCTTAATTGTCCCGGCAACAGGAGAAACAAGTTGGGTAGTTGATTTATCAGTTTGAATTTCTACTAATGGGTCACCATCTTTGACTTGGTCGCCTTCCTTAACTAAGAAAGAAGCGATGTCCCCTTCAGTCAAACCTTCACCCATTTCAGGTAGTCTAAATTTATAAGCCATATCGATTTAACTTCCTTTCTTAATCAGTGGTGTGTGCACCGCGATTAATAATTAACAGCTTGTGTTGCGGCATCTTCAATGTCATCAGCACCAGGAAGCCATACATTTTCTGCTTGTGGGAATGGGTAAACAGAGTTTGGAGCAGCTACACGAATAACTGGAGCATCCAAGTACATGATGGCACCTTCTGAAATAGCAGAAGCTACTTGTGCACCGACACCGGCCATCTTTTGTGCTTCTTGAACGATTACTACATGGTGAGTCTTCTTGATAGATTCAAAGATAGTGTCTGTGTCAAGTGGGTAAAGTGAACGGAGATCGATAATTTCTGCTGAGATATTCTTCTTAGCAAGCTTCTTAGCAGCCTTTTGAGCTTCTGAAACTTCACCACCATAAGCAATGATTGTTACATCGTTACCTTCTTCAACGACATTTGCCTTGTCCAAAGGAACAGTGTACTTGTCATCAGGAACTTCGCCCTTAACTGAACGGTAGAGACGAAGGTTTTCAAGGAAGAGAACTGGGTCATTATTTTCAATAGCGGAAATAACAAGTCCCTTAGCGTCATAAGCTGAACTTGGTGTAACAACACGAAGACCTGGAATACCTACGAAGAAGTTTTCAAGATCATCCCCGTGCAATTCAGCAGTATGAGTACCACCACCGTATGGAGTACGGATAGTGATTGGCATGTTCTTAGTACCATCATATTGGAAACGTACACGTGACATTTGTCCAGCAATTGAGTCCATTGCTTCAAAAGTGAAGCCCATAAATTGAATTTCTGGAACTGGACGCCAACCAGTAGCGGCTAAACCAATTGACAGACCTAAAATACCAGATTCAGCTAATGGTGTACTAAATACACGGTCCTTACCGTACTTTTCTTGCAAGCCGTTAGTAGCACGGAAGACACCACCGTTTTTACCAACATCTTCACCGAAGACCAATGTCTTTGGATCTTCAGACAAAGCAATGTCAATACCTTCAGTAATAGCTTTGATATAAGTCTTTTTAGCCATGATTACTTCGACTCCTTTGCTTCGTACTTCTTAATTTGTTCTTTGATATCTGGGGTTGGAACTTCGAAGGTCCGCTTAAGCATGTCTGTAACCTTTTCTGGTTCTACAGAGTCAGCTTCCTTCATAGCCTTCTTGAAGTCTTCCTTGCATTCATCAGCATACTTGTTTTCTTCGTCTTCAGACCAGAGGCCCTTCTTAGTCAAGTACTTACGAAGCCGAATCAATGGATCCTTGTCGAACCATGGCTTTTCTTCTTCGTTGGTACGGTAACGACTAGGATCGTCACCAGCAGAACTGTGAGCACCGAACCGGTATGTTAAGGTTTCAATTAATACTGGACCATTGCCAGCTGCAGCGAATTCACGAGCTTCCTTAGCAACTTCATAACATGCCAAGACATCCATTCCGTCAACTTGAACACCTGGAATACCAGCCGCAACACCCTTTTGAGCAATGGTTTGAGCATAGGTTTGAAGCTTCCGTGGGAATGAAATTGCCCAGCCGTTGTTTTGAATAATGAATACGGCAGGAGCTTGGAATGCACCAGCAAAGTTCATCCCTTCGTAGGTGTCACCTTGTGATGAACCACCTTCACCGGTATAAGCATAAGCAACGGCATCCTTTTCACCGTTCTTCTTAATACCAAGAGCACCACCGGCCATTTCAACCATTTGGGCACCAATGATAATTTGTGGACGTAATGCACGAGCGTCGAACATGTTACCTTTGAGGTAACCCTTTGACCAAAGGTACATTTGAGCAACAGTTGCACCGTGTTGAATTAATTGAGGTAAGTCACGATATGCAGGGAATAAGAAGTCATTCTTCTTAAATGCAGCCGCGGTCCCCATTTCTGAGGCCTCTTCACCCCAAGTTGGGGCATAAAATCCTAAACGACCTTGCTTGGAGAAACTCATGGTTTGTTCGTGAAGTGCACGTTCCCAAACCATCTTCTTCATTAAGTCAACTAACAGATCATCACTGAAGTTAGCCATTAAATCCTTGTTAACGACATTCCCATCATTATCGAGAATTTGAACAGGCTTTGCATATGGAGCGCCTTCTTCAGCTTTAATCTTTGCAAAGTCAACAGCTTTGGTATTGGCCATTATAAAACATCCCTTTCCAAATCCAATTAACATCATCGTAAGCGATTACTTACCTTACTTACATTATTTAGTATACCGCTCTTTAAACATAATACAAGCGCTTTCATAGACTTATTTTGATTAATTCGACTAATATTTTCTTAAATTGTATACGTTTTCAACAAAAATGATTGTTTATACTTTATTTTTTACCTTTTTTTGTTTTTACCGTTATTTTTATTCAATTTCAGATTGTGATAAACTACTATTTGTTTGAACAATAAATTTTAAACGATAAATAATGTAGATTAGTTTTTTATTTGGAGGATGATCATTGTGTATTTAATGAAAGATATTGTTCGCGATGGTGACCCTGTCTTACGGAAACGTGCTGCAAAAGTAACATTTCCACTTTCAGAAGAAGATCAAGAATTTGCCAAGCGTGCTATGGAATATCTTGAAGTAAGTCAGGATCCAGAACTGTGTAAAAAATATAAACTCCGTGCTGGTGTCGGGCTAGCTGCTCCGCAAGTCGGCATTTCAAAGCAAATGGCCGCTGTTTTGGTTCCATCCCTAAACGAAGACGACGATCAGCCTTCATTCAAGGATGTTATCATTAACCCAGTAATTGTTAGTGAATCCGTGCAATATGGAGCACTCACTGAGGGTGAAGGTTGTCTTTCGGTTGATAAAGATGTTCCCGGATATGTTCCTCGTCACGACCGCATCACTTTGCGCTACCAAGACGTTAAGGGTGAAACTCATCAACTTCGGTTGAAGAATTACCCAGCAATCGTTTGTCAGCATGAAATCGATCATCTTCATGGTGTCTTGTTCTATGATCATATTAATAATGATGATCCATTTAAGGCCCCTGATGATACAATCATGATTAGCTAAGCTTACTTAAAAGGCTCCAGCGTTCGGTAGTTACCGAATACTGGAGCCTAACTTAGTTATAAAGCTCTCTATTTCCTGCTTTTTTGATCATGCTGATCCAACCGCCGAAGATCTGCAATGTATTCTCGCGTAGCCTCATTTAAGACATAAGCAACATCAATATGCAGAACATTCTCATACGTCCACCAATCGGTTACTTTAAAGACTGTTGAACTTTTCTCAAAGGATTGAATTTGGTTTTGCTTAGCATATTCAGTTAGTTTCTTTTCAAGATCATCCCTACTAAACTGATCATGTGTAAGGTGATATTGTGCCGGAGTAAAGTGAAACTCGAAAGCTAAAACACCTTTTCCCCAAACGTCTGCAACAATTTCGGAAGATAATGAAAAAGAGTGACCGGTTAGCTGAGTAAGGCAATCATTTACTGCCTGGTCGGTTACTGATTGGGCCTGATTCTTTAACATTAGCGTTGCGCGGTTAATCAATAAGCGATGAACGGCAACGTAAATAAGAATAACAACAATAACCGCTAAAAGAACTAGCCAAAAGAACGACATAGGCTCATCCCATTTCTTAATTATATTTAACTTAATCATACCATTTTACAATTTTAAGTAACACAGTTGATTAGATGTGCTAAAATAATTTAAGTAACTAAAGTTTAAATAACATAATAAGGAGCTTTTTACAGTATGACTTTTAAGGTATACTACCAACCCGATGCAACTAAACGGCCGGTTCGTGAAAATACTCAATCATTGTATATTGAAGCTGATTCAGAGGCTCAGGCATTATTATTGGTTGAAGAAAATACTGACTACAACATTGAATTTGTTGAACAATTAGACGATAAAGCTTTGGAATACGAAAAGCAAAATCCAAACTTTAAGATTACTAAGTTCTAATTGCTAATTAAGACAGTCGGGGAAAAATCTCTCGGCTGTCTTTTGCTTGATCCTAGGGAGGTCTAATTATGCATTATGAGATAATCCTAAATCCAACTGCAGGAAATGGAAAAGCTCAAAAAACTTGGAACATTCTCCAGCCAGTTATTGAAGGACAGTTAGATTATTCCCTCCACCAAACCGACTATGCTAACCATGAAGCTTTCTTTGCAAAGCGGATTGCTAAAGCTTACCCTCATAATTCGGATACCGTTGTAATTGTGATCGGTGGCGATGGGACCCTCCATAACGTTCTAAACGGCTTAGTTAAAGCTGGTTCCACCCTTCCGCTATCATATATTCCCGCGGGAACCGGCAATGACTTTGCTCGTGGCTACGGAATTTCGTTAAATCCAGAAAAGGCTCTCCAGCAAATAATTTCGACAACCAAAGCACGCACCATCACAATTGGCCATTACACCGAATCAATCAAGAATGAGGAAGGTTATTTTCTTAACAACATTGGGATTGGCTTTGACGCCGCAATTGTTAGCCGAACTAATTCATCAAAGACTAAAAAAAGCCTCAACAAATTGCGGCTAGGAAACTTGTCCTACCTCAGCAAGGCATTCGGTGTTATTTATGATCAGCAACCGTTCCAACTAACTCTTCAGGAACAGGGTCACCACCATATTTTTGCTAATGCTTTTATTGTAGTAGCAACAAATCATCCGTATATTGGTGGCGGTTTCCAAATTGATCATTCAGCCAATGTTAATGATGATGCAATTAGTATGGTCGTTGCCGAACGAAAGAATTGGCTTCTGACCCTTTGGGAGGTTATTCAGTTTGGTCGCGGTAAATTAGCGGAATCACGGTTTGCCCACCACTTTCACGCTAAAGCTCTCCATTATTCCACAACTTCATTGGAATTTGGTCAAATTGATGGGGAAAACATGGGAAATCGGTTTTACGATTTGAATGTTGATACTAGTCACTATCAATTTTGGCAAGAACCGCTTAATTAAAGCCAACAATAGAAAATGGACCGGAAAATTGATGTTTTCCAGTCCATTTTTTATTGTTGGTAAGTTAATTATCTTTAGGATAACCAACCAAGTGTAGCTTCCCGTGAATGTATTCACCGAGATAAATATCATTAATACTCTCAAAGCCGACTTCTTTCACCTGTTCAGCAATCCACTTTTCATCATGGTGAATTAATTCAAGAACATCCATGTTAATTTGACCATCATTAATTAGCGGGAAACTGATATTTTCATCACTATTTTCAATTACTACCAATTGACCATTCTGCTCTAAGATGCCGCTTTTAACTTTAGCAATTTCATAAATTCCATGACTTCGCAAGCGGAACATTAACTCATTGGCAGTCATTCCTGCGCGCATACAATTATCCACCAGTAATTGACCATCTTTAATTAGTAGTCGAGGGCGGCCGTCAATAATATTCTGGATTGTCGCGTTATGCTCCTTAGCGTATTTAACGATAAACACAATCAATGTCCAGATTAAGAGAACCATTACGAACTGCAGCACGGTAATGTCCTGGTTATAAATGATTCCACCAATAATTCCCCCAAGAACATAATTTTGCACTTGGTCAATTGCGGATGTCGGTGCCAAATTCCCCTTCCCCAGAATATTAATCTGGAAAATAAGGCAGATCATTCCTAAAACAAATTTAATCGTAATTAAACCATAATCCATAAGCATCCCCCTATTTCTGGATAATTACCCGATGATCAACAACGTGTGCACGGGTAAGCGTATAGTTATCGCCACTTGGGCTCAAATTTACCCGATAATCCTTTTTATCGAACCGGACAATAATTCCGTCAGTTAGGGTTGTTGAATTAACAACAACCTTATTTGGACTAATATCATGATCCTTAGCAACTGCACGAATAAAGGGTCTCATCTGTAACGATTGTGACTGTTGGGAGTAAGTTTTTTCTAAATTAGTAATTTGTAATCCCGCAAAAATCAGCAAAAGAAGAAAGAAGATAATTCCTAAGTCGCGATAACGGGTTTGCAATTGATGGCGAAAATAGCGAAAGGAGTTAATTAAAACTAATAATATCAATATCAGGATTACTGCATAGTTAATTAAGCTATTAAACTGTTGCTGGTGCATAAAGTAACTCTCAGTATAAAAAGTCATCTACTCAGCCTCTCTATTAATAAATCACAAAAACAACCTAAGATTAGTTTAAAGCAAAGATAATCTTAGGTTGTTTTATTTTACCATTTTTAATGTTTACTTGACTGTCCCAGCAAAACTTGGTGTAAAGTATGAGCTTAGGTTATATACTGCAACGTTGGTTCCAGGCTTAGCCGCAGCAGCATATTGGTTGTTCCCCATGTAAATACCAACGTGGTATGAGCTGCCATGATTTCCCCAGAAGAGAAGGTCTCCTGCTTGAGCCTGACTAACTTGCTTGGTAGTAACGTAGCTTTCCATGGCAACGGTATTGTGTGGCAATTGCTTTCCTTCAGCATTTGCATATACGTATTGAACAAATCCTGAACAATCCATTCCGCTTAATGAATTACCGCCCCATTGATATGGAACACTGTTAGAACTAGCAATCTTACTTGCTAAACTAACAACTGAGCCAGATTGCAAGTTAGAATTGTTTTGGTTTTGACTTGCAGTTTGTTGACTAGTTGCCTGTTGAGCAGCTTGGCTATGTTGAGCTTGTGATTGTTGTGTTTGTTGAGATGCAGCTGAACTAGTAGTTACTTGTTGACTTTGTGCTGTCGTTTGGTTAGTTGCGGCTGCTCGTGAAGCTGTACTATAAGCCACTGCTTGAGTACTATTAGCAGAAACAGGTTGTTGACTGTTTACCTGTTGATTATCTGCTACAGCAACTGCAGAGCTCTGTTGACTAGGCGCAGCAGAGTTATAAGCAGCTGCATTTACTGTACTTGTATATGCTGAACTAACCATTTGTGATGATTGTCCTTGTTGATTAGCCGCTTGTTGAACGGTGTTTCCCATTGCTTGTGGTTGGGCAGCTTCGCTAACAGCTCCTTGAACAGCTTGCGGTTGAGCCTGTTGAACATTTCCTGTAACGGTAAATGATTGTGGTTGAGCAACTGGGGCAGCACTTGATTGTGATACTGCTGAGTTAACATTTTTGCCATCAATTGATAATTGTTGACCAACATAAATCAAGTTTGGATTCTGGATATGATTCCAAGCAACAAGATCATTAAGGCTAACGTTAAATTGAACAGCTAGTTCACTTAAGGTATCGCCACTCTTAACCACATAAATTCCATCCTTAGCAACTGAAGCCGACTTAGAAGAAGCTGATGATGATTGAATTGGCGCTAATGATAACTGACCGCTATTACGAACAGCATTAGCAGAAGAACTCATTGATGCTGGTTGTTCAGCATGACTAGAACTCTTTGCCTTTGCTTCAACAGTATTATTAGCTTGGGTAGTCAGTGCAAAAACACTTAATGCTCCCAGCGTTCCAGCAACTAATCTTGTTGATGAACTATACTTACGTACTTTCTTTACCATACAGAAACATCCTCTCAAAAACGAAAAAATAATTGCTAATTACTTAGTTAATAACTCAAATCTCTTTTACCATATCATTTTTTTAGAAATTCTTGTACTAATTTTAACATTTTTAAAGATTTTATTTTTTAATCAAGGAAAGATGAGATAAAGAAAGTTACAAAAAGGTTATTTTGCTTAAATTTTATTAAAGACAAGTCAGGATTGAGACTGTTAATTTCATTTCATTGATAAAATAAAAATAGTTATAGGAGGAAGTGATCGCATGATTTGTATATACTACCACACTAACGATCCTTCAAAACGGAAGGCAGTTAAGTGGCTCACCGCTCATCAACTAACGGTTCATGAACGAAATATCGAAAAACAGCCATTAACTAAAGCAGAAATTCTCGATCTGCTAAGCAAGTCGATTAACGGGACTGCCGACTTGATTTCTACCCGTTCTCGAGATACGAAAGCACTTCAGTTAACTTCTGAAACCATAACCATTAATCAACTAGTAGAAGCAATTCAGAAGAGCCCTCACGTTTTGAAAAATCCAATTATCTGTGATGAGAGCAAGTTAGTAACTGGCTTCGATCAAGAAAAAATGGGGATTTTTATTTCACAGCAAGAGCGAAAAGACGAGTTGGCAGATCTATTACTAAAACAGGCTGTTCAAACGAGACACTTTGCATTTCCCATCTAAAACGGATGGTTTTACTATGCAATTATAATTATTACCTTAACGAAAAAAACGTCAGGCTAAGCTAAAGTAATCGCTAGTTCTGGCGTATTCTTAATAAATTAAAGGGTGAGAAAAACTAAACGTTTTTCTCACCCTTTATCTATAATTAGAGATCTCCAAAATTACAGAGTCTAATCGCGGGAATTAACTGAGGGACTCAAGCCTAACTACGAACGATTCTGATGATTTTATCATCATTCATCGTTCTAAGTTAGTCAACCGTCCCTCCGAGAAAGTTAATTTCCAGCTTCGTTTTTCCTAGTGCTTAAATAACTCACGAATTGATTGGTGATTGTGGACACGAACAATTGCCTCTTTTAATAGTTCGGCCACAGAAAGCCGGTGAAGCTTCTTAAATTCCTTTTCAGCAGGTAATTCAATGGTATCAGTTACCCACATTTCTTCAAGCGGCGAGTCTTCCAATACTTGAGGAGCATTTCCAGACAGGACTGCGTGGGTTGCAACCCCATAAATCTTTTTCGCACCAAATTTTTGGAGTGCCTTAGCGGATAAACTCATTCGCACACCAGTATCAACAATATCATCAACGATAATGGCAACTTTATCCTTAACGTCCCCAATAACATATTCTGGAACTTCTTGACTACTCCGTTCACGAACCTCATCATTCCGGTTATCAACAATTGCAATCGGTGCTTTAATTTCTTCTGCAAAGCGCCGAGCCAAACTAACTCCAGCATGATCAGGTGAAACCACAACAATATCATCGCCAAGATCACGTTTTTCTACGTACTTAGCAAATAATTGTGTAGCTTGTAAGTGATCAACTGGAATATCAAAGAAACCTTGAACCTGAGCAGCGTGAAGATCAATTGTAATTAGTCGATCAATCTTGTCCATTTCGAGCAGATTAGCGATCAATTTGGCAGTGATTGGTTCCCGACTCCGTGCTTTTCGGTCCTGCCGTGCGTACCCATAATATGGCATTACAACATTAATCTTGGCAGCACTTGCCCGACGTAAAGCATCAACCATAATCAGTAATTCCATCAAATTAGTATTGACCGGATCGGATACTGATTGGATTACGTAGGTCTCACAACCACGAACACTTTCGTCAATGGTTACCTTAATTTCCCCGTCTGCAAAGTGACTAACGGAAGCCTTACTAAGTGGGAGACCAATCTTATCAGCAACACTCTTAGCAAGGGGTTCATTAGAATTTAAGGCAAATAAGCAAACATTTTTCGCATCTTTTATTTCAGTCATTGTTATTCTCCTCAAGATAAAATCAACAATACACTGTTATTATCGCAAGTTTTCTTATTTGGTGCAAGCTGAACTATTTTTTAAAATCAGCTGGTCGAAGTCCTTCCATCCCGATCATTGGATCGATTTCTCCTGACTTAATCAATGCAGGGGTTAGGATCGTTTGTTTAGTTTGACTTAATTGATCATCAGAGACGTCTTGAGCACTAGTATGTTCTTTAATATTGTCCGGTTCAAACTGACTTTCCGTTCCCTGCTCAAGTGGTGATTTTAATTTACCATGATGTTTCCAAGTATCCGTTAATCTCTTTACCAAACTAGTTTGCCGGTTAACAGATTGACTATTAATTGCCGTAACGAAGGCATACGTCTCCCCGACCATTATTAGCTTGTCAGCGGCCCGGGTAACAGCCGTGTAGAGAAGGTTCCGCTGTAACATCCTACCAAATTCATGAACTAAGGGTAAAATCACCATCTTAAATTGGCTACCTTGAGATTTATGGATCGAAATACTATACGCCAACCGAATTTGTGACCACTCTAATCGTCCATAGTTAACTTCATTCCCGTCAAAGTCAATTGTCATTGAGGCATTCTTTTTCCCCTTATTACTGCCATTCTCAATTGCAGTAATTCGACCAATATCACCGTTAAAAACGTTATTCTCTGGACTATTAACCAGTTGGAGAACCTTATCACCAACTCGAAACATCTGTCCCCGAAATTCAATCTCCTGCTTATTAGCAGCCGCTGGATTATAAACGGCTTGGGAAAGATCGTTTAGCCGATCAACCCCCGCTGCGCCACGATACATCGGTGCCAGGATTTGGAGATCATTAGCATCGTAACCACGCTTTTGACTCATCTCAATAATTTGTTTCACAACTCCTGGGACTTGTCGTGAGTGGCATGCAATAAATGAACGATCCGCCATTTTTACCGTTAAATCACTTGGAATTTTCCCTTCACGAATATCATGAGCAAGAGGGATAATTGTTGAATCTGCTGCCTGACGGTGGATCTTTTTTAATTCAATCCGTGGTAGATCAGCAAATTCTAGCAAATCATGAAAAACCTGTCCAGGACCGACTGAGGGCAACTGATCCTTATCACCAACAAAGATAACGTGCATTGATGTCGGGATCGATTGAACCAGAACCTTAAACAGCAATGTATCAACCATTGACATTTCATCCACAATCAATAATGAGCCTTCAAGATCCTTAGCGTTTAATTCTGTTGGCATTTCACGACCATTCAACCCTAGTAAGCGGTGAATCGTGCTTGCTGGCAGATCAGTTGCTTCGCTCATTCGCTTGGCAGCCCGACCCGTTGGCGCAGCAAGTAAAATTGGAAATGCCTTTTCCTTATACTGGTTCGGATCAAGAGCAATTTCGTGAAGTTCAGCAAACGCCTCAACAACACCCTTAATAATTGTTGTTTTCCCGGTTCCTGGTCCCCCGGTAAGGAGCATTACCTTAGATGTTAATGCCGTTTTAATCGCTTCTATCTGGATCTCATCATATTTGATTCCAGTTTTGACTGGCAGTTTTTCCAGAATGGTTGTAATTTGCTTCTCATTTTTTGACTCGTCCTTGTTTTGACAAAGCCGGTGCAGATTTTCGGCGATCTGCCATTCAGCCTTATACAGACTTGCCGGATAAATCCGTTTATCTTCGTACTGAATGGCACCGCTTTTCTCCATTTCAACAATCTGCTGAGTAACCTTAGCAGTTGGAATTGGTTGTCCATTAGTATCTGAAAGCAAGCGCATACTTTCCTGAAGCAACGGCTTAGCGCTGGTATAGGTATCACCACTCATCATCGTTAAATCATCAATTGACTGGATAATGGCTGCTGAGATTCGTCGCTGATCATCGGCAGGAATTCCCATTTTAATGGCTACCTGATCTGCCCGCTTAAAACTAATTCCGTCAATATCCTGAACAAGCTGGTATGGATTTTCACTAATAACATGAAGAGTTTCATCCCCATAGCGGTCAAAAATGGCACTGCTCAGATTACTCCCAAATCCCAAATCATTTAATCCAATAATAATTTGGTCCATTCCCTGATTAGCATTCAGGTTTTCAACAAGGCTAGTTCGAATTGCTTCACGTAATTTCAAGCCATCAAGAATATGCGGGTTAGCAGTGATCTTGTCAATTGCATGGATGCCTAATTGATCAACAATCTTTTCAGCAGTCTTTTTCCCCACTCCAGGGAACTGCTTGCCAGCAAGGAAATTAACAATTCCCTCTTTACTGGTTGGCTGGTTAGCATGATATGAACTTGCTTGGAATTGACGACCATACTTAGGGTGATCAATTAATTTTCCCTCAAAGCGATACGTTTGATCATCACGGAGATCGCCAAAGCTCCCCGTAACCGTTATTTCACTTTCGTTCCAATCGAAATTAGCGTCTTCTACCGAAACTAGCAAAACCTTATAAAAAGAATCAGGACTATCAAAAATATCCGATTGTACTTGACCAATAAAAAAGGATGGCTCTTCTGGCCCCTCAAATAGGTTAATTTCTTCTGCCATGAAAGTCATCCTTCCTTAAATTTATTATTTATCATTTTGCGGTTTCTGCGTTGCTTGTAACGTTTTTTCAATTTCAGCAATCCGCTTTTCACTCTTAGTGTAGTAATCTAAGTCAAGCTGCCGTGCCTGATTCAAATAATCCTTATATGGTTCTCCAAGGACCATTGCTACCAATCCACGGTTAAATTGTGTATCTGCTCGACCAGGGTGGTGCTTCAAAATGGCATCATAGTATGATGCAGCCTGCTTAAATTCACCCAGAGCAAGAAGAGCGTCTCCCAGAGCTTGATCAATTTCCGGATCTTCCGGTCGTAATTCATGAGCTGTTAAACCATAAGCAACAACCTGCTTATACTGCTTTTTCTTACTGTAGCTTTGGGCAAGCATCAGATAAGAATCAGCCTTCAATTTTTTATCATCAATCTTGTTGTAAAGCTTAATGGCTTGATCAACTTTACCGACCTCATAATATAGGTTTCCAAGCCCGTAATTTAATAGGTTTTGGGCTTCCTGATCACCCTTTGCCTCAAAGATCCCTAAAGCCTTCATAAATAGTTCTTCAGCTTGAGCATAGTCCTGAAGACGAGTTAATAATGAACCTAAATCATAATAGTTATTAGCTTTATCAGGGGATTCATCGATTGCAGTAATTAACTTATGCACTAAACGTTCTGTTTGCTTCTTTTGTTCTTCACGATTAGTCTGTTGTTCTGTCATTTAAATTCACTCTCCTCAGATTGTATCAGTCGGATCAACATTAGCCTTATGCAAGTATGAAGTATCATTCCACTTTTCCAGTTCAAAATGTTCAGCATCATCTGTAGTCAGAATGGTAGTAGAAGTGTTACTAAGGCCACCACGATCTTTCAAGTGTGCGAGAGGGGTTCCCACAAGCGCATTAATACTAGCATTCAGAGCTGCCCCATGTGAAACAATTAAAATTGTCCCATGCGGATCATTCCGACAAAACTCTTTGATGGCTGCTCCCATGCGGTTAATAACTTGTGCAAAGCTTTCACTTTCTACGATAGAACTATCATATTTATCAGGATGATGGCGGAAATTTTTTAACACATCAGGCCACTTTTCAGCAACCGCATCAAAATGCATCCCCTCCATCTTTCCCAGATTAAATTCTTTTAACCGACTATCAATTGTTAGAGGAACCGGTCGATTAAGGTGCTGTAATAATGTCATTGCCGTTACCCGAGCACGTTTCAACGGACTAGCATAGACGTGATTAATTGGAACATTTTTTAACGATTCCGCTAGTAATTCAATTTCCTTATAACTTTGATCAAGTAATGGCGAATCACCGTTAGCACCCTGGTAACGAGATTCAAGATTCCATTGTGTTTTTCCGTGACGGATTAAGTAAACTTTAGTCATATTATTCGACCTTTTTCCTCTATTTTAACAAAAAATAATCGTCGTGTTCCAAACTTTTCTTAATATGTATAGGGAAGTATACCACCTATATACTAATAACGGTATCTTCCCTACTTTGCATTATTTTTTATGTTTAAACGTATTGGCAAAGGTGATCATGATTATATGCCCGGTCAATAATCGCACTCCCAAGACACTCTTCACCATCATAGAAGACAACTGCCTGTCCCGGAGTAATTGCCCGTGCCGGGTCATCAAAGGTTACGGTAACCATTTGCTCGTCTTCAGAGATGTGAACCGTTACACCAACATCCTTTTGCCGGTAACGGAATTTGGCAGTACAGTGAAAATCATGACCATACCGACTTACAGCATCATCAACCCAGTGAATATCACTAGCTTCGAGGTGAGTTGCATAGAGGTGCTCATTTTCATACCCCTGACCAACGTAAAGAACATTCTTCTTAATATCCTTACCAATGACGAACCAAGGAGCATTACTCTTCTTATTACCGCCAAGGCCAAGTCCCCGACGCTGACCAATCGTATAATACATTAGTCCCATATGCTGGCCAACTACCTTGCCATCAACTGTCTCCATGTTTCCTGGTTGTGCTGGGATGTATTGGCTCAAGAATTCACGGAAGTGGCCATCTTCACCAATAAAACAGATCCCAACAGAATCCTTCTTTTTGGCTGTAGCAAGTCCAGCTTCTTCAGCAATTTGGCGAATTTCTGGCTTGGTATAGTTTGCCAGTGGGAACAGCACCTTATCTAATTGCTGGTAGTCTAATTGACTTAAGAAGTATGTTTGATCCTTGTTTTGATCCTTTGCCCGCATCAGGTGCATCCGTCCGTCAACATCACGCTTTAAATCAGCATAGTGTCCCGTTGCAACGTAATCAGCACCAAGCTGGTTAGCATAATCAATAAACGCTTTAAACTTAATTTCCTTATTACAGATAACATCCGGGTTAGGTGTCCGTCCCTTCTTGTATTCAGCAATAAAGTACTTGAAGACACGATCCCAATACTCCTTTTCAAAGTTAACTGAGTAATAGGGAATGCCGATTTTGGTTGCTACCTTAGCAACATCTTTATAATCTTCCGTTGCGGTACAAACGCCATTTTCATCGGTATCATCCCAATTTTTCATAAAGACACCAACGACGTCATATCCCTGACGCTTTAATAGGAGGGCGGTAACTGAAGAATCAACCCCGCCACTCATTCCAACAACCACCCGTGTATGGCTCTTGTCAGACATTATTTAATCACCATCATTTCAAATAGATTCTGGAACAATCTACGATAGAAGGTCGCATGTTACCAGTGTGAACTATTGTATCAAAACTTGCCAACTACTGCATTAATTTACCCTTTTGTTACTAAAAAAACATTCCGTTTAAGCATTTCTTTTAAAATAAAATGATACTGCTCAACAAATTCCTTGGCGCGCGGATGAGTAAAGATGTTAATTTTCCGCATTCCGTTCCCGGTAACAGTTTCCATTTTAAACCCAGTTAGGTCAGCAGAGATCAGGATCCGGAGTTTAGCAACCGGGTTAAATGGGTTGTCAGTATCAACGCTTCCAACATATTCAAAGTTTCCGCGTTTGGTTTCTTCAAACCCTAAATCAATTAAAGTGTATCGTTTAATGTCGGGACTAATTGAATACTTGTCTGAATCCCCTTGAAGTTGAACTGTTTTTACAAACTGCATTAGTCCTCAACTCCTTTAATATTTTTTAGCTTATTAACAATTTCAATGATCGCATCCACTAAGCCATTAACCTCTTCTTCAGTGTTTAATGCCCCAAAGCTAATCCGAATTGACTCACTAATTCGCGGACTATCCTTACCAAACATCGCGGTTAATACATGAGAAGGCTCAATGCTTCCGGCAGTACATGCAGAACCACCCGAAACGGCATAGCCAGCAAGGTCAAGATCGGTTTGCATTACATAGGTAGAAATCCCCTTAAACCATAAATTAAGAACATGGTTAAGAGCATGAGGGTCTAGTTGTCCATTGACCTCAAAGTCAACTCCAGCATCCGTTAACCGCTTAACGATTAACTGCTTAAAGTGATAATAACGTTCTTGACGCTTTTGCTTTTCCTCAGGGGTATCAATGGAAACCGCCTTAGCAAACGCCGCGATGGCTGGAACATTCTCGGTTCCCGCACGGCGTTTTGTTTCCTGATCACCACCGCGAACAAAGCTAGGGAAACTAATCCCGTCGCGACGATACAGAAAGCCAACCATCTTAGGACCATTCAACTTATGGGCTGAGGTTGACATAAGGTCAATGTGATCAGCCTCAACATCGATCGGCAAGAGTCCATAAGCTTGAACAGCGTCGGTATGGAACCATGCTTGGTGATCCTTTAAAATTTCACCAATTTCATGAATCGGCATCCGACTACCGACTTCATTATTTCCCATCATGATTGACACAAGAATCGTATCATCACGTAAGGCTGCCTTAAAATCTGCTAACGAAATATTGCCATTCTTATCAACTGGCAGGTAGGTGACATCAAATCCTAATGATTCTAAATAATGTAGTGGCTTCAAAATTGCTTCATGCTCAATCGCGGTGGTAATAATGTGCTTGCCAAGATTTTGTCGCGTTAATGCTGTTTGAATTATTGCGGTATTATCGCTTTCGGTTCCACCACTGGTAAAGACGATTTCCTCATCCTTAGCGTTAATACTTTGAGCAATTACGTGACGACTGTTTTCAAGGACTAGCTTGGAGTGACGACCGTAAGAATACCCCGTTGAAGCATTCCCCCAGGTATTTTCCGTTTGCTTTATCAGCTCATCAATCACCGGCTTGGTCATTGGTGTTGTTGCTGCATTATCAAAATATACTTCACTCACTCTTCATGTGCCTCCCTATTTATTCAAATCCGCAAAGAGTTGTAATAACATCTTGGCGGAACGTTTACCAGCATCGATAATAAATTCATCAAAACTAACTCCGGCATCTTCGTCTCCAGTATCAGACATTGCTCGAACAACAACGTACGGAACATCATGATCAGTTGCAACCTGTCCGACAGCTGCCCCTTCCATTTCACTTGATAATGCATCAGGGAAGTAGTGAAGGATCTCTTGAATTGCATCCTTACTAGCAATAAATTGATCACCTGAAACGATTAGCCCGCGTTTAATATTTAAGCCAGTCTTTTCACCAGCCTTTTCAATGGCTTGTCCCCACTTTGCAGATGCTTTAAACCGGGGTTCTTTCCCTGGTAACTGACCATAAACATAGTCAAATGCCCGTACATCAACATCATGGTAGGCAGTTTCACTAGAAATAACAACATCGCCAACATGGAGTCCTTGACCAATTCCACCTGCAGAGCCAGAGTTAATTACTACATCTACTCCAAAATCTGTAATTAGGTGCTCTGTTGTAATCCCAGCTTCAACCTTACCAATGCCGGATTCAACTAAAATAACATTCTGGTTATCAATTTGTCCAGAATAATACTTTTTGCCACCGATTTCCTTTACCTGTTCATTCTCTAATGCTGCCGTCAATTCCTTAATTTCTTCGGGCATTGCACAAATAATTCCAAACTTCATTCTCTTCATCCTTACTTTACAAAAAATAAAATTAAATAAACGATTATAATTGCGACTACTAAGCTAATAATGGCAATGTTTAACCGTTTTCGTAGCCGCTGCATCTTCTGCTCATTGGTTAGCTGTTCCTGTTCGATTTTCTGATCAACCCGAGACCGAAAAGGCTGTTGTTCATCTTCACTATCATTGGAAACGGTCGTATGTTGCTGACGATACTGTTGACGCGTCAGCCGTTCATTATTATTTTGCGGATCCTTATCCATGGTTGGTCATCCCTCGCCAATAATAAATTGCCATAATCGTCTTGGCGTCCTCAATTTGTCCTTCATCAATCATCTTTAACGCTTCATCAAGGGTCACCTTTTCTAATACTAGTTGCTCATCACGGTCCTGAGGCAGTTTATTTTCCACCGGTGTGAGATCTGTTGCTAAGTAGAGTGTCATAAATTCATCCAGAACCCCAACCGATGTGTAAAATGATGAAATTTTCTTGATCGTCCCTGCCTTAAGACGGGTCTCTTCATTTAATTCACGTTTAGCAGCATGAAGGGCATCACGACTATCACGTGAATCAACCTTTCCTGCAGGAATTTCCAAGGTCGTATCATGAATTGGCGAGCGCCATTGCTTTTCCAAAATCATTTTGTGATCAGCAGTTAACGCCAGAATTGCCACTGCTGGAGCATGATGAACAATTTCTCGTTGTGCTTTTAAACCTTTTGGAGTTTCGACCTCTTCAACAGCAACTTTAATCAATTTACCATCGAAAACATTCTTCTCACTTAATGTTTTTTCTTCAAAATTCATTTTAATAGCCTCGCTTACTGAGTCGCTGAACATGTGCCGCTTGTGGTCCGCGTTTTCCTTGAACAATAACTAACGCAACCCGTTCTCCTGGGGTCAAGATCCTTAAGCCGTGGCCTTCAATTCCCGTATAATGAACGAAAATTTCACCTTCATGGGGAACATCAATAAATCCCCACCCCTTTTCACGATCAAAACTTTTGACTGTGCCTTGTAACATTAATTTCACCTACAATAAAAAATACCAAGCAACATAAACGTCACTTGGTATTTTACAACGCTAACTAGGGGTTTGTCATTGATGGGCAACTATTTTTCTAAGCCTTCATCAACTGTTTCTGGGAAGCTTTCCCGAACTACCTTGGCACAACGAGCACAGAGGGTTGGGTAAGCTGGATCTGAACCAACATCTTCCTTAACCATCCGGCACCGTTGACAGGTTTCACCTGGGGCAACACTTACCTTAACTGCAATCCCATCATTGTATTGATCAGCATCTGCAGCCGCTTCATCAAGAGAATGAAGATTAAGCTTTGAAACGCCCAATAATAATTGGACATAGGCATCAAGACTCTCTAATAGTTCCTTATTGTGTTCATTCACGTAAAGGTCAACTTGAGCTTCTAATGACTTACCAATCATCTTAGCGTTCCGTGCCTCTTCCAAACTCTTCAAGACGTGTGAACGAACTCCCATAAATTCAGACCACTTATCTAACAGTCCTTCTTCACCATCAAAGTGGCGTACTTCTGGGATTTCAGTCAATTGAACAAATTCTTCCGGTTCGTTCATGTAGCTCCAAACTTCTTCAGTTGTGTGTGGCAAGATTGGAGTAAGCAGCTTAACCATTGTTAACAAGATGTCATAGAAGACCGTTTGCATTGAACGCCGGGTTTGTGAATTCTCAGGTTCAATGTAGAGAACATCCTTTGCCACGTTCATGTAGAAGGCTGATAAATCATTGTTAACAAAGTTAATTAATAACCGGTAAGCATCAAGGAAGTCATAGTTATCAAAATCAGCTCGCATCTTTTCAAGGAAATGATTAAGCTTAACGAGCATGTACTGATCTACGGAACTCATATACTCGTAGGAAACAGTATTTTCACTTGCATTGAAATCACTAGTATTAGCAAGCAAGAAACGGAAGGTGTTCCGTAATTTTCGGTATGCTTCTGAGATCTGTTGGAAAGTTCCCATTGAAACCCGCACATCAGCAGAAGTATCAGCACTCATTACCCAAAGACGAATAATTTCGGCACCCATTTGTTGGACAACCTTATTTGGATCGATAACGTTCCCCTGTGACTTACTCATCTTGTTACCACGCTTATCAAGGGTAAATCCTTGAGAAACGATTTCCTTATATGGAGCATGACCAGAGCAAACAACACTAGTAATCAGGCTTGAATTGAACCAACCACGATACTGATCGGATCCTTCAAGGTAAAGATCAGCTGGATAAGTCAAGTAATCCCGTTCAGTTAGAACCCCTTGGTGGGAAGAACCAGAGTCAAACCAAACATCCATAATATCGGTTTCCTTAGTAAACTTACCATGAGGTGAATGTTCGTTAGTGTATCCTTCTGGGAGAAGATCCTTTGCATCACGTTCAAACCAAACATTAGAACCATATTTTCTAAAGAGATCTGCAACATGATTAATCGTTTCTTCTTCCATGATTGGTGTACCATCTTCAGCGTAGAAGATTGGCAGTGGTACACCCCAAACACGTTGCCGTGAAATTACCCAGTCGCCACGATCCTTAATCATATTGCGAAGGCGAACCTTACCCCATTCTGGGTGGTACTTAACATTTTCTAAGGCATCTAAGATATTTTGACGCATCTTTTCAATGGATACGAACCACTGATCTGTTGCCCGGAAAATAATTGGCTTCTTTGTCCGCCAATCGAATGGATAGCTGTGCTTTAATGGTTCTTCAAGAAGAAGAGCATTATTATCTTCAAGCTTTTGCAGTGAAATGTCATCAGCTTTTTGGTAGAAGACACCATCAAAGTCGTCACCGTTTTCCTTTGTCAGGACACCTTGATCATTAATTGGGCCGAAAATTGGCAAGTCATACTTTTTACCAAAGTTGTAGTCATCGTCCCCATATCCCGGAGCGGTGTGAACAAGTCCGGTACCAGCATCAGCAGTAACGTAATCAGCAACCCCAACCAAAAGTTCACGATCAAGGTATGGGTGTTGAGTAGTTAAACCTTCCAGATCCTTTCCGGCGACATGCTTAACTACTTGGTAGTCGTCCCAACCAAGTTTCTCTGCTAATCCTTCCAAAAGTTCCGTTGCAACAACAAACTTCCGATCGTCATTAGCTGGTTTAACAACTGAGTAGTCAAACTTAGCATTTACCGCTACCGCTTCAGATGCTGGAACGGTCCATGGAGTAGTAGTCCAGACAACTAGGTAGGTATCACTATCAAGAACACCCTTACCGTCCTTAACCTGTTCAACAAAGAAGGCTGTTTTAGCAGTGACGTCATGATATTCAACTTCGGCTTCTGCTAATGCTGATTCAGATGACCATGACCAGTAAACTGGCTTCTTAGCTTGGTACAAAAGACCCTTCTTAGCAAATTCACCAAAGACACGAATTTGTGCAGCCTCAAATTCCTTATCCAAAGTTAGGTACGGGTGATTCCAGTCACCGCTAACTCCTAACCGTTTGAAATCTTTGCGTTGCTTGTCAACTTGTTCCAAAGCATACTTCCGACAGAGGTCACGGAATTCTGTTAGACTCATCTTCTTCCGGTCGTAACCGGCCTTCGTCAATTGGTGTTCAATCGGCAACCCGTGAGTATCCCAACCAGGAACATATGGTGAACGGAAGCCACTCATTGACTTGTAACGAACGATAAAGTCCTTAGAAATCTTATTCATGGCGTGACCAATGTGAATATTACCATTAGCGTATGGAGGGCCATCGTGAAGAATAAACGTTGGCTTCCCCTCATTTAATTTTTGTCGTAATTCATATACTTTATTTTCTTCCCAAACACTTTCACGTTGTGCTTCAGTGACTGGTAACTTTCCCCGCATCGGGAACTTGGTCTTACCCAAGTTTAATGTATCTTTAACTCGCATATGCAATTCTCCTTTCTCAATCAACAATTAATAACTAAAAAAACTTCATCCCATCACTGGGACGAAGCTTTTCGTGGTACCACCCGTTTTCAGGATATTTGGTTAATCAAATATCCCCTCAACCATTGCTTAACGGTAATGAACCGACCTGATTTAAATATTCAACCAGGTACTCGGGACCGATCAAGTAAAACAATACTAAATATTAGCCTCACACCACTTGCTAACTCGCTGAATCATTCTTGTTCTACTAATGTCCTTCGACGTTTTTGTTATTAATTATTACAATTTAATTTAAACAACTAGTTATTATCTGGGAAAACAACAACAGTGTCACCCTCATCTTCACTATTGCTTGATTCGGTAGAAGCAGACGCAACAGAATCATTGGTTGCTTTACTCTCATCACTTTGCGCTACCGCTGAAGTATCGGCAAATGCTGAAGCAAAGTCGGTCGGTGAGTTAAGGGAAACTGTCTCTGCAGAACTAGCAGGAGCACTTTCACTTTCTTCTGATTTGACAACAACCTCTGAGTCTGACGTAACAGCTGAATCCGATGCAACGTTATTTTTAATTGCAACACTGCCTGAAGTAGTCTCGTCCGCAACGGTAGCGGTTGTACTTTCAGATTCAAAATCACTAGTTGTAATTGAGGTTGATTCTACACTTTCACCCGAATTATTGTCAAGACGAGTTCCTAAAATATTTTGAATTTCTCCATATTTATCAATATCATCGTTGGCTAATAACTTATCCCATTCGTCACTCTTAACTACTTCCAATTGAGATTCAAGCATTACTTGTAACCGCTGACGGAAGATCCGCGTTTGTTTCTTTAAGTCACTAGTTTCTGACGTTAACTTCCGAGTCCCTTCTGCAGTATTTTCAACAATTTGATTAGCCTTTTCGTTAGCTGTTGAAACAATGTCAGTTGCCTGTTTTTGGGCTTCACGCACCATAATGTCAGCTTCACGCTTAGCATTGTTCTTAACCTTATCAGCAGCTTCTTGAGCAACCAAAATTGACTTATTCAGTGAATCCTTTAACTCACTAAAGTATTTCAGCTTGCTTTCATCGGCCTTGACCTTTTCTTGTAGCGCCCGATTCTGGTCGGTCAATTCCTGAACTGTTTGTGCGACTTCCTTAATAAAGTCATTCACTTCAGTTGGATTGTAGCCACGCATTTTAGTATTAAATTGGATTTGATTAATTTCATCTACAGCTAAACTCATCGGTTTTTCCTCCATGTGATCTTAATTAAGCGCGAATGATTGATAAAGTAATCCGCTGCTTATTCTTCCTAGTAATGCTCCCAACCTGATCCATTCTTAAACGGCCAGCATGTCTAGCAGACAACATATCATGTTCCCGAACTGAGTAATCCGGTCGTTGCATTTCTTCCCAGTTGATTTGAACAAGGCCATGCTCTAATAACTGTTTTGCCCGATTACGAGAATAGTTAAATCCTGCTGCAATTATCGCATCAATTCTCAGTGATGAAACGGTTGTCGATAGCTGTTCCCAATCATCTTCAGGAACAATTAACTCCTCAAGTTGAACCGGCTTCCATTTTACTTTAATCTTGCCAACGTGATCGATTCGCTCACGGACAAACCGCGCCATCTGATTAGTAACCACCACTTGCCACCGTTTTCCATTAGTAACGATATCCCCAAATGATGCTCGTTCTAACCCCTCACCTAATAATGTTCCCATTATTTGCCGGTGATGAAGCTCAGCAAATTTTTGCGGATAGTCAACTTCTAAGCCCGTAACTGCAAAGTCAGCTGCCTGTGGCTGATAATATGACGGGAAAAAGAGCAACCGCCGCATTTCAGCACTTTGCCAACCACCAAACGACTCCAGCTTAACGTAATCATCACTATTAACAAGGGTTTGCGCAACATATTGCTGACGAGGATTAAGAAATGGTGTTAACACCGGACGATATTGATCATTAGCCTGAACTATCCAGTCATTGATTTGATCAATAATTGGCCCCTCATCGGCCCGGAAATGTTGTTTTACGTTTAATTCATCCATTATTAAATCATCATGGTAATTGCTTTTAGCCCATACTGAACAAGGTAAAGAACAAAGATCGCTACAATCGGTGAAAAACTAATTCCCCCTAATGGCGGAATAAAGTCAAACCACCGCATATATGGTTCTACCAACCGATTGACAATCTCTCCCAAACGACTTCCTCTTGCATTTGGAAACCATGATAGCAAGCACCAAATGACAATCACCAGGATATAAATATCAATTAGTTGGTAAATTACCCAGGCTAAAAAATTAATAATTGCCATTACAAGCTCCTTTTCCGCTAAATTTTATCCGGATCATTTTTGAGCGTATCTGATAAATTACCAGAAACCTCAAAATTCTTTGGTGTGCAAAGGAATATTTCTTTCCCGATCCGCTTAATATCACCATTAATTGCAAAAACAGTCCCGTTCAAAAAGTCAACAATCCGACTGGCTACTTTGGCATCCATTTGAGAAAAGTTAACAATTACTGCTCGGTCATTCAATAATTGATCAGCAATTTGCTTAACATCCGCATAGAGTCGTGGTTCATACAATGCAATTTTACTTGAACGTTGACGAACACTATTCATTGAAACAACCTTATTATCCCCTTGGGCAACGGGAGCCTGTTCATCATAGTATTCTTCTTGATTATCAGAGTCACCATCACTAAAAAGACTCTTAAAAAGATTATTAGCCATCTCAATTCCTCCTAACCTTTCTAAAATCACGAAATGGGAGATGCCCTAAAATAGTGCCTCTCCCCATCATTTACCTATTCATTATTGACGACGATTCTTAAAGAATGGTGGTGTTGACAAGTTATCATCGTCATCATCAGTTGCGGCAGAATCATCATTAAAGACATTAAATTCTGGCTTCTTTACGTGTGAAAATTCATTGTCCGTTTGTTCATTTGAATCATTGATTCCTGCGGTTGGATCATTCCAGCCATCAAAAGGATCATCTGATGCATTTTCTTGACTAGACTTGTTATCATCACTCTTTGGTTCTTCACTTACTGGAGCAACGTGTTTTGCTGAATGAGTATTTTTACTCTTCTTTGCATCAATTCCTGTAGCAATTACGGTTACCCGTACTTCATCGCCTAGAGATTCATTAAGTGACATCCCGAATGAAATGTCAACATTGGTGCCAGCAGCCTGCTTAATTACATCAGAAGCTTCCTGTGCTTCAAACATTGAAAGATCCTTACCACCAGTAATGTCCATTAAGACATGTTGTGCACCTGAAATTGATACTTCAAGAAGTGGTGAGGAAATTGCCTTCTTAGTAGCTTCAGTAGCACGATTCTCGCCCGTTGCGCTACCAACTCCCATTAAAGCAGAACCCTGATTGGACATTAACGTCTTAATATCAGCAAAGTCTAAGTTGATGTATCCAGGAGTAACAATCAAGTCAGAAATCCCTTGAACACCCTGACGAAGAACATTATCTGCTTCCTTAAATGCTTCCATCATTGGAGTCTTCTTATCAATCATTTCAAGCAAACGGTTATTAGCAACAATAATCAAGGTATCTACGTTAGCCTTTAATTTTGCTAATCCCTCAGTGGCAAACTTAGCCCGGCGTGGACCTTCAAAAGAGAAAGGCCGAGTAACAACACCGACTGTTAATGCACCACTATCTTTAGCAATCTTAGCAACTACTGGAGCGGCACCGGTTCCAGTACCACCACCCATTCCAGCAGTAATAAATACCATATCTGAACCTTCAAGTGCCTTTTGAATTTGTTCTTCACTTTCCTCAGCGGCTTTATCACCTACTTCAGGATTAGAACCAGCACCAAGTCCCTTGGTCAACTTAGGTCCCAATTGGATCTTTGTTTGTGCTTCTGAGGCATTTAGTGCTTGCAAATCAGTATTTGCAACGATAAAGTCGACACCCTGAACTTTTTCAGTAATCATTCGGTTTACGGCGTTACCGCCACCACCACCGACACCAATAACCTTAATCTTAGCTCCAGCAAATTGGTTTTCCATTGAATTCTCGTTATCCATTCGACATCCTCCGTTAGTTTATTAATCAAATAAGTTGTTAAAGAGGCTCTTGAACTTATTACTAAGCGAGCCATCTTTCTTTTTCGTATTTTGTTCTCGATCAGCCCGTTTTTGAATTGGTCTGCTATTGCTATTAACAGCACTCTCACTTTGGGGTTGATGATTGGCATCATTATTTTCCGCCGTGGTTTTACCAAAATCAGCTTCTTGAACTACTTGCTTAATCAATCGATCAATTCCGGACAGCCGATCTTCATAAAGGCCGAGCGCGTAACTGGTAGCAAAACGTGGGTGACGAATTCCCATTTGTTCAGGAACAAATACTTTTACGTTACCTGAAAAGTATTGCTTAGCTAATGAACTAATACCTGGTAGAGCAGCAACGCCACCGATTAAAATTACCCCACCTGGTAACTCAGGAGCATTAATCCGTTCTAGCTGACGCGCAACCCGGTTAAAGATTTGCCGAACTCGAGCTTCAATAACCTCTGAAAGGTAACGTTCACTATATTGAACCGGCTTATCTTGACCAACAACGTCAACATCAATCTGAACATTATCATCTGCTTGGGTACTATCTGCAAAGCCATGATCACGTTTTAATTGCTCAGCATTTTTTAACGATGTGTTTAAAACAGTTGAAATATCCTTGGTGATATACTGACCACCTTCTGGATCAACGTAACTGTACTTTAATTGGTGATCGTGAATAATACTTGTTGTTGTTTGACCGCCACCAAGGTCGATTACAATTGTTCCAAAGTCTTGCTCACCATCATTAAGCAGGTTAAATCCGGTTGCAATTGGTGAAACAACAAAATCACGAACCGTGTAGCCGGCTTTTTGGATTGCTTTTTTGGCATTATGGATAATTGTTTTTGGTCCGGTATAGAGAGTCCCCTTCATTTCGAGACGAACCCCAACCATTCCACGAGGATCTTTAATTCCATCAAAACCATCAACAGTGAATTCTGTTGGCACTAGATCAATTACCGTTCTTTCAGGCGGGATACTTTGTGTTAACGCTTCTCGTGCTAAATTCAAGACATCTTGATCAACAATTTCACGTGATTGACCATTATTGGCAATAGTAATCATCCCGTGAACCCGTTGCATTTGTAAATAATTTGCTGGCAAGCCAACAATAACTTGTTTAATGTCTATATTGGACTTCTCCTCAGCCTGAGCAATCGCATTTGAAATTGCACGAGCAGTTTTATCAATATCAACTATTACACCACGACTCATACCTGCCGCTGGCTCAACACCGACACCAATGACCTTAATTTGCCCCTTAACATTTTCACATACTAATGCTTTTATCGAGGTGGTTCCAATATCTAACCCAACATAAACCTCAGAATTATCCATTGAGAGGAACCTCCTAAATTTTTTACACTAAAATAATATTTTTATTTATTAGTCTAGTTTAGATTTTACCATAGTTAATCACTTGTAAAAAAAGATCTTCGTAAGTTTTTTTAATAAATTCATTTATCTTTTGATCCATAGTCATAAGAATATGCGCCAACCCGCAAATCGACAACTCCTTGCCCCTTCATTTTAGTGAGGATTGATGGATAATATTTTAGCTTATCACCAACATTCGTTAAATTAGCTTTAACCGTATTACCATCTTTCATATACAAAATAATTTGGTGGGGAGACTCCTTAGTCGGTTGGTACTCTATCGAAGAAATCCCATGATAGATAACCGGCTTTAATTTTCCAAGTTGTTGTCCCAGAATTTTCAGCTGCTCACGATTCTTTTCAAATCCTTTAAAGTCAATATTGGTGTTTTGTGCTGTCGTTAATTGCAATTGACCATTCGTTAAAACAGCATATTTCTGCTTACCGATTTGACCTTCACCTAGCAAGTGATTTTCCGTAATCGCTACATGGACACTTTGAGGTCCGCGTAGTTTAACTTTTAGTGACCTAATTTGCGGATCCCTTATTTTAGCCTCATGCTCTAAATGCCGCTGTGCGAAAAATGCTGTCCAAATTAACCTCCCTCGCCAAATGGTAGTTGCTTTTTCGACCCGTTCATTCGACAATTCATTATTTCCGCTTATCGTAATATCAGTAACTTTACTTAAAGGAGAAATAATGTAAATCATTACCAGCAAAACGAGCCCGAAAATCCATACCAAGACACTAATTCTTTTTTTACTAGAGTTCCGACGCTGCTTTTTTATTCCAACAACCTTATTACTTATTGGTTGGTGTTCTCTTGCTTGTGCAGAATTATTCTGCTTCTCCAAACGAGCTAGCCGTTGTGAGTAACGACGGTGCTCTGGAATAAAATTGTCTCTCGTCATTTTACTCACCACTAATGTTCATTAATTGCCTTATGAAGAACCGCAATTAACTCATCAGCAGCTTGTGGGTGGCCAATCTTGCGAGAAGCACCAGCCATTTTGGCACGAAGATCTTTATTTTCCATAATTTTATCTGCTTGAAGCAATAATGACCTGCTATCTAATTTATCCTCAGTAATCATTACCGCTGCATTCTTTCGCACTAATGATTGGGCGTTTTTTACCTGGTGATTAGCTGTTACGTATGGACTAGGAATCAAGATTGTTGGAACTCCCAACGCAGTTACTTCCGCAATTGTTGTTGCTCCGGCACGAGAAACTAAGGCAGCAACTTTAGGCATCTTAGCAGGAATATCCTTAATGTACGGAACTACCTTAACGTTCTTGCCAATCTTTACTCTCTGAAGTTGTTTTTTAACATTATCATATCGTTTTTGACCAGTCGCAAAAATTACCTGGTATGGACGCTTGTTAAATTCTGGAATTGCATCAACGACTGTTGTATTAATCTTCGGTGCACCTTGACTACCACCAAAGACCATCAATGTCGGAACATCGTCTTCCAGTCCATATTCTTCCCATGAAAAGGTACTTGCGGTCTGAGAGGCAACCTGTTGAGCACGTGGGTTACCCGTCATTGTTACTTTTTCTTCGGGGAATTGGTTTCGGGCGGCTTCAAAAGCAATTGCAATTTGATCGACATACCGGCTCAAGAACTTATTCGTTACTCCCACGACACTGTTTTGTTCATGAATAACGGTTGGAATATGCTGCTTAGCTGCTGCATATAACACAGCGCCACTAACGTAACCCCCCGTCCCCAAAACAACATCAGGCTTAAAGTCACGAATAATTTTCTTCGCGTGGTGAACAGAGCGGAGAAACAGGTAAACTGTCTTGAAGTTTTCAAGTGAAAGCGACCGTTTGAACCCCTGCATGTGCATGGTTTCAAGTTTAATTCCTGCATCAGGAACAATTTTATTTTCGAGACCGCGAGTAGTTCCTACATAAAGAACCTCAGTATCCGGTTCAACTTGCTTTAAACGTTCAATTAAGGCTAGCGCTGGGTAGATATGTCCACCAGTCCCACCTCCAGAAACAAGTAACCGCATTATTCTCCCTCCTTTGTCTTAATTAGATTATCAACTGCTTCAATAAACTTATCACCGCGAACTTCAAAACTTGGGAACTGATCCCAGCTAGCGTTAGCAGGTGAAAGAAGGATAATATCTCCTGGATCACTAACTTTCCAAGCCTCTGGAACAGCAGTAATAGCATTTTCACTTTCAATAATGGTTGGAATCCCAGCCTGTTCAGCGGCATCTTCCATCTTATCCTTGCACTGACCAAATACAATGATTGCTTTGACGTGCTTCTTGAAGTATGGCACTAATCGTTCAAAGGTATATCCCCGATCTAGTCCACCAGCAAGTAAGATTACTGGTTGCTCAAATCCTTGAAGGGCGACCTCGGTGGCTTCAATGTCAGTTGACTTAGAATCATTATAGAATCGTCGTCCCTGGTAATCAGTTACGTACTGAAGACGATGACGAACTCCACTAAAGCTTGTCAGGACATCAACAATATCCTGGTTAGTTACACCGCTCAACTTAGCAGCAGCAATTGCGGCTAAGGCATTCTCAACATTCTGTGGGCCGATGAGACGAATATCCTTGGCATCCATAATGTAGTCACCGCGCCAATAGATCTTTCCGTCTTCTTCATACGAACCGTCATGACTCTTGTTTTGCCGTGAAAAAGGAACAATTGTTGCCTGTGAACGACGTGCAATTTGTTGCCACTCATCACGATCCCAATTCATTATGAGGTAGTCATCACTCGTTTGGTTTCGCGTAATATTTAATTTGGCATTAATATAATTTTCGCGAGTCTTATGGTAGTCAAGGTGGTTAGAAAAAATATTAGTAATAATTGCAATATGAGGACGAATTGTTGGTGCGCCTAATAATTGAAAACTAGAAAGTTCTGTTACCAACGTATCTTCTGGACCTAATTCCGCAGCAACCTTACTGAAAGAAACACCAATGTTACCGGCATATTCTACCCGGTGAGCATTACTTTTAGCAATCATTAGCTGCGTCAAAGTAGTTGTGGTTGTTTTCCCATTACTTCCCGTAACACTAACAAGATGGCCTTCAAAAATTTCCCATCCTAATTCTGCCTCGGTAATAATGGGAGTCTTTTTTTCAACGAATTTAGCGACCAATGGATTGTCATAGGGAATTCCTGGATTCTTTACAACAACATCAAAGTCTTCTTCTGCAAGACTAAGCGGATTAGAACCAGTAATTACTTTTATTCCGTCATTTTCTAAGTTTTCGACTACTGTCGGATCCTTCGGGGTAGCTTGATCGTTAGCAACCACATTGGCACCTAGTTTTTTCAACAAGTGGGCAGCATTAAGGCCGCTAATTCCGAAGCCTATTACAAGAATTTTTTTATTGTTATATGTTGTTACTTTTTTCATTTTTCTAGCCACCTAATAAAAGTTAAATATTAAAGATTAAAATACTTGCCACTGCAATAATTGAAGCAATTAAGCCAACACACCAAAAGACAATGTCGATTTTCCATTCACTCCATCCACAAAGTTCAAAGTGGTGGTGAATTGGGGTCATCTTAAAGATCCGCTTTCCGGTAAGCTTAAATGAAGCAACCTGCATAATTACACTAGCGGTTTCACAAACATAGACGATCCCAATTACCAACAACGACCATTCGTGATGAAGCAATAAGGAAACAGCAGCTAAAGAAGCCCCAATTGCTAATGATCCCATATCACCCATAAAAATTTTAGCAGGCTTATGGTTATACGGGAAGAAACCACAAAGTGTCCCGATCATTGCTAAACAGAAAAGAGCGATTTCAGCATAGCCTGGTTGATTGATGTTAACTAACGCAATAATTAAGTAGGCAAGGAATGAAATAATGGACAGGCCACTGACCAAGCCATCTAAACCGTCAGTTAAATTAACGGCATTGGAGAACCCAACAATCCAAAAGATAATAAAGAGCCCGTACCACCAGCCTACTTGACTAGTTCCAAAGCCCATTTGAAACCCTTCATGCTGATAAATCACCGTAAAGATCATTGCAGCAATTACCTGGCATAAAGCTTTTTGCCATGCTTTAAATCCTTCGTTTTGGTGGTGGAAGATCTTAATGCTGTCATCCCACATTCCGATCAAACCATAAACAACAAGGATGAACAGAAGTGCCCACATAGTATTAGTCAGCATTCCAAGAAAGCCGGCAACAACTAGAATGGTAATTACGGCAGAAATAATAAATAAGAGTCCTCCCATTGTAGGAGTTCCAGCCTTCTTAGCATGCCACTTTGGCCCTTCTTTTCGAATTTGCTGCCCTTCTTTTTTTGCGTGAAAATAGCGAATTAACGAGGGCATTAATAGAAATGTAATTAAAAACGAACAAATTAATGTTACTACAATACTAATAAAATTCATGTTTTCCTCCTAGATTAATGCCGAGAAGAATACTCGACAGTCAGTGTTGATGACTTATTTACACTATCGTTAGCCTTGATACTCTGCTTTGTAACGTAGCCAGAACCTTTTTCCTTCAACTTAATTCCCATCATCTGGGTAAGTTTTTGAACGTCATCGGAACTCCAGTTACTAATGTCCGGCATCTTATATTCTCCCCCGGTATCTAAAATGATTCGTTGATTAATTAGGGAAGATTGACCACTGGCAATTGATTGACGCTTAACACTTTGTCCTGATCCAATGACAACCGGAACAAGGTGCTTTTTATTAAGCCGATCGCTTGCAACCTGTGATGACTGGTTAACCATATTAGGAACTTTAACAATTCCGGAATTCTTTTGTTTGGTACTCTTTTGTCGACTAAGAATAAACTTCATCGTTGGGTTAAAGACTTCCGCAATCATCTTTGTTGCTGGTTTACTTAGGTTATGAGGCTTTCGTAGCGTGACATACATTACATAGCGTGGATTATTAACAGGTGCAATCCCAACAAATGAGTAAAGGTAACTACTATCGCTATTACCATATCCTCCAGCACCACCAATTTGCGCAGTCGCTGTTTTTCCCGCAATTTTATAACCATCAATTTGATAATCATGGCCAAGGCCCTTTTGATCATAAATAACTCCCTCCATCATTTTAACGACTTTTTTAGAGGTTGAAGCCTTAATTGGCTGGCCAACCTTCTTCGGAGTTACTTTTTGAATTGTTTTTCCTTGGTTATCGGTTACCTTATCAATAATGTATGGCTTCATCATCTTACCATTATTGGCAATTGCACTAAAGCCCTGCATCATTTGCATGACATTGACAGTAATCCCTTGACCAAATGCAGTGTTGGCTTGTTGAAGGATTCCCTTAAAGGCGCTATAGCCACTAACTTCATTATTCATTCCTTCAACATTCACCTTGTTAAACATCCCAAAACGGGTTAAATACTTTTTCCAGGTTTTAGCCCCCATATTCTGTTCGACATGAGCGAAACCAACATTACTTGATAAGTCAAAAGCATCCTTATATGAGATTACTCCCCATCCAGATGTTTGCCAGTCGGTAACCTTACCCCCGCCAATTTGCCAGGTTCCAGAATTAAAGGTTGCGTTCGGGTCAAAGTGCCCAGAATCAATTGCTGCGCTTAGGGCAAATGTCTTCATCGTGGAACCCGGTTCGTACACATCCTGAACAAGCATGTTCCGCCAAACAGGATTCTTTTTTGAGCGAAGTGTTGGTCGCTGAGATGCAGCAATGATTTTACCTGTTTTGGCATCCATAACCACCGCAGTCATTGACTCTGCCTTTGATTCCTTAAATACCCGGGTCATTTTATTTTCCATGATATGCTGGACCTTGGCATCAAGGGTTGTATAAATATTATCCCCATTGATCGCTTTTTTTACCACCCGGTTACTATTAGCTAAGCTATATCCGTAAACATCCTTTTTATCCTGACGAAGGCCATTCCTTCCGGTTAATTTTTTATTAAAATAACTTTCAAGGCCAACCTGACCAACTAGTGTCATTTGTCCCGTTTGCTTATTGGTTATTTTGGGCGTTGCCATCCCAATTATCTGTGATGCAAATTCTCCTTCTGGGTATGACCGGGCTGGCGTTGCAATAAAGCCGATCCCCGGAAGCTTTTCTGCTTTAATCTGCTGCATCTTGGCAACTGATAAGTTTGCACCGGCACTCCCAAATTCAACCTGGTAAGACTGCCCTTTTTTAGATAGCGTCTTAAGAATTTCTGATTCAGGCATTTTAATGTACTTAGCAAGGATCCTTGCTGTCCGTTTTTTATTCTTCACGTATAGCGGTTTACCATCTGCAGACCGTTGACTCTTATCTAAGACAGCATAAAGAGTGTATCTACTAGTATCTGTCGCTAAAACTGAGCCATGCTGATCATAGATATTCCCCCGCTTAGCAAGAATGGTTCTCCTTTGGGTATATATTTGTTCAGCTTGAGAACGCAGGTTAACGTGTTGAACATCCTTTGTAATTGCAATATATGCAAAACGAACGATAAATAACGTAAACATTGCAACTACTATTATGAAGAGCCACTTGCCAAAAGTTTCTCTGTTGCCATTATTTCCGTTATTTTTCGTTCGTTGAGTCATCTTATTCATTATTTATTAACGTTCCTTACGTTTGAATTATGATCCACTAATCCATACTTTTTAGCAGCTGACCGCAATTGAGATTGACTCGTCATTTCAGCAATTGCTTGCCGATGACTAGCATTATCATTTTTTGCTTGATATATCTTTGTTTGTAAGTCTTGTAATTGATGCTGACGAGTATTGATTGTGTTTTTAGTTGATAAAAGTGAAATTGTTAAACATAAGGTTACAATACTACAAACAGCGACTAGCCCGCGTTCAAAGTTTGACCAGGTAACCGTCTTAACGGCGGGCCCCAATTGCTGACGAGCTTGGGCACCAGGATCGGTTGTCCTCGGCTGATCACGCGAAATCCTTTTTGCAGTATTTGAAACCATCTCAATCACTTTCCTTTTGTATTTTTACTTTTTTATTCTTTCAATTATCCGTAACTTAGCACTATGAGCACGGTGATTATTTGCTAATTCTTCTTGACTAGGAAGGATTGGCTTCTTATTAATTAATTTAAATTTGGGTTGCATTTCTGGTGGAATTACCGGTAATCCTGGCGGCAATTCATCAGCTAATGAGACCTTTTCATGGAACATTGTTTTCACTAACCGGTCTTCTAATGATTGAAAAGTTATCACGCTTATTCGACCGCCAACGTTAAGCAATTCTAGTGCTTGTTCCAATGAATCTTCTAATGCTCCCAATTCATCGTTAACCGCAATTCTAATTGCCTGAAAAGTCTTTTTTGCTGGATGACCGCCATGCCGCCGAGCAGCTGCCGGAATAGCCTCTTTTATCACATCAACAAGTTCAAAAGTTGTTTTGATCGGCTTGCTCTCTCGGCGCCGTTCAATCTTGCGTGCAATTTGTTTAGCAAATCGTTCTTCGCCATAACGATAAAGAATCTTGACCAGCTTTTCATATGGCCATTCATTAACAACGTTCATTGCGGAAAGCGCCTGCTGTTGGTTCATCCGCATATCTAACGGTGCATCCAGCTTATAGCTAAAGCCCCGTTGTGCATCATCAAATTGTGGTGATGATACTCCCAGATCATATACAATCCCATCAACACTCTTAACTCCGTTTTTCGCCAGTGCCGTCCCCAAATTGCGAAAATTATCTTCAATTAAGATTGAACGACCATCATCAATGAATTTTTTCAAGTGCTGTTGGTTATATCTGATTGCTGTCTGATCCTGATCGAATGAATACAGGCGCCCAGTTGTTAACTGGTTAAGGATTGCTGAACTATGACCCCCACCGCCTAAAGTGGCATCGACATAGGTTCCATCTGGGCGGATATTTAGACCAGCAACAGCTTCATTTAATAATACTGTTACATGTTTGAACTCTGTCATCAAAAATCCCCCATTAAAAGTCGATATTTAGATCTTCAGCAATCTGGTCAAAATCATCTTCAGTAGATTCAGTAAACTGCTCCCACTTCTCTGTACTCCAAATTTCAAGCCGATTAGCGACCCCTACCACAACACACTTTTTTTGCAGTTTAGCATGTTGACAAAGAGTATCTGGTAAATTAATCCGACCTTGCTTATCAAACTCGCAATCCGTTGCGGCTGAGTATAGGAAACGAACAAAAGCCCGGGCATCACGTTTGGTTAACGGTAACGCCTTTAGCTTTTCTTGAAGCTGTTCCCATTCGTTAAGCGGGTAACCAAATAGGCACCCATCTAAGCCACGAGTGACAATAAAGTGAGTGCCTAATAGTTCACGAAATTTTGCAGGGATGATCAGTCGGCCCTTGCTGTCGATCGAATGTGTATATTCGCCCATAAACATTGGCCTTTACCTCCCCACAACCACTTTATAGGTAAAGTCTACCACAATCCCCCACTTTCCACCATATCATTTCAAAAATAATCGTTAATAATAAAAAAATTAGTGAAAAGTCATTTTCGTTTACGAAATGGCCCTTCACTAACCAATGCTTAATATTATTAATGTTATATTAATGGCAGATTCTGACAGAACAGCGAGCCTACGAAGATAATTACTGCCAAGATGACCGATAATCGCCAAAATACTGGCCAATAACGACGGTAAATAAACTCTCCATAGTGAACCGTTTGAACAATGATTAAAATAATTGCAACAATCATCCAAATTGCAACCGGATACGCAATCCAGTAAAGGCTAGCGATGTTATAAATACTTAGCAACCATAAAATAATTGTCCAAGCAACTGGACTATGAACATGACGGTGCCGACGAGCAAAATGAAAGACTTTGCCAATTAAATTTTCAACAAACCAAATAACAACAAGTAATATTAATTGTAGAAATGCGATTCGATAATCCATAACTGGTTCTGACTACTCCCGATTAATTTCTAGTAATAGTTTATCACAGCATACTAAGATGTTTGAAATCACCTTATAAAATGATGTAGACTATTACTATTATAAATTCATCTATGAAGGGCGGTAAAAGGATGCAACGTAAAAAGAAAACACGTTTTCAAAAGATTACGATGGTTGCTATCTGGCTTATGTTAATTGCAATGCTTGGTTCCCTAATTTTTGGTGCCATCGCTTCATTAGGCGTAATGTAATTAAATTAAGTGAATAACAAATAAGGAGTTCAGAGATTTGGTCACTGAACTCCTTTATTATTTAAATTAAGGTTACACCTACTCATCCTCAGACTGGTCCTTTTGTTTAAAAACCTCCCGCGGCTTAGAGCCATTAGCTGGACCGATGTAGCCGCGTTGTTCCATGTCATCAATGATCCGGGCGGCCCGATTATAACCTATTCGGAATCTTCGTTGAATTAGCGAAGTTGAAGCTTTTTGCTGGTCCACCACAAATTTCAGTGCTTCAGGAAAAAGCTCGTCTTCATCTTCGGCCTTTTCTTCTTGGGCAATTTCATTATCGGTAACAACCATCTTCTGATCATATTCTGCAGGTCGTTCTTTTTTAATAAAGTTTACCACCGCTTCAACATCCTGATCAGAAATAAATGCTCCCTGTACACGAACAGGTTTATTTTGATCAATCGGTTCAAAAAGCATATCACCCCTGCCGAGTAACTTTTCTGCCCCGTTAGTATCAATTATTGTCCGTGAATCAATTCCACTAGAGACCGCAAAAGCAATCCGCGATGGTACGTTTGCTTTAATTAACCCGGTAATAACATCAACTGAAGGCCGCTGAGTAGCAAGAATCATATGAATACCAGCAGCCCGTCCCATTTGCGCGATTCGAACAATTGCATCTTCAACGTCATGGGAAACCGTCATCATCAGGTCGGCTAATTCGTCAACAATTACCAGAATTAACGGCAGTGCTGGTTGTTCCGTTGCCCCTTCTTGACCATTATTATCACGAACTAACTGATTATAGCCCTTCAAATTACGAACACCAAACTTGGCGAACAGTTCGTATCGGCGCTCCATCTCAGCAACAACTTTGCCTAATGCCCGGGCAGCCTTCTTTGGTTCAGAAACCACCGGACTAAGCAAGTGGGGAATGCCATTATAAACACTCAATTCGACCTTTTTAGGATCAATCATCAAAAATTTCACCTGGTGCGGCTTGGCTTTTAATAAAATGCTTGTAATGATGTCATTAATCGCCACTGACTTCCCGCTACCAGTAGCACCAGCAATTAACAGGTGCGGCATCTTTGTTAAATCCGCCATCATTACATCACCCGTAACGGTTCTGCCCAGGGGAACATTCATTGGATGATCGTCGTGGGGCATTGATTCAATCATGTCACGGAAACCAACAGTTGCAACTTGTTGGTTAGGGACTTCAATCCCAATTAGTGACTTCCCCGGAATTGGTGCTTCAATTCGAATGTCCTTTGCAGCAAGGGCTAATGCCAAATCATCAGCTAAATGAGTAATTCGGCTAACTTTAACACCAACCGCCGGACGTAACTCATATTTTGTTACCGATGGACCGAGGTTAACATTTTCAACCGTTGCCTCGACTCCAAACGATTTTAAGGTATCCTGGAGCTTTTGAGTATTCTTTTTAATTGCGTGCAGATCATCCCCCTGATCCGCCTGAGGGATCTTAGTTAACAAGTCAAGCGGTGGTAATTGATAATCAGCATCTTCTTTTTCAGTCGTCGTTGTTAGTTGTAAATCATCATCATTCGCAGAATCATGTTGTTCAGGTGCTGTTGATTTAACTGGTGATTCTTCATTACTCGTATTAGCAACGGTAATTCGTGGCTCAACCTTAGGAGAACTCATTTGCTGAGGCGAACTGACAGCGACCGCTTCATTAGCTTCTGGTTTAGTATTTGACTTTTCAGCTAAACTGACCTTCTTTTTTGACAATGTTTGTCTTACATGAGGGTGCTTAGGAAGTCGTTGTTTAAACTGTTGAACAGCTGCCGGAGCTTTCTTTAACTGCTGACCAAAACTAGTTAAAGCCTGATCCCAAGGAATCGCAAAGAAGATCACAATTCCAGCAATAATCATTAACCACGCTAAAATTGCTGTCCCCTGCTGACCAATTAAATAATTACTGCCACTATAAAGCAAGGCTCCAATCATTCCACCACCAATATTCGTTGAGTTACTGGTTTGAAAGAAAACCTTGCTCAAATTATTCCAGGTAACAGCAAGAAAATTAGCATGAAGGTTTAAGTGATTAAACATTAAATAGTGGAGCCAGATCAAAGCTCCAGCATAGGCAACAGTAAATCCCCAGATCCATCGCTGATTATACTTTGGCTGATGACCAAAAAAGGTGAGCGCTATTCCAGAAATAAGAGTAAGAGCCATCACTACTGGATAAGATTTACCCACCAAAATACTAAAGATCCCGACCAGGAGCTGACCAATAACTCCCAAATTAAATAACCCAATCAGCATTAAAAACGCAAGGATTAGCCCCACCAAATTAGCTACGATCTTTGCTTGTCCCTTTTTACTTGCTGATCGACGACGACCGGTTCCCGATCGTTTTTTCCTTGCCATAATAGATATTCCCCGCTTACTTTAACTTATCAAAATGGTACTTATGCACACGAGCCAGGTTTGGAAAACTTTGCTGACGAAGCGCTTCATAAATAACAATTGCTGCACTATTCGAGAGGTTTAATGCCCGAATATTATTGTCATTTTGCGGAATTCGAATAGCATTTTCTGGGTACCGTCGCATGAATTCTTCAGGTAGACCAGTTGTCTCCTTACCAAATAAGAAGTAATGATCTCCATCAGCTGTATAGTCCACATCAGTATAATCACGGCTTGCAAACTTTGACACAAGGTAGAGCTTACTAATATCAGGAACAGTCGAAACAAATTCCCGTAGATCATCATGGTAGGTAATCTTAACCTTATCCCAATAATCTAATCCTGCCCGTTTCATGTGCTTATCATCCGTTGAAAATCCAAGCGGCTTAATTAAATGTAATTCCGTATTCGTTCCCGCGCATGTCCGGGCAATATTCCCAGTATTAGCAGGAAACAATGGTTCAAATAGTACAATATGGTTTGTCATTATGATTCTCCTTAGGCAAATAAAAAAAGCAGGGTCTCGGTGTTGGCACGGCGAAACGCTGCTTTAATGAAGTACTCCTTGGCAATTACCAACGAATCTGTTCGATGTCAATTGCCAAACGATTTCTCATAGGATAATTTACCACCTTTAAATCGAATTGGCAATACCCTTAATTACTTTTTTTGCTACCAATAAACTAACATCAACAGTAATTGAAGTAAGATTTGCTAACTCATCCTTAGTAGGCTGGCGGACATTCTTTCCCCAACTCATTGGCGTCATCTTAATCATATCAGTAACTAATTCATGAGGAAGGTTAAATTGATAACGGATTGGAACCTGCTCTGCATCTGGATAATGCTGTTTAAATAGTTTTAAAACTTTACTATTGTCATAATGGTAATGTTGATCCCGGTCCCCATATAATAAATGGCGCAATTCCAGGAGATAATCGGCGTTAGGAATTACTTTCATTAATAAACCGCCAGCTTTTAGGACTCGGTTAAATTCACGGTAATCTGAGGGCGAAAAAAGTTCCAAAACTGTATCGAAAGATTGATCAGCAAAGGGTAACTGCCGTAGATCCGCCACACAAAAGAAAGCATTAATTCCAAGCTGAGTTGCCAAGGTAATCCCAGCTTTTGAAATATCAAAACCAACGTAGAAATCTTGGTCGTGACGAAGAGCAGCCAGCTGGGCTAATGGTGTTCCTTCGCCTGTTCCGACATCTAAAATGGTCTGTGAGGTTGTCGGAAGCAGCGAATTAACCTTTTTAATAATTGGCTTAAATAGTCCTGCTTCAAGCAGTCTTCTTCGTGATAAGAACATCGCCCGATCATATTCCGTTGTCCCCTGAGTATTCAAAAAGTGGAGATAACCATGACGATTAAAATCAATTGTATGTCCCTTTTCGCACACAAGTGTATTTCCAATTAAACTAATATACCCCTGGTGACAAATTGGGCAACGAAACGTCTTCAGGTGACTCTGAACTAATTTTTCAGCACGTTCGATTTTTTTCATTTGATTTCTCCTAATTTTTTACTATTTACAGTGTACCATAGCTAGTATTAAGCTTAACGAATTGCTATCATAGAGGTAAGCATTTTCAAAGGAGGCAGTTTAATTGACTGAACAATTTTTTATCGGTACATATACCAAGAAAGATAGTAAGGGTGTCTACAAGGTAACCTTAGATCCCCAAAAAGAAGAAATTACCAAGGTTGAATTAGCAATTCCTTCCCAAAAGCCAGCTTACCTACAAGTTGGTTCAGACAAGCGGGTTTATGCTGTTAAGCAAATTGATGATCAAGGCGGTGTTGCATCATACTCCCTTAAGGATGACAATGCTAAGATGTTAAGTAAGGTTTTGGCTGCTGGAGCCCCTCCTGCATATGTTGGTCTTGATGAAAAGCGACACTTACTTTACAGTGCCAATTACCACACTGCAAAGGTTGATATCTTTAAGATTAACGATGACGGAACATTAACTCAAACTGACTCAGTCCTTCACCAAGGGGCTACTGGTCCACAACCTGAACAGGATAGTCCTCACGTTCACTTTGCAGATTTAACTCCTGATCAACGTCTAGTTGTTTGTGATTTAGGAATGGACCTGGTTGTTGTTTATGATGTTTCTGCTGATGGAAAATTGACTGCAGTTTCCCGTTATAAGTCAGAGGATGGCTTTGGCTCACGTCACATTGCATTCCACCCTAATGGTAAGTATGCTTACCTTCTCGGTGAATTAAGCAGCAAGCTTGAAGTACTTAAGTATAATGCTGCTGATGGAATCTTCAGCCATGTTCAAACCATTAAAACCATTCCTGATGATTGGACTGCCCACAACGGAGCCGCCGCAATTCGTCTTTCCAAGGATGGCAAGTTTATCTATACTTCAAACCGTGGTGAAAATACCATTGCAGTTTTCGAAGTACAACCTGATTTTACGGTTAAGCATATTCAATCAATCTCAACTGAAGGTGATTTCCCTCGTGACTTCAACCTTAGTTCTGATGAATCATTCTTGTTAGCTTCTAACCAAAATAGTGATAACTTGACTCTTTACAAGCGCGATCCAGAAACTGGAAAGCTTACCTTATTACAAAAGGACGTTGCTTGTCCTGAACCTGTTTGTGTTCAACGCTTCTAATCAATCTATTAGGTAAATAAAATGGCCATTACAGTTTGTAATTCTTATAAACTGTAATGGTCATTTCTAGTTTAAATTGAATTAATTAAATTCAACATATCTTCCGGGACAGGAGCATGAACTTCTATCCATTGTTGCTTAAAGGGACTATAGAATTTCATCCAGTAACAATGAAGCGCTTGGCGAGAAATTATTTGTTTACCACCATACATTTCATCACCAATCAATGGATGACCTAAATACTGAAAGTGAACCCGAATCTGGTGGGTTCTCCCGGTATGGAGGCGAATGCGTAATAGTGACATTTGAACTGATGACTTTTCTAGCCAATATTCCGTAACTGATGGCTTCCCGGTAGAAATAACCGTTCGCGAAACGAATTTTTCGGGATCCCGATCAATTGGCGCATCAATATAACCATGAGGAGCCTTGATTTGTCCACCAACAACTGCATAATAATTTTTCTTTACTTGGTGCTTTTTTAGTTGTTGATCCATAACTGCATGAGCAAACCGATGCTTTGGGAAAACCACCAGGCCACTTGTATCCTTATCCAACCGTGTAGCAACGTGAATTACTAAGTTCTCATAACCTTGGCGTTCATAATAATTACGAACCCGGTTAACTAGACTGTCAGCAACCGTAACGTGATGTGCCGGGACGGTTGCAACTCCCGCTGGTTTATTAAGAATTAAGAAGTCTCGATCCTCATAAACAATTTGGATAGGAAGATTGCTAGGAATAACATTATCATTTGGCTTTTCAGGAGGTAAGATCAGCGAGAAATAATCACCAGGATTAACAAGATCAACGGTCCACCGATCCTCACCATTAATCTGCATCTTTCCCCCATGATAAACTGCAACCTTGATTAAACTTGCACTAACCCCTTCATGCTTTAAGGCAGCACGAAGCTTTCGCGGTTGACTTCCCGTATATTGCCATTCAAATTTCATTATTTTGCGCCACCAATAAACGAATCCTTAACCCGGTGCCAGAAATTATTATGACGGTATTGGGCGAAGTTAATCCGCTTTTTGGCAACCTGATAAGTAATTTCTACTAATTTCCGCTCCCCAACTGATGGTTTTAAACGAACCTGATCCCGATCACAGGTCATCACATGCCCGTTGAGGTCTTTTAAGCGGAGCATTAGCTTTGACTCAGAACCAAAAATAATCGGCGATCCCAATGTTCTAAATACCCGGTTATTCAAAGATGCCATTTCCGCTAACTGAAAGCCAACAATTTGGGGATCCATAATTGCACCACCAACCGACTTGTTATAAGCAGTCGAGCCCGTTGGTGTAGAAATACAGAGCCCGTCACCCCGGAACGTTTCAAATAGTTCATTGTTAATAAAAACATCACAAACCATTGTCTTCGTAATATTTCGGACCGTTGATTCATTCAATGCTGTGTAGTGATCAATTGATCCATCAGAGTAAATAGCGTGCATATCAAGCAATGGATATGAAACAGACTGTCCACTATCATTAACCAAGCTTTCAACTAGATCATCCATCTCGTAATTTCGCCAGTCAGTATAGAAGCCAAGGTGTCCCGTGTGAATCCCAACGAACCGGATCTTATCTAGTAACGCTTCATAGTGATGAAATGCTGACAGTAAGGTTCCGTCTCCACCAATTGTGATAACAACATTGGGCGCATTTTGATCAAGCACTAACCCAGCCTTGCTCATTTCTGCTTTAAGTAACTTACTAATTCGTTGTGACTCTGCTGTTTCATTGTTATAAATTGCGACTCGCATATAATCTCCTTATCTGTCTGGGATGTTCTGATCGCCTGGTGTTCGATTTGAGAACATCGTTTGTGCTTCTTGAATTTCCTCGCGAATTTCTGACATTTCATTATCAAGTTTAAATGCGGCTTCTGCAGCTCGTTGTAACCGCGCGGATAATTCTTCTGGAAATTCACCTTGGTATTTATAATTTAGTGAGTGTTCAATTGTTGCCCAAAAGTTCATTGCTAATGTCCGAACCTGGATTTCGGCAAGGATCTTTTTCTCACCGGAAATCAACTGGACCGGATACTCGATGACAATATGGTAAGAACGGTACCCGCTCGGTTTAGCATTACTAATGTAGTCACGTTCTTCGAGGATGGTCATATCGCTCCGTTGACGAAGCAGATCAACTACTTGATAAATATCTTCAACGAACTGGCACATAATTCGTAATCCAGCAATATCCTGCATATCCTGTTCAAGTCGATCTTCCTGAACATGACGTCTGATCATCTTTTCCTTAATGCTATCAACTGGTTTTACTCGTCCAGTAACAAATTCGATCGGTGAATGCTGCGTTTCGTCTTGATATTGTTTACGGATTCCTCTTAATTTAACTTTTAATTCATTAACCGCTTGTTGGTAAGGTAGTAGAAAGTGTTGCCAATCTTCAACCATATAAAACCCTCCCATTAAAGTTCGCATTTAATTCTAGCACAATCACTCCCTAAACAGCATAAAACTGATTCATAAATCATAATTCTTTACAAATTTAGCTTTTTTTGCAAAAATAAATTTGTTTAGAAATGTTATCAAGTTAGTGTTAAACGAGGGGGAGCATTTAATGCTAGAAATTCATTTATTCGTCAATCCGCTAGAGAATCGTTGCTTCCGGTGCGAACACGATGTTCTTAAGATTGACCATCAACTTAACACCAAAGTTAATTATCGTTTCATTCCGTTCTTTAATATGGCAACCATTCAACAAACCATTGAATCTTATCACTTAAATCAGCATAGTTTAGCCGTTCGTCAAATTGTTTCTCGGACGATCTATCAGGTAATTCTTGATTACATGGCCGCCTCTTTTCAGGGGAAAAAGCGGGGACGACAATTCCTCTTAATACTTCAAAATGCCCTAATCAAAGAAAATATTAACTACAACCATGACCTGGTAAAAGATGTTGCCCTACGCTCTAAACTTGATCTAGAAATGTTCATGGAAGATCGAAATTCGTCCCTAGCAAAGAAAACATTTCGCCAGGAACAGCAAGTTGCTAAAAGCTTAGGGGTTAAAGAACCTGCGACTGCTGTCGTTTTTGATTCAAGCCAATCACAATATGGATTCTTACTCAATAACTTTGACTACAATACTCTTATTACCGCTTACCAGAATAAGCAGTTAGAAGACGAAATATCGGTAGCCAACTTTATCAAAAATTATCAATTACATCCCCAAACAAGAACCATCCAAAAATAATAAAGCTAAGGAACGGCCCTCAAAGTTCAAACGGGAACTTTGGGGGTCGTTTATATTAACTAGTATTTTAGGTGAGCATTCATAAATCCATAATTAACGAGTTTTCCTAGCAACTTCATTGATTCCTGGTAGGATATTTCTGCCATCTGTTCATTAACCTTGCTTAAGAATGCAGTAATGTCATCCTTTGTTGAGAATTCACGATCCGCTTGGTGCTGTAAAGCTAGCGTTTGTGTCATAACTTGCTCTGCAAAGTCTTCAATCATTGATTCTACCTTTTGGTAATGTTGATCGGCAATTGCCATTATAGTGTGGTTTAACCAGTAAATATCTTGAATATCAAAGGTTGTTTTTGTATCACAATAATGTTGCGGTGTTTCTTGAATATTTGTATAAAATGGAACAACTGCATTGACTGTATTAGGACCAAAGGCAAGCCACTGAACACCGCTAATTCGTGGATCAACGCCATTCCTAATTTGAAGAATATGAAGTTCAAGGTTCCGGTTTAAGGCAATTGAACGAAATGGTGCATCCTCATTAGTGTAAGGATCATAATCAGTACCCTGATAATGGGAACTCATTAGCTCTTTAATCTCTTGAATCGTAATTTTACGTTGTGGGTAATTAATAAATGGCAGCATTTGATCTGTCGGCTGGTTTTCCTGATCACCACTTAGTCGGCGTTGAACATACCATGCCCGGGGATTGTTATACCGGGTATCACGAATAGTACTACTACCAAAAATCAGTCGTAAATTATAATCATCTTGCTCGGGATTGAGGTGATTACTATCTATTAAATTCTTCAAGTCTGCAGAACATAAAGTATTATTTGCTGCGAAATCAAAGTGGGTGATGTTCAGTCGGTTTGGTGCAATTACATATGCATCGTCAGGAATCTTAACCGCAGCCCAATGATGGCCACCAATTGTTTCTAAATACCAGACTTCTTCTTGATCACCAAACGCCATCCCATTTGCTTCATAGGTTCCATATTTTTCTAAGAGTTGACCAACGCGTTCAACAGCCTGTTTAGCAGTTCTGACATAGGGCAAAACTAGGGTTAAGAAATCTTCCTCACCAATTCCATCTTCACTGTTATACGGATCAAGACTAAGAATTCGTGGATTGCTAGTAATTGTTTCAGTTGCTGTCATCGAGACATTAGCTGAGTTAATCCCACTTGCTCCAAAAATCCCAGCACTATTATCCGCATCAGGAGTTGCTGTATACCTTAATGGGTTAGTTGGAAGGTCAATCGTAAACTTTGTTGTTTTACTTTCGTAATGCTGCGGCTGGTTTTCCGGCTTAACCACTACAAATCGTTGTGGATCAAAGTTATTCGAATAGTCTTCAACTCGGCAAACAATCGTTGAACCATCAATGGTTGCCTTTTTCCCAGCAAGAAAAGTTGTACAAGTATGATATTTCATCTAGGTCATCCCCGATTTATTTTTTCTCTTCTATTATTTCATATTTTATTAATCACCACTAATGATTTCACTGAATTAATCGTTGGATTTCTTGGTATTGATTCATGAGTGATCTGTGATAACTTGGGTGTCTTATTAAAATAATTGTCTGCCCGTCCATCATAATGATGCCGCTTTTTAGTAATTGTTTAGTAAACACTTTTAAGTAATCATTAATGATCCTTGATGAGGGGAGACAGGGAAATTTCACCCATTCGGTTAAGCCCACTTCTTTCAGTAAATAAAGCCATGAATTCAAACTAAAACTAGTAAAAAGCGGTATTTCATTTAACCTCTTTACGACCAAACACCGCCAATATATTTCTGGATGGTTAGTAACTTGAATCCCCCAAATTTTTTGGTGGCAAATAACCGGTAAGTCCCCAGTAAATTTCTTTACGCAAGGATTAATTTCCTGAAGTAATGAAAGTCGATGAAGAATGCGGTAGTCACGGGTTACACCTTTTAAACTAAGCGGTTTTTCTTTAATGGCAAGTTTAACTAATCTGAATATTTTAGCCTTAATATCCCAAAAAATAATTGTATACTGTCGATTAACTATTTGGACGAATTTCTGTGCTTGTCGTTGATTTAGTTTCCGCTTGTATGGTGAACCTAAAAACCAGTAACACTTTATTCCAATACTCTGATAACCGAAAGTTCGTTTTTGGAGAGCGGTTAAAGATAATGGACTACATTGGAATTCAATTACAATTCGTTGCCCGCCTATTCTAAGAAGGACATCTGCTCGTTGTTCTAACTGTGGAATATAAACTTCAAGTTCTGCTTGCCACCCCTTTTTTCGTGCCCATTCAAAAATTTGTTGTTTTCCCAAAAGATGTTCATAACTCTCACCTTCCCGTAAAACACACCCACTATTTACCTGATGAGCAAAATGAGCGATCTTACTCTGACCTTGCTTAAGGACGAGGTGCTCCCCACACGCTGGACAACAGTAGTTCTTTCCTTGACAAGCATCAAAGGCGTTTATAAATTGGTCATTTAATTTTGCTACTAACAACTTTTCCGCCTCCCCATATATACAAGACGGCAAAAATTATTAATTGCATCAAAAAAGCATTCCAGAATTTCAAATAATTCTTGGGATGTTTCTCCTTAGTTAAAATAATGTTGAATTAAATGTAAGGCTGAGATTTCCATTAGCTTTTTTGAATGTTCTGCTAAATAATCAGATGCAATATTAGTTGCGTTCCCGTATTCATATGCTAATGCAATCTGGTTCTTTATCTCTTCATCTGTATTCTCATCAGTAATAAGGTATTGCAAAGTTAAATAATATTGGTCATTGTACTTATATAGCTCACTAACCACATTATTGTCCTCAGCAACCTTTGCGTATTGAATCAGGTCTTCAAATTGATCAAATCTAACGACGACCAGCTTTGTTAATGTGTCTGAATCATTTCCTGATATTGGGTAATCATCAGCTTTCAGTGATTCATCCGCCTCATTAGTTGACGATTCATCTTTCCGGCGCTGGGCAATACTCTGGCGAATGTAATCAGTAATCGCGTCATTTCGACCATCACCCATCGCATTAATCTGATCATTCTTACTGATAAAAAGCTCCAGACCATTTCCTGTTGGCATTACCTGAAAAGTTACTGAATCATTATCCTGAAATTGGTGAGTAGAATCGACTTCTTTCAAAATACTATAGAAAAAATCTTGGATCTGCTTATGGTCACTTAACAGATCAAGAATCTTTATTCCCCGTTCTTCAAGATCATTCGAGTCGACTAAAACACGAATTGTATTTTCATTAATGCGCTCCATTTCCATAAAAAGCACCTCCTTCGACTCGATACCTATATTACTACCATTCTAACTAATTTATCACAAAAGTAAAGGATGAAAAAACGCAATATAAGACCTGTCCAGATCAATACATTGCGTCTATTTAATACCTTATTCACTAATTTTAAATCATATTAGCCTTTCGTTCAGCTTCAGCTAATTCTAATTCACGGACCTGACGAGGAAGAAAACGACGAATTTCATCTTCATTATAACCAACCTGAAGCCGTTTTTCATCAACAATAATTGGTCGCCGTAGTAACCCTGGATTCTTACTGATCAATTTATACAATTGCTTCATCGGTAACTCATCCAAATCAACATTTAATTTTGAATAAGCTTTAGAACGCTTGGAAATAATATCTTCTGTACCGTCCTCTGTCATTCGTAATATGTTCTTGATTTCATCGATATTCAGCGGTTCAGAAAAAATATTCCGTTCTTTAAAAGGAATTCCATTTTCTTGTAACCATGCCTTAGCCTTGCGACATGAAGTACAACTTGGAGACGTGTAAAGTGTAACCATTAAATAAGAAGCCTCCTTTTAGAGCTAATTCTTTATCAGAAACTCACCACTATAGTTATAATTATACAATGTTTTTTATATCATTAAAAGTGACACTGTGTTTTAATTACTTTTTGTAAGTAAAATTATAACATGCAGCAGTAACATTTCAACCCCTTTTACCAATAAATTAAAGATTTTAAATTAATCTAATAAATCGCTACTCTAAATCGAAGCTAGATTTGATAGTCAATTAACCTATAATTGGTAATTAACAGAAATAAAGTATTATAATAAATTTATACAATTAAAAGGAGGAACTGCCATGTTATCAAAATTAAGTTTAACGTTTGGATCACGGCAAATTTTACAAGGTATTATTAACAAGTACCCAGACAGAAAATTTAAGCTCATGCAGGCTTCGGTTCACAGCAATAATTTAGCACTATTTGATTTTTCTAATGAACCAACTATTTTTAAATCTCCCGTTGAATATACGGTATTAGGAGAACGGTTAAATAGTAATTATCGAGGAATCCTTTATTACCAATCATTCCAAGTAGATAATGACCAGCAGAAAGTTCTCTTTAACACACTTAGTAAGATGGTTGATGATCCATCCCCATTAATTAATGGGCAAGCTTTTCTCCAAGTCGACAACAAAGATGAAAGCACCACGTTAGTTCTTTTTACTGCATTAAACGACTTTGATGATTTGATGACCTGGAAGGAAACTGAAGATTTCAAGCAGTTAGCCAGCTTTACTACCCGCGATCCTAACAATACATACTATGATGAAGTATATCGCCCGTTAATGTAATCAAATTAAATAACTAATAAATCACAAAATAATGACTAGGTAATTACTCCTTAACTTAGATGTTATTTTGTGGTTTTTTATCTGATAATAATCTTACTTATTAGGAACTTAATTGTGAGCGCACCATAAAAAAGCTTCCTTACCGATGAGCTCAGTATAGGAAACTTAAGAAGTTAAATATGGGTGTTTTGTTACAATGTGCTTACTTATAATGACTAAACAGATTATTGTTAATTTCTTACATACCAGTTAAAAGGTACGATTCTTTAACCAACAGAAATACAAACTTAAGTAAGCTAAAAAGGAATCAGCTTTAAATGATTCCTTTAGTCCAATTTTACAATGTAGAGCAAAAATTCCCTGATCAACACTAACTGACGTAGAGCCAGCACTATTACTTAAAATAAAAAAAGCCAAGTAATAAGCTTGACTACCATAGCGGTCCGTACGAGACTCGAACTCGTGATCTCATCCGTGACAGGGATGCGTCCTAAACCAACTAGACCAACGGACCAACAATTGCGGGGGCTGGATTTGAACCAACGACCTCCGGGTTATGAGCCCGACGAGCTACCAGGCTGCTCTACCCCGCGATAATAAAAAAATGACCCGTGCGGGATTTGAACCCACGATACCAGCGTGAAAGGCTGGTGTC
>CAMLUN010000002.1 GCA_946487795.1 uncultured Lactobacillus sp. | reverse complement strand
ACGGTGGTGTGAGAGGTCGATAATTGAACTAATCAATTATCTCCTACTCGATTTTGGACTAGGAGTTTTTTCCCAGCCGCGCTCATTTTTTATTATTTTAAACAAATTTATAGCCAAATCCCCGTACTGTGAGAAGGTGAGTAGGGTGTTGGGAGTCATCTTCAAGTTTATCGCGGAGGTGACTGATATGAATGTCAACGATCCGTGAAGTATCAAGAATATCATATCCCCAAACTCCATTAACGAGTTGATCCCGATTTAATACCTGTCCTTTATGATCAACTAAGTAAGAAAGTAATTGAAATTCCTTGGGTGTTAAAGCAATTGTTTTATCATTTTTAGTAACAGTATAGGTTTCTTGATTAATTTCCCATGATCCAGTAGTTATTACTGGGTCATTTTTGGTTGTATTATCATCAGCTAATGAATGCATCTGTGGATAGTGGTAAGTCCACAAGCGCTGCTGAATTAAGGAGCGGAAAATACTGGGGAGGAGAGGGAATGCAATTACATCATCAACATGTGCCCGGTATAATTTTCGTTGAATGTGTTCCGTAAAGCGAGGAGTAAAAACGGTAATCGGTCCTTGGACTTGCGACCGAATAAGGGTCATGGTAGCAATCGTGGTGTCTAAGCTTACTTCCGTCATATCCCACCAAATTCCGCTAATTTGATTTTTTTCTAAGGCTACTACTAACCCAGTCGGAGTAGTCACGAGCTCATAGGTCCAGTGTTCTTTTTTACAAATAGCTTGTAACTGGTGGACGAGATCGTCTTGCTGGCTCATTAGCAAAAATTTATTGGTCATAATACTTTCTCCAAAATTTACATAACCTTTACATTACAAAGATTAAAAATTTACATCGACTTGCTATTCTCTATTTGTACCATACGAAATATATGAAAACAACTAATAAACAGGTAGGAATAGTAATGAAAAAAACGATTATCGGGGTTGTTATCGTCGCAATAGTCTGTTGGTTAGGTGGGTCATGGGTACTCGCTAAGCAACAACCATCACAAGAAAAAATTACCATTGTCGGCTCAACAGCTCTTCAACCATTAGCTGAAGCAGTTGCAAATGATTACCGGACTAAGCATCCCCAAACCAGCATTATTGTGCAGGGTGGGGGTTCAGGAACCGGCCTTAGTCAGGTACAAGCAGGAGCAGTAAATATCGGATCTGCTGATATCTTTGCTGACCAGCAAGATGGAATTAATGCCAATAAATTAGATGATAATATTGTTGCTGTTTCGGGAATAGTACCAATTGTTAATGAAGAACTTGGCATTAAGAATTTAACAATGAAACAGCTTCAACAAATTTTTACTGGTCAAATTAAGAATTGGCAAGAAGTTGGCGGACCTGATTTGCCAATTACAGTTATTAATCGTGCTCATGGGAGTGGAACCCGGGTTGCGTTTGAACAGACGGTATTGAAACCGGGGATGCAGGCAGTAAATGCTCAAGAACAAGATTCAAACGGGACAGTCAAAGAAATTATTAGAAATACACCAGGGGCAATCAGCTATATTGCATTTGCTTATCTTAATGACCAAGTTCAGTCAGTTAACCTTGATGGAGTAGCACCAACTGCTGATAACATTACGACTAATAAGTGGCCATTATGGTCATATGAGCACATGTATACGCAAAAACAGCCATCCCAATCAACTGCAAATTTCATTAAGTATATGCAAAGCGAGAAAGTTCAAAAGACGCTTGTAACAGAAGCTCACTATATTAGCATTCATGATATGAAAGTTGAAAAAACACCAACTGGGAAAGTAACTGAAAGGAAATAGTACGATGGAAGACTTACGACAACGTTTGACACAGCCCTCGGTTGAAAGTAAGCAGGAAGCCTCAGGGAAAGTAATTAGTTATCTTGCAATTACTTTAATTGGGGGACTAGTGGCAACGATCTTAATCTTTTTAACTTGGAAAGGAATTGCCCTCTTTACTGGCAATCACTATTCATTGTGGGATTTTCTAAGTGGAATTAAATGGCGGCCAAGTGATCATGTATTCGGGGCCTTACCGATGATCGCCACTTCTTTTAGCGTTACTCTTTTGTCAGGAGTAATTGCTTTGCCGCTTGCCTTAGTAGTAGCTATTGCAATCACAGAGATTTTGCCATCAACCGCATATAAGCTTCTTCAACCGACCATTGAATTATTAGTCGGAATTCCATCCGTCGTATATGGCTATGTCGGTTTAACAGTAATCGTTCCCTTCTTACGTCGCTTTTTCGGCGGCACTGGCTTTGGAATTCTCGCTGCTACTTGTGTATTGTTTTTGATGATTTTACCAACAATGACCTCGATGACAATTGATAGTTTTAGGGCGGTTCCTAAACAATATCGCAATGCGTCTGCAGGGCTGGGGGCAACTCGCTGGCAGACGATTTCGCGGGTGATTATTCCGAGTGCTAAAAGCGGGATTTTAACTGCAATGGTATTCGGGATGGCTCGGGCATTTGGTGAGGCCTTAGCAGTCCAAATGGTAATTGGAAACACGACGGTAATGCCAACGGGATTGATGCATTCAGCGGCAACCTTGACTAGTGTTTTGACTACCGGAATTGGAAACACAGTCATGGGGACGATCTCAAACAATGCACTCTGGTCCTTAGCTTTAATTCTATTAGTAATGTCCTTGGCCTTCAATCTTTTAATGCGGCTCGTTAGCCGGAAAGGGGTAAAATAATGCGTCCAGAAAAAGTAGATCGGTTGGCAACCGTGATTATTTTAACTTTAACCGGTTTAGTGGGGTTAGTTTTATTTGCCTTGTTAGCGTACCTATTACTATCAGGAATTCCCCATATTTCTTGGCATTTCTTAACGTCAAGCGCTGAATCATTTAGAAGTGGTGGGGGGATTCGTGATCAATTATTTAATTCTCTTTACCTGGTTGTTTTAACATTAATCGTTTCGATTCCTTTAGCATTGTGTGCTGCCATTTACTTAAGTGAGTATGCACCAGATAATCGGTGGACAAACTTATTACGCTTGGCGATTGAAGTTTTAAGTTCATTGCCATCAGTAGTAGTGGGATTATTTGGTTACTTAGTCTTTGTTTTGCAATGGGGGTTAGACTTCTCCTTACTTGCGGGGGCACTAGCATTAACAATTTTGAACTTGCCGATTTTAACGCGGGCATGTGAAGACGCCCTTTGCCAAGTTCCTTATCTTCAACGCCAGGCCGGATTGGGATTAGGAATGTCAAAGTGGCGCGTAACAACTAAAATTGTTTTACCGGCTGCTTTACCGGGAATTATTACTGGAACGATCCTAAGTGCTGGCCGTATCTTTGGGGAAGCTGCTGCCTTAATCTACACGGCCGGGCAGAGTTCACCGGCAATTAGCTATACCGATTGGAACCCATTTAGTCCTACCAGTTTCTTAAATCCATTACGACCAGCCGAAACTTTAGCTGTCCATATCTGGAAAGTTAACAGTGAGGGATTGGTTCCAGATGCCCGTGCTGTTTCAAATGGTTCAGCAGCGGTTTTGATTCTAACAATTTTAATCTTTAACCTATTAGCTAGATATATTGGTTATTTAATTAAGCGACGACTTGCAAAGTGAGGATAAAAGAATGGAAAATTCAGTTGCTCTTGAAGTGAAAAATTTACAAGTATTATATGGTGACAAACACGTTGTTCATGATGTTTCAATGAAATTTCCGGCCAATAAGATTACGGCAATGATTGGGGCTTCTGGTTCAGGAAAGTCAACATTGTTACGAAGTCTTAACCGAATGAACGATGACTTAGCAACGGTCAAAGGTGAAATTAATTTTCATGACTTGAATATTAACCAGCCTAAAGTTAATGTTTACCGGATTCGTCAACAAATTGGCATGGTCTTTCAACAACCGACACCGTTCCCCTTATCAATCTATGAGAATGTTATTTATGGATTACGGCTTGCCGGAGTAAAGGATCGGCAAATCCTTGATCAACGAGTAGAGGAGAGTTTGCGTCAGGCTGCTTTGTGGGAAGAAGTCAAAGATCACTTAAAAGAAAGTGCGCTCGCCTTATCAGGAGGCCAGCAACAACGGCTTTGTATCGCGCGGACGCTGGCAGTTCAACCAGAAATTATCTTGATGGATGAACCAACAAGTGCTCTTGACCCAGTTTCGACTTCGCAAATTGAAGATACTTTAGTACAATTAAAAGAGAAATTTACGATTATTATGGTTACCCATAATATGCAGCAAGCATCACGTTCAGCAGACTGGACAGCTTTTATGCACCAAGGAAAATTAATTGAATTTAACCAGACGACAGATATCTTTATGAATCCTCAACAACAACAAACGGCGGATTACCTTAGCGGAAAATTTGGTTAGGAGTGAAAACATGGGAGCAATTTTTGACGATGAATTAAAACGGCTGCGGAGCCACTTCATGGAAATGGGAATTGACGCTAGTGAGCAGATCTATCAAGCAACAAAGGCATTTACGGATCATGATGCGGACTTAGCAGATAAGGTTTTAACAACTGATACAAAGATTAACGATGAAGAAATTCATTTGGAAAAACAGGCGTTGAAGCTAATGGCATTGCAAAACCCGGTTGCAACCGACTTTCGGAAAATTATCAGTATCTTAAAAGCTAGTACTGATATCGAAAGATTAGGAGACTATTCCACCCATATTGCCCGCGCTGCGATTACCTTAAGTAAATTTGAACATCATGAAGACATCGAACAGCCAATTGAACAGATGATGATGATTGTTCGCAAAATGCTTGAACGAATCCTTGATGCTTATGTCTATACTGATGAGCAGGTTGCCTATGAGGTTGCTAACGAGGACCTGAAAGTTGATTTACTTTATGTGAAATTACAAAAAGAAATCATGAAAGCACTGGTTAAAGGTGGCGAAGATGTAAAAGCCTATGAAAGCTATTTGGCCGTTATCCGGAATTTAGAACGCGCTGGCGACCATATTGTTAACTTAGCAGAATGGATTATTTATAGTGGATCGGGGAAACTGGTCGAATTGAATCCAGGGAAGGCGGACCCAACGTTAGTCCGTCGGAAATTAACTGGAAATCAGTAATCAAATAAAAAGCAATCTCAAGGTCAAAGGATGACGCTGAGGTTGCTTTTTGATTAGAAAGCTTAAATATAGAGATTGCTTTGTAACTGCGTATTAATGAATATTCTATTTTTGGATCAAACAACAGCGCTTCTAAGAATAATGAGAAACGCTAAAAGAGAATTACTAGGTTTAAAAGTATTAGTGATATGAATCCAAGCAATTTAATCAATTTGATAAAGGAAGAAAAGTAGCTATAAAGTAAATTAAATAACTCAAATGATACCCCTAAGCTTAGCTAACAAAGTAAAAAAACTCTGCTCCTTTCTATAAAAATTGATAAATAAAATCCAATGAAATAGTAGTTTATAAATAGCTATAAAATCATCGCTGCTGACCGTATGGGGTGTGATCAGGAATAATAAATTCATTTCTTTTAAAAAAATTTATCAAAATTTATTTATCACCTTTATCTTAGCCTTTTTTTAACACCAATAACATAAAAATATTTATTTTTATAAATTGTAATATAATGAACTAGATATAATGAAAATTATTAAATAAAAGCAATGATATTATCTATAAAATACCGAGGAGAATTTTAATCAGAGACAGACAAGGTAATTTATTATTTCTAAATTTAATTAGAAATAATGTGATATTGTGATGATAATCACTGCTGGAAAATAAGATAAATAGTAGACAAATAAGAAATTGTTGCGAAAAACATTTAATTATCCTAAATCTTAGTTAACATTTTCACAACAGGTGTGCTATAATACTTATAAACAAGAAATCCACTTGGTTTTTAAGTTAGATAAAAGACTCTTCATTGAAACAATGCATCCCTTTATCCAATTAACATCAGCAACATTATGTTTCATCGATGAGTTTACTAAATTAAAAGCCTGATTTTTCCTGCACAGTTAAATCAGGCTTTTTTGTTTACCTTAATTATTGTGCTTTTACTTATCAACGTACAAAAATAAAATATATCTAATATGAATGTCTATAAATTTAAATATAGAAAAGAGTAATTTTTTCAAGGGAATTTACTTGTTATAAAATGATAAATTATTTTTACAAACAAAGCATAACTCCTTATTTACCAAGCTTTTAAACTAGTGAAATCTAAAAAAGGTGTGCTAAGATATTAGTTGCTAATTTATAGGAAGAAAGGGAGAACATTCTTATGATTCGGCGACATGTTGTAGAATCGGGGCTTATTGCGCTTTGTGTAATATTGACTGCAATTGTGTTAATGATGTGGTGGGCATCCCAATACGCCCATTTTATTACGACGGCCATGATGATTATGATCATTTTGGGCTTAATGGTAGGGAGCTTAGTACCAAATATTATTTTAACCTGGCTTGCAATCGGCCTAACAACGATTGGTAGTGCCATTTTATTGCTAGGTTATGTGGTAATGGATAATTCAATCAAAATAATGTTACTGTTTGCCTTTCCAATTACCGCAAGTTTGGCGTATTTCAGTCGGTACATTATTGGTGAGTGGGGCTGGCTTGACCGCAATCGTGCGGAGATAGAAAGCTATGCGACCCACTATAATCAAATAGTAAAACTTCAGACGGCCTATAATGCTAATAAGATTTATGAAAAGGAACTTCAATTCATTATTAAAGAACAGATTGCTGATTTATGGATTGATGTTACAGCGATTCACTGGGTTCATAATCAACAAATACGTCAATTTCATCCTCAAGATTATAACTATGCCCTTCAACAAATTGCGAAAGTCTTAAAACGACGACGATTACCATCTGAAGCCCTGTACTATTTAGAAGATGGTACTTTTTTAATTTTGTCATATCATTTACCAGATATTACATTTGCTTATCAGAACCAAAGTACACGTGCAGGACTTGATGAATTACAAATTAATAATTCAAAGCCTCAATTTAAATGGGGACATTTGAAAGTTGATGATATTAATGCGACTTCATTTAAGAATCTGGAAAGTGTAATGCGTCATATTAAAAGAGATATGGAAACAGACCTTGTCGTTGAGTATCTAAGAGGAGTTCAGAAATAATGATACGAATTTTCTTTTGGTTGGCGATGGTGATTACGATGATCTTTTTTATTCAGGCATTAATATTTGCGGTTCTTCAGTGGGTGATTTATTTTCGTGTTGAACGGACGACACTAAATGTAAAAAGCGAAAGGAAAAAGCAATGATCGAATTTGTAATGATTGTGACCCTGATCTCAATTTGGAGTTCGCTATTAATGTCATCTATTACATTAGGTGGGGCTGTTCACTTTTGGCTTGAACATAGTAGAAAAATTGTGGATATTGTCCCATTGAAACGATATCCAGTAATTATGATTGTCGTTCCAGCTCATAACGAAGAAGTAGTTATTGCGCAGACGACCCAATCGATCCTTAAATTAAACTATCCAGCAGATAAAGTCGAATTATTAATCTTTGCGGATAATTGCAATGATCAAACTGCTCAACGGGCCAGAACAGTGTTACAGCTTCCAAAATATGAGAAAAGAAAAGCAAAGGTAATAGAACGTCATGGTAGCGGAGGGAAGGCCGGTGTCTTAAACGATGCCCTTAAAATGGCTCATGGTGAATATATTGGTGTTTACGATGCCGATGCAATGCCGGAAAAAAACGCCCTCTATTTCTTAGTACGAAAAATTCTCGAAAATCCAACACGGTACGTTGCAGCATTTGGCCGGAATAAGACACGCAATGCTGAACAAAACTTTTTAACGAAGTGCATTAATCAAGAAATTGTTGTTACCCAACGGATCCAGCACTGTGCAATTTGGCATTTATTTAAGATTGGCCGGATTCCAGGAACTAACTTTATCATTCAAAGTAAATATGTCCGTTCAATCGGGGGCTGGGCAAATGGAGCCTTAACAGAAGATACTGATATTTCATTTAAGATTATGCAAAGTGGAAAACTAATCGCGTTAGCTTATAATTCGGAAGCTTTTCAACAGGAACCAGAACGTCTGCATGATTATTATTATCAGCGTCTACGGTGGGCAAAGGGAAACTACCAAGTTGTCCTTAAAAATTTTAAGTATCTCTTTAGAAAGAGCAATTGGCGAGTAAAGTTAGAAACCTTTTATTATTCCTGTACTTTTTTCTGGTTTAATGCAGCAATCGTCCTTTCTGATGCGATCTTTTTAGCGAATGTAGGCTTTTGGATTGTTCATCTTTTCAATCCACAGGTAATGATTCCCTTTACATTCGGGGAAAGTAACATCCTAATCGCCCAACTTTTGCTTTTTAATTGGTTATTAATGATAATCTTGTATATTTTACAAATTACAATAGCAGCAGCTACGCAATTTGGGCAAGCGACGAATAAGCAAATCTGGTTAGCGCTTGCTTCATACTTTACCTATTCGCAATTATTTATAATTGTTTCGATTCATGCGGTAATCTCCGTAGCACTTGATCGACTATTACGGCGTGACGGGACAAAATGGGTAAAGACTAAGCGGTTTGCTGACTAATAAGGGGATTAGTTATGAAACGTCCAGTATATATTTGGCTTCTTACGCTCGTTGTTGCAGTTATTTATATTGCAACGCTCGCGTTTGTAAGAATAAAGAATCCTGAACATATTCAATACGAAGCTTATCGGCGGTGGCAGGAGACATATTTGGTCCGCAAAAATAATAAGCAAACGTATGTTAATACCAGCAACGACCAAAAACATCCTGTTGCATTATCGGAAGGACAAGGCTACGGGCTGCAAGTAGTATCTCGCGCTGCTGAAAAGGGCTGGGCAAGTGAAAATGACTTTGATAAGTTACTTAACTATTACCTTGCACATCGCGATTATGTTGGAAAACACCATGACCAGCTAACTTACTTAATGTCCTGGCGTCAGTCTTATAATAAAGAAGGTCAATGGGTTGATGATCATAATAGTGCGACTGATGGTGATCTTTACATTGCTGCGGCTCTTCACCGGGCTGCAAAAGTTTGGCCACAAAAAGCACCTTATTATCATAAGCTAGAGCAACAGATTGCCACTGATATCATGAAATATGAATATAACCCAACCACGCACATGTTAACAGTGGGTGATTGAGTTACGAAGGATTCTAAGTTTTATTATTTATTGCGAACTTCAGATGTAATGCCGACAGTTTTTGATCATTTATACGATTGTACTCACGATTCAAGGTGGCAGATGATCAAAAATAATATGCTTGACCGTCTGACTGCATTAAGTAAACAGCACCGAACAGGACTAGTACCTGACTTTGCCTGGGCTCGACCAGGGAGTACCAAGCCAGTGGGGCCGAATACGGTTGCCGGAAAATATGATGGAGACTATAGTGCGAATGCTTGTCGGGTTCCAATGATGTTGGCAAAAAGCAATGATCCACGGGCTCAGAAAGTCTTAAATAAAATGATGAGGTTCTTCAGTGAACAGTATTATATTACGGCTGGCTATTCATTAAACGGTCACCGATTGGTTAAATATCAATCAAATAGTTTCAGTGCGCCGATTTTTTATGCGGTTAGCTGCAATCGTAATGAAGGGTATGATAATCTGTTTGCTAGCCAGAAACATATCTTCAGTAAACCCTTAACAGAGAAAAATTATTATGATGCGACCTTAACGACATTAGCTGCTCTTGAGGGGATGAACTAATCAATTCCTTCATCAGTGCAAAGACCTTGTCGGTGTAACACCTTCATAATTTCATCGCGCTTGGTATAGTGGCGATCGAGTTTAGCCCCCGCAATCTGGTTGGTGAAGGAATCAATTCGTCGGTTGGCATCACGAAGGTCATAGTAGGTAGTAACTTCTTGATCATAATCGCTTAGGTCACTGAGCTTGATCTCTTTTGGATAGTCATTATCAAATGCGATAAATTTTAATGGCAGGCGGGGCTTTAGTTGAGGTTCTTGGTCAGGTATACCGATTTGTAAGCCTAAAACTGGGAAGGTCATTTTAGGGAGATTAAGGACTTCGATGATTTTTTGCGGATCATTTTTGATTGAACCAAGGGGAACGACGCCAAGACCCATACTCTCGGCAGCAGTAATCATGTTTTGGGCAGCCATGATTGCATCATCAAGGCCTTGGAAGAAAATATCAGCGGTATGTAAACGGCCATCATCCTTGCCCCTTTTGCTGTCGTATTTGTTGGTTACGATAAAGATCAACTAACAAAATGAACAGGTCACCGTTTGCGCCGACATACGGTTGCTTACTAATTTCTCTGATTGCGGCCCGTTTATCTGGATCAGTAATGTGCATAATTGACATCTGCTGCATAAACATACTGGTTGGCGTATGACTAGCAACAGAGTAAAGAGTATTCAATTGTTCTGCTGAAAGGTTTGTGGGCTTAAAGGCCCGAATTGTACGATGGTTTAATTGGTGCTTAATCGTTTCATTGGTCATAAAAAAGACTCCTTTATATTAAATTGAAGGGAGTGGGACAAAAGCTGATTTAACTTGTGCCTCACTCCCTCAGTGTTTTAAAGTAAATGCTGTTCTTCCATTAATTCGCCAATCCAATTCTTCTTAATTTTCTTGAGCAGTGGTTTCTCAACAATCTTTGGAATTGGCAAATCCATTTCTTCAAGCGGCTTTTTATCGTTCATATAATACATTGCCCGTATTAATTCGCGAATATCATAGACTGAATTAAAGACTTCTGGTACCCCGCGATCAACATTGAGGAGACTATAAACAGCTTCCATTGCCGTCCGGACTGAATATTCAGTTGTAAAGACGGTATCCCGAGTTGGCGATTCGGCAAAGTTACCAATGAAGGCCAAGTTAGCTGACCCCTCAGGAACAACATTCGGACGATCGCCTTTTACCCGTGGCATAAAGTAGCTAGTAACGAATGGCATATAAACAGGGACGGTATTAACCGACTCTTCTTTTGCTAAATCGTCAATTAAAGCTTCTGGAACACCGAGATGGTAGAGCCATTCTTTAGTAATTTCTTCCCCAGTACAGTCAACAATTCGTTTCTTGATGTAATTACCTTCTGTATCAGAATAGAGACCATAAATCCACACAGTGGTTTCATTTGGCTTTTGACTCTTAAAATGAGGTTGCCGGTGGATGGTCCAACTCATCATCCAATTAGAATCAGTGACGGTGATAATTCCACCAGTGTTTACCTTTCCATCATGAAGGTCACGCTTAGTTAGTCGTTCAATATACGGTTCAATTTGTGGATTCTTGACGGTCGCAGTTGCAGAAATGAACCAACTACGGTTAGGAATGTTTTTACAAAAGACATCCGGGTGACCAAATGATGGCGATTGTTTAGCAAGGTTCTCCCATAATTTCCAGCTGCCGCCAAGGGCACGGGTTGGTTGTGCTACCTGGTGATGACTCCCATAATTTGAGCTTTCCGTGATTGAACCATTAGTAACAAATACCAGATCATCGTCAGTTAAGTTGATCGTTTTATCTTCGCCGCCTTGCTTAAGAATAATCTTTTTAGCGTGCTTTTCACCATTCTTGGTATCAACTAGGACGTTTTGAACCTGTGTATCATATTCAAACTTAACACCATGATCTTTAAGGTATGCAAGCAATGGTTTGGTCATTGATTCATACTGGTTGTACTTATTGAATTTAAGAGCAGTAAAGTCAGGCAAACCGTCAATGTGGTGGATAAATCGCATTGCGTATCGCCGCATTTCTGCTAGCGAATGCCATTTCTCAAAAGCAAACATGGTTGACCAGTAAATCCAAAAGTTACTCTTGAAGAAGTCCTCAGAGAAGTAATCCCCAATTGTTAAGTCCCCAAGCTGGTCTTCAGGTGTAAGAATCAGTTTCATTAATTCCTTAGTTGACTTTCCAAGAAGATACTTGCCGTCAGTCGGAACCTCATTGCCCCGTTTATAAGTTAAGCGACAATTTGAACTATTTGGATCATCCTTATCTAGCCAATAATATTCATCAAGATAAGATGCGCCAGGGATTTCCAAGGATGGAATTGAACGATACATATCCCACATACATTCAAAGTGGTTTTCCATTTCTCGTCCGCCACGAGTGACAAATCCAACATCAGGGCGATCTTGACCATCTAAGGAACCACCAGCGATTGGTAATTCTTCAAAAATATGGATGCTTTCGCCTGGCATTTGAGCGTCACGAATTAAGAAGACAGCCGCAGAAAGGCCTGCTAAACCAGCACCAACAATGTAAGCATGTTTTTTATCCACTCCCGCCGGCTTACGGGGACGAGCAAATGCTTCATAATTTCCGTTTGAATAGTACATAAAAAGGTCTCCTTTCAGGAAAAGCAATCGGGTAATCTACAATTATATTGTAGCGCTTTCCTTAGATGATTTCTCGGGAAATAAAATAATGGTTTAGAATTTAACAAAAACTCTTATAATTAGTTGAGTAATATTAATACGAGGAGGGATAAAAGTGATTGAAATAAATAGACATAAATATACATTTCCCAAAATTCTTACATTTGGGTTCTTAATTGTTATTTTTATGGGAACGATTTTACTCTCCTTGCCGTTTGCAACACGACCAGGAGAAACGACAAATTTTATGACTGCTTTCTTCACTTCAACGAGCGCAACCTGTGTAACAGGATTGACGTTAGTTAGTACAGCTCATCACTGGACATTATTTGGCCAGATTGTGATTGCAATCTTGATGGAAGTGGGAGGCTTAGGTTTTATGACGTTTGCAGTCATGATGTCGTTACTGGTCCGGCAACGAATGCGAATGTCAACACGATTATTAACTCAAGAAGCCCTTAACCTTGATCATTTGTCGCAGTTAAATGTGGTTTACCTTATTATTCGGCTTTCATTGTTAATCCAATTAGCTGGTGGAATATTTCTATTCTTTGATTTCTATCCACGGTACGGATTAGGCAAAGGAATATGGTTTAGTATTTTTCACTCAATTTCGGCCTTTTGTAATGCCGGCTTTGACTTGTTTGATAATAGTATGGCAAACTATGCTAATGATCCGTACATGCTATGTGTGTTAGCAGTTTTGATTATTGCCGGCTCACTTGGTTTCTTAGTATGGAAAGATATCCTCAATTATCCTAAATATCACCGGCTATCCCTGCATACTCAGTTAGCATTACGTACTGGAGCAGTCCTCTTTATTGTTTCTGTGGTTATTTACTTTATTACCGAGAAGAACTTAGCACAATTAAGTGATAAATTAAGTTTTTCCAACCGTATTCTCAATACTATTTTTATGGCAATCACTCCACGAACTGCTGGTTTAATCACTTTTCCTTACACTGATTTAAGTGCTGCCGGCCTCGCGTTTACGGTTATTTTGATGTTTATCGGAGGAACGCCGGGGTCAACTGCTGGTGGGGTTAAAACCACAACAATCGGTCTATTAACGATTCAGAGTTTTGCAACTTTGCGTGGACAGCGAGACACGACATTTGCTCATCGCCGGTTTACCCAAGAAAATATTTATCGTGCTTTGACATTACTGTTTGTTGCTTTATTTATTTTGCTTGTATCAATTTTGGTGCTTGTTGAAACACAGGATTTGCCAAAACATGATTCGTTGGCGTATGTTACTTTTGAGGCAGTGGCAGCCTTTGGGACAACTGGAATATCGTTGGGAATTACAACCCACCTTAATTTATTAGGTCAATTTATTATAATGTTTTTAATGTTTGTGGGCCGGGTAGGAATTTATACTGTAATGTTCTCAATCCTAAATGCAAGTACAGCAGCGAAGAATTATCGTTATCCAGAGGAGAGTGTGTTAATTGGCTAAAAAAGAAAGTTATGCTGTTATTGGAATTGGACAATTTGGGGCCTCGATATGTGAAGCTTTAGTTCAGGCTGGTCAAGAAGTATTGGCGATTGATTCTAGTGAAGAAGTGGTAAATGAATTTGCGGGGTCAGTTATGCGGTCGGTAATTGCGGACGCGCAAGATGAGGATGCTCTGCGTGACCTTGATATCGGTAGTTTTGATCATGTGTATATTTCAATCGGGAAAAATGTTGAAGCAAGTATCATGGCCACGCTAATTGCTAAAGAACTCGGGGCACCAGATGTAATCTGTCGGGCTGAAAATATTAATCATGCGCGCGTTTTGGAACGAATTGGCGCTGATATGGTTGTTCGTCCAGAGCATGATTTAGCTAAGCGGCTTATTTTTCAACAACTAAATCCAAGCGTCGTTGATTATGTCACCTTGAGTAAGGAAATAACTTTGGCAGAAGTAAATATTAATAATCCAAAGTTCTTTAATAAGACCTTAGACGAACTGAATTTTCGTAATCGTTATAATGTCAATGTGATTATCATTGTTAGTAAGGATGATGAAGTTAATCAAATGCCACAAGCTAATGATGTTATTCAACCGCACGATAAAATCACAGTTGTTGGGCAGTTAAAGGATATTCGGAAGCTAAACGATATTGTTAGTTAAAATAATGGGTGAAGAGAATTGATAGTCGTGATTGGGATCGTAATTGTTATAGTTGTTGGAATTATTGGATGGTTGATCTGGCAAAGGCAACAGGTCTGGAAAAAGATAAGTGCTGATTTATCGATACGCGGGGATGTTCAAATCCTTGATATGAGCATTGGTAATGGAAAAACGTTTACTAACCTTGCCAAGCAATTGACTGCTCCCGGCAAAATTATGGGAATAGTTAAAAATGAAAAGCAAGCACAGCAAGTGAAAGAACTGATCAAAGAAGAGGCAGTAGCTGATCGCGCAAAAGTAGAATTGACTGATAACACTAATTTGCCTTTCACTGATCATCAGTTTGACTATGTTCTGATTAGTAATTTACAGCAGGTAAAACCGGCAATTACGCAAGGACGTGTTTTGCAAGAGGCGATAAGGGTCCTCGCTTTTAAGGGAACCATAGTGATTACTGCTACTACTGTACAACGCTATCGTCAACTACTGGAATATTATCGTTTTAAAGACATTAAAGTTAAACAAATAGGTGGACAGCGCGTGATGATTGCACGACGAAACTGATTGCTGAAGCTCATGGTTGTTTCCTGAAATAGTATTGTATCCGATAAATAAAAGATAGAAACTGTACGTGTAACCTAGAAATCGGTTATAAGTTTGTTGAGGGAGTAATGCAATTATGAACATGAAAAAGAAATTAATGATTTCAGGAACAACTTTAGTGGCTGCAATGACATTAGGAACAGTTGCGACAGCTCATGCTGCTACTTATGATGAAATGGAAGCCAAATGGGAAAAGATTGCACCAATGAATCAAGGAGCGGGCCAATGGTTAGATTTGGAATCAGCAGCTAGTCAAGGTGATACTGAGGCACAAAAGTTAATGGCGCAAGTTGATGGGAAGGGTAGCGCAAATAGTCAAAAGAGTACTACGAATGCTAATACTACATCCACAACTTCAGCAACTTCTACAAATGTGAAGAGCGGACAAAATGCTGGTGCCGGTAATCCTGCTCAATACGATTTACCAAATGACTGGACTGGAAGTGAAAGTACTCAAGTGGCCACAACTACTAATAGTAATGCAACTAAGAGTACACCAAGCGCTTCAACAACTAGTACATCTGTAGCACCAACTACTACGACTAGTACAGATAATGGTATGAAGATTTTACCACAAACTGGTAATGATAATGCTCAAGCGGTTGCAGCTACTGGTTTAGGACTTGCAACATTAGCTGGTATGTTTGGATTTGGTTACATGAAAAAGCGTGCTTAAGCAATTATCTATTTATCTTTTCTAAGAGAAAAAGCAGGGTTAAATGATATTTCATTCAACTCTGCTTTTTAGGCGTCGTTTGTAAAATTAAGTTAGAAAAATAAAAAAGCCATTTGTGATAGACTTTTGAATAACCACAAACAAAAGTAAAGGAACATCACAAATGACCTATAAACATCTTACCACACGTGAATTAACTCTCATAGCTGATTTTTGGCACCAAGGGACTAAAGCCTATAAAGTTGCTAAACTTTTGAAGCGGAGTCAAGAAACTATTTACCGTGTTTATCGTTTCCTAAATGATGGAAAAACAATCGAACAATATCTTGAATCGTACCAGTGCCATAAGCATCGGTGCGGTCGTAAACGAACTCAACTTCCACCAGCGGAGGTTAACTACATTAATAGTAAAGTTAAAGCTGGCTGGACCCCGGATACTATTATTGGCCGTGCAGAACGAACCATTAGTTGTAGTATGCGCACTCTTTACCGGATGTTTGCACGCGGACAGTATCAATTTAATGTTCGACAATTACCGATGAAAGGAAAGCGACACCCCAATGGTTATGTGGAACGACGTGGAAAATCTGGTCAACTTGGGCGCAGTATTTACCACCGCTATCATGATTTTCCACATTACCAACATGAATTCGGTCATTTTGAAGCGGACACTGTTCAAGGAAAGGCACATCACGACGCAGTAATGACGTTAGTAGAGCGGCTTTCAAAAGTGATGATTGTCCTTAACATCCATCACAAAACAGATGAGGCAGTTAACCAACATCTTAGCCAGTGGCTGGATAAAATGCCTCGTCACTTTGTTAAATCAATTACCTTTGATAACGGTAAAGAGTTTGCCGGATGGCGAGAAATAGCTAATAGATATGACCTTCAGACTTATTTTGCGGAAGTTGGTGCTCCTAATCAACGTGGTTTGAACGAGAATAATAACGGAATTCTTCGACGAGACGGTCTTAGTAAGCACCTTGACTTCCGCTATTTGCCAGATGAGTTAGTTACTCAGCTCATGCATCACCGGAATAATATTCCACGAAAAGCACTTAATTACCGTACCCCATTAGAAGTATTCTTAAGTCATATCACAAAAGAACAGCTTTCAACTTTTTTCTAATTTAAATTGACATTTCAGGAGGTGTAAAAATGACTATGATAAAAGCACAACACTAAAGTTAAAATGTTTTTACTAAATTACTCTCCCAAAAGTAAATAGTGAACAGTCTTTTATTCAATCAAAAATTACAGCATTAATATAAATTTATTCTACAATAATTATTTATAGTTTTAAACACTGATAACTGAAAATAATTTATTCATCGACATCATCATTAGTATCAACGCTTTGGTCATCACTAGGTTGATCTGCTGAATTATTATCGTCGTCATCATTTGTTTGATCTGATGAGTCATCATCACTAGAACTATCCTGATCGCTATCATCGGAAGAACTATTGGCATCTTTAAGATTTTGCGCAGCCTTTTGTGTGTTTTGCTGGTCTGTAGATGTGTTGTAGTACTTATCTTCTAGTTCCTTTAATGAAACGTTATATGATGTGTATTGAGCTTCAGCATCCGTAGTGCCAGACCCATCCATTTTATAAATAGTAACTGTATCGCCATTGATACTAAAAGAAATAGTCCCAACTGTTGAACCGGCACTAATAAGGTATTGACCATTGTTACCGTTATTATTACTACTATTGCTACCAAAGTATAAATCAGTAATTGCACCTCTACCGAATACATCTTGATAAGCGAGTAAACCGATGATTTTCGGATCAGATACGTTAGCCGCTTTTGTTGACTTACTGTTTGAACTGTTATCATTTCCGGAAACCTTTTTTGATACTAATGGCTTCTTCTGTTGGCTACTTGCTTGTTTAGCATTATTTGAAGTGCTACTCTCTGAAGAACTATTGCTACTTTGTGATGAAGATGAACTGCTACATGCTGCCAATGTTAGTCCGGCAAGAAGTGTTGCACTTATTGTTAAAAGTTTTTTCATACTAATTTTTCTCCCCATAAATAATTAGTATTGCTGCTTCCGAGCAAAACCAAACATCATTGCAAGAGTTGATAGACCCAGACCGATTGAAGCAATCATTGCTTTATTGTCATTCCCGGTTTGTGGAAGCGATGAAGTATTTGTTGAAACAGCTACAGGTGTTGTCGTAACTGTCTTAAGTGTCACAGGTTCTGTTTGTTGAACTGGCTTTTCGTTTGATACGGTCGTTTTAATAGGTAAAGCAGTTTGAACAGTCTTTTGCGAGTTAGCAACGGTTTGTGGCTGAGTAACTACAGGAGAATCAGTTGTTGTTGAGGCCTTATGTTCTGGCTGTTTGTTAGTATTTTCAGCAGGTGTTTGTTGAGGTGTTTCCGGTTGATCAGTTTTCGCTTGACCGTTCTTAGCATCATATTCCTGTTGAAGTTGGGTATGCTGTTTTTCCCATTTGTTAATTAATGTAGTTAAGTATGGGGTGTAGAACTCGACATCGTATTTTGATTTGCCAATGTAATTTGTCAATGGAACAAATTCTTGGGTAGTTGTATTATCCCATTCTTCAAATCCTGGTAGGCCATCGAAACGAGTATAATCTGAGTCGCTTAGTTTAACACTGTCCCCACCATAATAATGACCAATGTGATAAAATTTATTGACTAAATTAGTGAATTCTGCCGGTGCTTGATAGCTTTCTTTTTCCCCCTGTACCAGCTTGATTTCATGGTCAAGCCAATCAATATAGAACTGATCATCTTGTGGGACATTGGTAAAGTTAGTCCGTTTTAGTGAAGCAGTATTACTGCCATTGATCAAATAACTATTGGGATTGTCTTTATAAGTGAGGTTACTAACCATACTGATTGTGTGATCTAACTGTGATGTATCTGTATTATTATAGCTTTCGACACTCTTGGTAACAGCTTCATTGTGAGCATCGTTTGCTTCATACAATTTTTGAGCTAAAGCAGGTGAAAACTGACTGGTTGGCTTCTGGGTAAAGCTTCCGATTTTACTACCAGGACCCATGCCGTGGCTAGCAGCTAATGCTTGTTTAACAATTGGTTCTTCGGCTTGCTCGTATTGGGCTTGCTTTTGCGCTGCAGTTTGGTCTAATTCTGCTGTATTAATTATTTGCTGGTTAGTTTCAGGATTACTGCCATTAGGCGCAGTCTGAACAGCTTGTGATTGGACTGTCGTGTCAGCTTTGGCGTTGTCAGCATTTACCGTTGCTACGGCGGTTAGCGTAACCCCTAATGCCATACTGGTATAGAGAATATGACGAATATTTTTCTCCATAGTAATAATCTCCTTTATAAAATATAATATAGGCTAATCAATTGAAAAATAAATACTTTTTCAGTGAATGCTAATCAGGTTCAGGAAATAATTGAAAAGAAATTAGATAAAGTAATCGATAAACAAAAATTTGCTGAAATTAATAACAGTTTCCTGAAAAGTCGTTTACAGGGATAACCTCCGCCTCGTAAGATGTTTATTTGTTAAATGGAGGAATAATTGTATGGAAAAATTTTGTCCAAAGTGTGGAAAAAAGGTATCGGCAACTGCTAAGTTTTGTCCGCATTGTGGTTATAATTTTGCGTTACGAAATAATAATCAATCAATTAGTACACCAAAAGTTAGCAGGGAACAAGCTAAACCAGTAAAGAAAAAGCGAAAAGGTAAGACTGGCATTCTAGTTATCAGTTTATTGGTAGTCTTAGCTGCTGCTGGCGGTGGATATTACTACTGGAATCAAAATTCTAGTCAGACACAAGCTAGCCAAAGTGCAAAAAGTAGTAGTAATAGTACTTCTCACCGTCAAGCATCTCAGCATTCAACCCAAAAGTCGGAATCTTCTTCATCAGATGATTCTGTTGAGGAGGTCAAGCTATCAAACGACATTGGACCTAAGGAAAGTGCTGCAGCGGTTACTTATTTTGCCGCTAAAAATGACATTGACGGTTGGAAATCAATGACTAACAGTGATGACCTAAAAGTTGACTTATCCACCGATGATGATCTTTTGAATAGTCTATCAGCTACGGGACAAGGGATGGCCTATGTTATTTCTGATGATGGCAACTCGGGTGATCGGAAGCTAGTCTACACCATTGATAAAGACGATACGATCAATATTTATTCTTTACCGAGTGACTATGATCCCGATAGTACCTATCAACCGGTGAAGAGTCTTCCTAAAGCAGATATGATCGAATCGATTAATGACCATCACTATGCTTTCGCTGTTAAGAAATTACAAGATAAGGTCACAATTAACCAATAAGATAAAACGAGGAGAATAAAATAATGAAATTTTGTCCGAATTGTGGTAATAAGCTTCAACCTGGCGATCGGTTCTGCGAAAAGTGTGGCTTTCAAGTAGCTGAATCGCAGGAAGAAAAGCCAGCAACAACTGCAACCCCTAAACCGCAACAAGTCGAAAAGAAAAAGCCAGCTGTATCTTCAGCATCAGCACAATCTCAACCTAAAAAAGAAAAGATTACCCCAGTTACTCCGGCTATAAGTAAAAAGAGTAATAAAAAAGCTAATGTCAGTAAAGATAAATTAGCTGACCTCAAAAATAAGGTAAACATGGATAAGCTTCAGGAACAAATTAACAAAGATCCGAAAAAAGCGGGAATCTTTGGCGGAATTGCCTTAGTAATTGTTATTGCATTAGGAATAGCTATCCATATGATTCAACTACAACCAGATCATGCATTGGTTAATAAGCCATACCGGGTGAGTCTTAATATCAAGACAACTTCAGAAGGATTCTTTACTGGTACTCATACTGAAACGGAAACTCACAGCATGGTTGTTTATTTAGATAAGCATCGAGGAAAAGTATATGTTGGCGATAGTGTTGATAGCGTTAAACAAGCAGCTAAATCTAAGGATGGTGGTGCTAGTTATACGTTAGAAGATAATACATTAAAAACGTCTATAAATAATTTTAATGCTCAAATCAATGATCTTCATCGCTCTGGTGATAGTTATGTTGGCACGTTGAAACAAATAGGGGATGATGAGGACAACATTACTGGAACGGTTACCTTTAAAAAGGCAGAGTAAAAACATTAGGAGGAAGAGAAAATGGATCTTAGTAGTGCACGGAACTTTCAAAAAATCGGTTATATTTTTGTAATTATTGGGGCTGTAGCGGATATAATTTTTATTCCGGAAACATTTGGTTTTTCAATTATTCTTTGTATTATTTCAATCATAGCAGCGGTAAAGTTATCAGCATTTGGAAAATACAGTGACCAAGAATTTATTGAGAATAAGGGAACATTACTCTTTTGGGGGATTTTAACTCTCATTACCTCTTTAATCGGCGGTATTTTTACTTTGATTGCCTACTCATCAATTCCAAATGGCGACGTGGCCGCTACTACTTCAACTTCATCTGCTACGACGGTAAACAATAATGAACCTGACAGTGACTTAACCATTGAAAAAGCTTTTGAATTGAAAAAAGCTGGAGCCCTTACTGATGAAGAATTCCAACAAATTAAGAATAAGTATTTGAATAATTAAAGTTGTTAAAATAGAATGGTCGAAATTCAGGAAACAAAATTTTTAATGTATAATTAAAGGGATAATAAAAATACGGCTCACCGGAATGGGAGCCGTACTATTTGTCATATATTGCACAAATAGTTATTTCTTTTTTGTTTGGCTAACTTTATAAATAACGATTTGTTGTTCAAACCAATAATCTTTTGAGCTTCGATTATTCTGAATAAATGGATAACGTGCCAAAATTGAGCGAAGATTACGAAGTCCTAAACCATGGCGACTATTAGTTAGTACGCCGTTAAAGCGACCAGAAAGTTTAGATAAATTAATGAGTTCTTCTTGGGTACTGTTACCAATTTGAAAGACTTGAGTATTCTTGTCATCATCTTCGAAAAAGCTTAGATTGATTTGAGGCTGCTTAGCTTTTAGAGTTGCATTAATTGCATTATCGAAAAGAATGGAAATAGTTCTAAGCATATCTGTGATTTGAATGTTAGTATCGAGCTTAATTGGTTTTTCAATTTCAATTTCAACCCTAATTCCCTTATTAATTGCCTCCATTGTCTTACTATAAATAAGACTTTTTATTTCTAGGTTCTTAACTTCGGTAAGTTTTCCTAAAACACTAGTACGAGTTTCAACATTAACGTTCGTAGGAATTACTACTCGTTTAAAAATATCACTAACCTGGTCGATATCTCTGTTTTCAACTGCATCATTTAAGCTGAGAAGAATATTTTTGTAGTCATGTCTAAATCTTCGTAATTCATCATACATTGTTTCAATGTGGCTAGTATACTGAGAAAGATTTTCAAGTTCAAGTCGTTGATTTTGAATAGCAGATTTGTTTTGAAGTAGTTTGGTTGGAATATAGATCGCCATCCCGTATACAATAATGAAAGCAATAATTGCTAAAGTAGCTTGTAGGGGAGAGGAGAAGAGAGAATATGTTTTCTGACCTGAATTAAGTCTAAAGATAATACCCATAAAATTAATAATCCATCCATACAAAGGAAATGAATTAACAACGAATTCTATGTAATTAACTAAAACAGGTCTAATATGTTTTAGCAGTAAGAATGCTAAAATAATAGCGATCGTTATTCTAAAATAAGGAAATATTAGAGAAACGATTGTGGCATAGCTTTTGAAATGAACCCATTTTCCAATAAGCCAATACCATAAAATCTCTACAGAGGTATTTAAAAATGTAACGTAGGATATGACAAAAATTAAGGTAAAACTAATTGTATTAAAACTTAATGTGCGTGTAAATCCCCAATAATAAAGGAGGATGATAGCAATGGTAATATAGATTAATAATCCAACTGTACTAGTAGTACCTTGAAGATAAAATAAAATTAAAAAAATTTGAAGAAGGATTGGAAAAGTTTTATTAAGAATTTTTTTAAATAGGACTATATATACATAACCAAAAGTAAAAATCATTAAAAGATTTAAGAATATTTCAATTGGGGTCATATATTGAAAAAAACTACGGTAAGTTAATGGTATAAAATAAAACATAAAAAACTCCTTGAGGATAGAATAAATGAATGAAAAAATTAAAGGAATTACATGCCCAAATTGTGGAATGATAAATCCGTTAAACCAGTACCAGTGTATAAATTGTGGCAGAAAATTACCAAAACAGTTGAAAAATAGCAAGAATAAATTAAGTAGAAAAATAAATAAAAGGAAAACGACTATTACAATTATTCTTATATTATTTGTTTTAAGTTGTTCAATAGTTTATGGTATTCGATATCATTCTCAAAGCAAAATAGGTGGAAAGTTAGATAAAATGTGCTTTATCTATCAGAACAGGCAACGAAAAACTCTTTATATGAGGTACTTAGTATTTTATACTTTACCCCATCAGGAAAAGCGTTATAATCAAATATTAGAGTTTCACTCAAAATCCGAAATGGATCATATAACTATTAAGAAGTTTGAAAAGATTTACAAAAATAATCCGAAACAACATGTGAAATTTGAAGATACAAAGAATGGTGGAATACTTAAATACCCAGACGGACATTATGAAGAATATAAATATAGTCGCCATGGTAAATATGATATTAAGAATTGGCGAATGATTGTTAGCAATGATCCACGAGTGTACTTTTATCTAACAATTTCGTACTAACTCATTAAGCAATAAGGCCTAATAGTTTTCTTATGTGTAGCTTACTAACCGGACATTCCTCTCCATTATAGAAATAGATAATTCCTTTTCTGGGATCGACATGATCTATCTGTTTTAAATTAACAAGATAGCTTCGATGAGCACGGAAAAAGCGATTATCTAGTTTTTCAATATCGCGAAGGTTGTAGTTTAACTGTCGCTGTTGATTATTAACGGTATTTAAAATTGATGAGTGTGAATTAGTTGAATTTGATTCAAAATAGTTGATATTCATGAAGTCAACATTAATGGTGTTGGAATAATCTTTGTAAGTAAATGGCTTCTCAGTATTATTCGTTTGCAACTGTTTATGGACTTGTTGAATATCTTTCTCTAATTCATCATAGATATTGCCATAATCTTTAGCAATAAAGTCAAGGGCACTAACCCGATACTTATAGGTACGATACAAAAATTCATCGTGAATAGTAATAAAAATTAACGAAGCAAGCTGGTCATGAGCGCGGATCTTTTTACTGAGCTCAAGGCCAGCATTTTTAATTCCGTTAATTTCCAAGTCTAAAATGAAAATATTTGAGCGGCTTGGCTGCGGAAGAGTATTTTTGAGATCGCTAATATTACTAAATGTTTTGCTTTCAATTTCGATGCCTAAATCAGTACCAATTTTATCAACGTCATTTTTCATTTGCTGTAATTGGACTAAATCGTCCTCTAAAATAAATACATTTAACATATTTCTCTTTCCCTTGTAATATTCCGCTTATGAATATAGCATTTCTAATTACTGAAAATAAAGGGAAAATACTGAATAAAACAAGAAAAATGAGAACACTGAAAATAATATAAAAAAGCTGAAAAAATTATACCAACACCAGCAAGTTCAACCCAGTAACCAAACTAGCCAAAACATATCCAAGGACGGTTTGCCATGGTGAATTAACGTGTGGTCTCATCAGTTTCTTATTGCCTGTCAAAGCAACAAGGGGATAGAGCGTAAATGGCAAGGCGATACTGAGGACGATTTGCGCATAAATGATGAGTTGCTCAAATTGCTCTTCGTTAAAATTAATCATGAAGCCGATAATTAGGATTGGCACAAGGGTTACGGCTCGAGTAAGGAGACGCCTTTTCCAGAGTGGGAGGCGAATATTGATAAATCCTTCCATGACAATTTGTCCAGCCAAGGTACTAGTGATGGAGGAGATTAAACCAGTTACCAAAAGAGCAAAGGCAAAGAGCCAACTCATTAATGGGCTTGCTAGAGCACCAACGATATGGGGATTCTTTAGCCCGAAAAAGACATCCTCAAGACTACCGAGACTTGCCGCATGAAAGAAGAGGGTTCCGCCTAGTACAAGCAGAAGGGCGTTGACGATGAAGGCTGCAAAAAGGTGAATTAATGAATCCCAGTTAGCAAAACGGAGCGTTTCTTTGACTTGCTTTGGATCATGTTCATCGTAGCGTCGACTTTGCGCCAGGGAGGAATGAAGATAAATATTATGGGGCATAATCGTGGCGCCGACAATCCCTAAACTAATTAGCAACTCACTGTGATTAGTAAAAATTGTGGAACGAGGAACAAAACCGTCCATGATCGCGGAAAATTCAGGGCGGGCCCGACAGACTTCAATCGCAAAGATGGCGCCGACAACCAGAATAGCAGTTAAAACGATAAATTCAATTCGGCGGATCCCAAAATGAAGGAAAAATAAGACAACTAGCACGTCCGCAATTGTTAGCAGGACGCCGATAAGTAAGGGCAGCTTGAATAACATGTTTAAGGCGACAGCAGTTCCAACGACTCCGGTTAAGTCCGTTGCCATCATCGCTATTTCATTAAATAACCACAGAGCAATCCGCAGGGGAGTAGGTAAACGCCGCGCAATTGCTTGGGCGAGGTCGGTTCGGGTGGTAACGCCGAGTTTGATTGCTAAAGATTGCATATACATAGCGATTAAAATGGCAGTAAAAAGGACTACTAATAGCTGATAGCGGTATTGGCTACCACCAGCAAGCGACGTTAACCAATTACCTGGATCCATATAACCAACGGCGACTAAAGCACCGGGACCACTATAAGCGAGAAATTTCTGCCAAAATGCACTTTGATAGACATTTGGTACATCAACACTCCCATTGATTTCGTCTAAACTTTTCCGTTCCATTTTTATCCCTTTCGTTGCACAAGATCAGTAATAAACTGAGCAAATTCTGGTGAGTCATTGAGCGAAGGGACCATTACAAGGTTATTTCCGCCATTTTCACGAAAGACTTGATAGTTCTGCACTTGATCTTCTTCTAATGTTTCTAAACAGTCCGCTACAAATGATGGAGCAACGACTAACACATCACGATGACCGAGTTGTGCCTCATTAAGCAGCGTATTCCGGAGGTAAGGTTTTAACCATGGCATTGGGCCAAACTTAGATTGGTAAGCCATCTTAATTTGCTTTTCAGGAATGTCCAGCCGTTTAATCAGTTCCGCGGTGGCCGCTTCTGTTTCATCACGATAAGGATCACCATGATTAACCATGGCTGTCGGAATTCCATGATACGAAATGAGTAATTTGTCATATTTCCCTTTATCCCATGCCGTTTGGATTTGCTTAGCCAATAAGTCTAAATAATCTTCTTCTGCCGAGAAACGATCAATTATTTTCGCTTCTGGATCAGCATCCTTTACCTTGTCAATAACCGTTTGGGTTGTACTTTTAGTGAAAAAAGGGAAGAGAGGGAGAACCGTAATATTTTGACATTCCTTTTTCATTTCGACAATTGTGTCACTAATTTTAGGCTTGCCATAGGTCATTGCCATTTTGACAATCCACTCCGGCATCAATTTCTGGACCTTAGCAACCAACCGTTCTGTGTAGACAATCAATGGAGACCCATCTTTTGTCCAACAATTACGATAAAAAGTCGCTGATCGCCATGACCGAGTTGGAAGAATAATTCCGCGAAGGAGTGGTTGCCATAGTGCTGGTGGCATTTCGATAACATTCCGATCGCTGAGAAATTCTTTCAAATAACGCTTAACGTCGGGAGTTGTTGGCGTATCGGGTGAACCGAGATTGACTAATAATAGTCCGTTCTTTTTCATGTGTAGCGCTCCTGTTTTATAAAATGATTCTTTTTTATTTTACACCTGTCTATGTAAATTTTCTTGACAACTTACTTTTAACTAGTTATTATTACTGTAATTTGAAATACGAGGAAATTACCAATGGAAAACAATTATTTTGTTAACGCAAATATTTGTTGTTGTGAATCGCGTCTTATGCGACTCACTTTTTGGTATACTCATTTTTAATTGAATTACTATCAAGTTGATAACACATAAGGCGAGGCTGAGAAAAAACTTTTGTTTTTTCAACAGCCTCGTTTTTTATAGGTATATTGTTACGATATCGTGGAAATTAACCACAAGGCTCGAGGCTAAGTTCGAACGATAATCAGCCCGTGCCGTGCTAATCACCATTCTATCCTTAGCCCACCGCCTTGTCGAGGAGGTTAATTCCCACTTACTTTTCTGAGGAAGAAGGAACTATTATGTTAGTTGAAAATACTTATGATTTGATTGGTCACACCCCCTTGATGCACTTGCCGATGAAGACTCCGAATGACGTTAATATTTATGCTAAGCTCGAAATGTTTAACCCAGGTGGCAGTATCAAGGATCGTTTGGGGATGGCGCTAATCCAGCGAGGAATGGAAGAAGGAAAAATAAAAGATACAACGACAATCATCGAGCCAACTGCCGGAAATACAGGGATTGGAGTCGCTTTAGCAGCATTAAAATATCATTTACCAGTTAAATTAGTGGTACCAGAAAAGTTTAGTTTTGAAAAGCAAACATTAATGCGTGCGTTGGGAGCCGAAGTGATTAATACTCCGAGTGAAGAAGGGATCAAAGGAGCAATTGCGGCCGCCAAAGAATTAGCTGCTGAAATCGGGGATGCTTACGTGCCTTTACAATTCCAGAATCCAGCGAATGCTGATGTTTATCAACGCACCTTGGGACCGGAAATTTTAGCTGATCTTGCTAATAAACCGCTGGCGGCCTTTGTAGCTGGTGCAGGAAGTGGTGGCACTTTTGCGGGAATTCAAAAGGCGCTCCAAGATGCTTACCCAGAATTAAAAGGCTATATTGTTGAACCAGCCGGATCGATTTTAAATGGGGGTCCAGCCCATAGTCACCGTACAGAAGGAATTGGAGTGGAGTTTATTCCACCGTTTTTCAAGGACTTAGATTATACCGGGGTAAAAACAATCAGTGATGAGGATGCATTCTATTATGTTCGCTGGGTTGCTAAAAATCTCGGCCTCTTTATTGGTAGCTCTAGTGGGGCTGCGCTTGCGGCAAGTTTAGAAGTTGCTAAAGAATTGCCACACGGGGCTAATTTAGTCACGGTATTTCCTGATTCAAGCGAGCGCTACCTTAGTGAACATATTTATGAGGAATAGGCATGAATATCTTTCATTTCATTACGGATCGTTCATACATTAAGGAAGAACAAAAACGAGAGCGTACTAAGTTAAATTGGTTGAAAATCTTTAGTTGGCCTCGTTAATTCATTTTAGTTATCTATTAATATTCAATGTTTCTATTTCTAATTTAGTCGAACTATCACTATAATTAAATAAGAAAGGACGGGATCATGATGAAGATTATTGTATTAACAGGAAGTCCCCATCATCCAGGAACTTCTGAGCAATTAGCAGATGCCTTTGTTAAGGGCGCAACTGAAGCAGGAAATGAAGTTTATCGCTTTGATGCTGGACGCCGGACCGATGAATTTTCGATGATTAAATTGGAGGACAATCATCCCGGACAAGAAGTTGCGATTGAACCGAATGATGTTATTACTAATGAAGTAATGCCTAAGCTGTTAGCGGCAGATATGGTAGTCTTGGTTAGTTCGCTATATTATTACGGGATCAATGCAGCGCTAAAAGCAGTGATTGATCGTTTCTACAGCTATAACCATGAACCTCATGGCGGAAAGAAAGCTATTACTTTAGTGAGTGGTTATGGTCAAGCAGATGCCTTTGCTTCACTTAACTTATATTTTAAGCAATTGCTTGAATATATGCGTTGGGATAAAGTAGGAGAGGTGCTCGCAGCTGATTCTTGGAATAATCAAAAACTAGCTAAACATGTTGAAGAAGCTTACCAGCTGGGAAAGACGGTTAAATAGAAGAATATAAATAAAAAGCGTTAAATTGGCGGAATGGCTATATGCCACTAAAATAAATCCTCAATTTAACGCTTTTAATAACTTAGAAGAATATTTTACTCATAATAATCATAAATACCAATAAACAGGTTGAGCTAATCACAGCCGCGCCAAAAACGGCCCCTCCACGTTTAAAAATAACCTTAAAGTTTACTGAAACACCTAATGCAGCCATTGCCATTCCTAAAAAGATATAGGCTGCTTGAACAAGTGCATCAAGAAAGGCTGGTGAGAATGGAAGAAAGGTTCCTAACACACTAGTTAAAATAAAACCACCGAGGAACCAAGGAATTGGTAATTTCTTTGGTTCTTTAGTATGTTCTTCTTCACTTTCAACTATAAGGCGGTGTTGATACCAGTAACCAACAATTAAAGCGACTGGCGCTAAGAGAAGAACCCGTGAAAGTTTCATAATAAGGGCGTTATCTAAACTTGCTTCACCAAAAGCTCCCCCGGCTGCAACGGCATGAGCAATTTCATGTAATGAACCACCAGCCACAATTCCAAACTGTGGATCGGTAAGTCCGAGTAATGGTTTGATTCCAATTTCAACTAAAGTAAAGACTGTCCCCATTACACAAACAACGGCAACAGCTAATACTTCATTTTCTCGTTTGCGCTCCTCGTTGTCAGTTTCAATTTGTGGTGAAACCCCCATTACAGCAGCCGCTCCACAAATACCACAGCCACAAGCAGAAAGGATAGCTAATTCATCTTCTGCACCAAACTTTCGACTAAGCCAATAAGTGAGGACAATCGTTCCGGTAACCCCAATAGCTGCAACCAAAATAGTCTTAACCCCAGCGGCAGCAAGTTTTTCTAGGTTTAAGCGGAAACCAAGAAGAATAATACCAAGACGTAAAAATTTGTTAGAAATAAATCCGATGCCGCCTTGAGCTTCATTACGCAAGCTAGCAGGAGTCAACTGCATGGCAATACCTAATAATAAAGCAATAACCAATGCTCCAATCAAGTTGACATAAGGTAGTTTTGCTAAAAGCACCCCAGCAACAGAACAAATTAAGGTCATAATAGCAGCAATCCAGAATGACTTAGTCTTCATAATACTCATTAGATTTTCTAACCCCCAAATAATAATTGATACTTTATCACTTTAACAAATGTATCATGATAAACAAGGGGAAATTTGTGAATTAATAACAATTTTTTACCTGTATCGTTTATTGCATATTGAGGTTATACTATTATTTGTAATTTTAACATTTAGAAAAATCAAAATGAGGTGAGAAAATGGAAATTAAAAGTGTTAACTTAGATCAACCATATTCGTCTCTAGATATTTATCATAATAATACTGATAAAGCTTTACCCGGCCTTGTTATTTTGCCAGGAGGCAGTTATAACAAGATTATGGAACGAGATTCTGAGCGGGTGGCATTAACGTTTGCAACCCATGCATGGCAAACGTTTGTTGTGCGGTATCCAGTAGTTGAACATAAAAATTATGAAGAAGCCAAAATAGCAGTTCACCAAGCATTTGAATATATTGTTAACCATGCAATTGAATTAGATGTTGACGTTGATCGACTGGGAATTATTGGCTTTTCTGCAGGAGGCCAAATTGCCGCTGCATATAGTAACGAAAAACTAACACACGCTAAATTTGCCGCATTAGGATATCCTGTTATTCAACCCTTGATTGATGAACGCATGGGGGTTACAACAGAAAATGTAGCGGAATTGGTAAATCCACAAACACCACCAACCTTTATGTGGGGATCGGCAAAAGATGAATTAACTCCCTTTGTTGATCACCTCCAAGTATATGCAGATGCGTTAATCAAGTATGATGTTCCATATGAATTACATGAGTTTAGCACTGGGGGACATGGAATCGCATTAGCTAACGAATATACTGGTATTGTCAATAATGATCGAGTAGATAATCATATGGGAAAGTGGTTCCCACTATTTCTTGAGTGGTTAACTGAGTTGAATTTAATTTAGCTAAAAATTATGGGAGCGAGACAGAAGTCACTCGTGACTTCGTTTTCGAGCCCCCCGCAAGCAACAATAGGCCTTCAACGTTCGACTTTGCCGGACGATGAAGGCCATTGTTGTACTGTGCTGTTCGTATTTTGTGGAAGTGACCTAACTTGTGTCACAGCTCCTTTTTTTACATTAAGTTGGTAAAGTTGATTATTTCCCAGGAAATATTAAATTTCAATTTCTTTGTGGCAATTTGCTTAATGAAATTTTGATCATGTTCAACAATTAGCATTGGTGGTCGCTTTTCTTGAATTAACTGAATTAGTTGTTGCTGATTATAGGTATCAAGATAATTTAGCGGCTCATCCCATAAATAAAGGTGAGCGGGCTCAGCTAATGACCGTGCTAGTTCAACCTTCTTTTGTTGTCCCATACTCATTTCTTCAATCGGAACATTAAAAGTAGCACGTTCCATCCCTAATTTACGAAGAAGGTTAAGAAATTGATCGTAGTTAATTTTAGAAGAAGATGCAAAACTACGTAAACTTCCATGATTATCATAATAATCTTGACGTACTGTGCTGATTTTAAGGGCACTGCTAAAAAGTATATCTCCGCTTTGCTTACCACTGAATGTCCCGATGATTGCATTAATAATACTAGATTTTCCAGTACCATTATTCCCACAGAGCAGGACCTGCTCATTTTTTTCAATGGTTGCAGTGATATTAGAACAGAGTTGTTTAGTTGGATACGATAACGTTAGATCATTAATGCTTAACAATAGTTGATGATTAGTGGGGAGGACATTAATTGTTAGCGGAACAACATTTTCAATCTCTTTTAAAAGTCCTTTTCGTTCCTCGATTGCGGTGTCTAAGCGTCCTTTCATTATGGTTGCTTTTTTCATCATTTTTGCAGCTTTGGCACCAATAAAGCCTTTATCCGCATGAGAATTATTCTTCTTTTCATTTTCTGCTTGTTGAGCCCATTGAGATTTTGCCTGACGTGTTTGCTTTAAATGATGAATATCTTTTAATAAATTTTCGTTTTTCTTGATGGCCGTAGAATCTCGTTGCTCCTTATGAACGAAATAATCACTGTAATTACCACGGGTTAAAACAAGATGGTGTTGTTCAATCACTAATGAATGGTCAATGACTTTATCGAGAAAATCTCGGTCATGGCTAGTGATAATGAAGCCGTTTTTTTTGTTTTTAGATATTGAGCAATTTGTTTTCGACCATCCTGATCAAGGTGATTAGTCGGTTCGTCAAGCAGGGGGAAATATCCATCCTGGGCAAAAAGGGTTGCTAGCATCACATGTGTTTGTTCGCCACCACTAAGAGTACTGAAAGGTTGCCATAGTAATTCTGTGGGAGTTGCCATCAAATTTAATTCTCGTTCGATTTGCCATTGCTCACCTTGATAGCCACTTCTCATAAGGACATTCAATGTGTAATCATTCGGTTCACGAATTACTAATGGATAATAGTTAAACTTAAGATTGGTTTGAATACTTCCTTGAAAGGAAAGTTGCTTTTGCAAGATTTTGAGTAGTGTGGTTTTGCCCCGACCGTTTCGTCCAAGAAGACCAAGTTTCCAATCGCTGCTAATATTAAGATCACAATGATTAAAAAGCGGTTCTTGTCCCGGATAAGCAAAAGTTAAATTATTTATCGTGATTGGTTCCATTAAAAAATCACTCTTTCGTTACTCGCAGAAAAGGTAACGAAAAAAAGCCCACCACTACAGGTAGACTTTTAAACTAATGGTATTGGCCCATTAGTTCTCATTTATTGATCAATCATTGAAAAATAATTCTACCCGTAGTACCTTTCTGCGTGAATCCACAGTTCCAGATACATTAAATTGTGTAGAATTAAAATTTCAATGGATGATCCCTCCTAAAATTTGCTGCTAATAATATAGCAATTTGCCTTCAACTTGTCAATCAACTAATTTAATTCGCCTTCAGCAATTTGATCCAACATTGGACGCGAAGGAATAAAGAAGAGTTGACCACCTAAAATATCAGAGAAAGTTAGGAGATAATCGTTTTGCTCAAGCATATTTTCAAGCATCTTCTTAGTTACAGTCCAATGCCGTGAATAACCAATAAAGAAAGTTCCAGTATTATCAGCGGCAGGGTCTGAATATGGAACATTCATGCGTACAATCTTCTGTTCAATACCATCAATTTCCGCTTGGGAAGCGACATTATGAGCATTCTTAAACTTCTCTTTTTCGCTTAATTCTAAGTCAGAAAACTTCTTTCGTCCAACAGCTTTTTCTTGCGTTTCAGTAGTTAGCTTATTCCAAATGTCCATGTTATGCCGCCATTTTTGTGCAAAGGCATATGAACCATTTTCAAACGTAGGATCCTCATCACCAATAATTGCGTATTCAGCAGCATCCTGAGGTTCCGGATTTTCAGTTCCATCAATAAAGCCAATAATGGCCCGGCCTTCAAAATAGCGAAAGCCCTTTGTTTCATCAACAACATTAGTAATATCTCTAATAAAGAGCATTACTTGAGCCATGAATTCGTAAACTGCAGCCTCATCGTTTGCACGAATATGGAGGAAAATATCTCCTTTTGCGGCAGGCATTTTGTATTTTGGCCCGGTTAATGTTTGGTAAGTTTCTAATTCTTTGGGTTTAGGGGCATTTGGGAAAAGATAGTCCCATGCGTCGTTGCTAAAGCCTAAAGAAACTTTAAGATTACCCTTATTATCCCGAATTCGCAGTGATCGAGTAATTGCTTGGAACCGTTCAACAAATTCTTGAATTGCTTCTTGTTCCTTTGCTTGATTTTCTCGTTTTAATTCTAATACAGTAAATTGGACATGTTCACCGGCGTCTTTCCAAACGTCTTGTGCTTTATTAGGATTCATTACCATTAGCTTCATCCTCCTTAAAATTACTACAAGGCAATTATAGCATTCTTTAAGGATAATTCTTAGATTAAGTTGAAGCCGCTTTCAAACTGAATTAAAATAAAATTGATACTAATTTTACAAAAGATTTTACAAAAGAGGCGGTTATTGTGCAGGAAACACAAACGAAGAAAAAACATCATTTTCATATGCCCTCTGCGTTTACAATTTTATTTTTAATTATTATTTTAATTGCAATTTTAACGTGGATTATACCAGCAGGGACATATGAGACGGATAAAGCTGGAAATATTATTTCTGGCACATATAAGGCGGTGACAAATAAACCCCAGGGAATTTGGGATGTCTTTATGGCACCCGTTATCGGGATGGTCGGTGATAAAAAGACAGATGGAGCCATCTCAGTATCACTATTTATTCTTGTTATCGGTGGATTCTTGGGAGTGGTTAATAAGACAAATGCATTAAACGAAGGGATCGGTTCAATCGTTCGCCGGTATAAGGGACGAGAAAAACAATTGATTCCAATTTTAATGCTTCTGTTTGCTCTTGGTGGATCAACATATGGAATGGGGGAAGAAACGATTGCATTCTATCCTCTCTTGATCCCCGTGATGATGGGTGTTGGCTTTGATTCAATTGTAGCGGTTGCGATTGCTTTAGTGGGAAGTCAAGTTGGTTGTTTAGCATCAACTGTTAACCCATTTGCCACAGGAGTAGCTTCTCAAACGTTAAATATTTCTCCTGGTGATGGTTTAGTTTCCCGGGTAATCCTTTTAATTATTATGATAACGATTAGTATTATTTATGTTTACCACTATGCATCGGTAATTGAAAAAGATCCAACTAAATCATTGGTTTACAATCAACGAGCAGAAGATGAAAAGCACTTTTTAGTCAAGGCTGATCCTAGTGACGACCATAAGATGACCGGTCGTCAAAAGACAGTTATTTGGCTATTCGGAATTACTTTTGTTGTGATGATTCTAGGACTAATTCCATGGTCAAACCTTAATAGCCATTGGACATTTTTTGATAAATTTACAAAGTGGTTGGTTAATATTCCATTCCTAGGCGATTTATTAGGGCATGATATGGCACCCCTTGGAACATGGTACTTCAATGAAATTACCATGCTCTTCCTCTTTATGTCGGTCTTGATTATGGCTGTTTACCATATGAAGGAAAGCGAATTTATTGATGCTTTCATGTCAGGAATGGGAGATTTCTTAAGCGTTGCAATTATTGTGGCAGTTGCACGGGGAATTCAAGTAATAATGAATAATGGGATGATCACTGGAACAGTTCTTCACTGGGGAGAATTGGGCCTTCATGGATTATCACAAACGATCTTTATTATTTTGACTTACATTTTCTATATCCCAATGTCATTCTTAATTCCATCAACGTCTGGGTTAGCTGCGGCAACGATGGGAATTATCGGACCAATGGGACATTTTGCGCATGTTTCTGGTAGCCTTGTTATTACTGCTTATCAAGCAGCTTCGGGTTGGGTTAACCTTATTACCCCAACTTCGGGAGTTGTTATGGGAGCGTTAGCAATTGCGCATATTAATGTCGGCATTTGGTGGAAGTGGATGCTGAAATTAATGATTTATCTCTTTGTTGCTACTTGCTTGTTCTTAGGAATTGCTGCCTTGCTCTAGGAGGGGATTTGAATGGATAAAATTATTACAGAAGATGAACAAAAAGCTGCTGTTAAAACTTTAGAACGACTAATTTCTGTTCCATCATATAATCAACCAGCAGAAGAAGGCGCACCATTTGGCAAAGGAATTCGTAACGCCCTCGATGAAATGATGAAGATTTGTGATGAATTAGGTTTTAAGACCTATGAAGATCCAGACGGGTACTATGGCTATGCAGAAGTTGGTAGTGGGGACAAAATTTTTGGTGTAATTTGTCATCTTGATACGGTTCCTGCCGGCGATTTAGGCAAATGGAAACATGATCCATTTAAAGGCACAGTAATCAATGATGCAGTTTATGGACGAGGGTCACAAGATGATAAAGGTCCAGGAATTGCAGCTTTATATGCTGTTAAAGCATTGATGGATCAAGGTTATCACTTCAATCAACGAATTCGTTTTATTTATGGAACTGATGAAGAAATTCTATGGCGTGGAATTGCTGAATATAATAAAAAGGAAGCGCCAATTGATAGTGGAATTTCTCCTGATGCTGAATTTCCATTAATTTATGCTGAAAAGGGGTTGCAACAATCTTATCTCGTTGGTCCAGGAACAGATCAACTAAAGATTAACTTGAAAAATGCGTTTAATGCGGTCCCTGATAGTGCAGTGTACGATGGTCCAAAGCAGGATGAAGTGAAGGCGGCTTTAGATAAGCATGGCTTTGAATATACAAGTGACGACAATTCGATTACTGTTATTGGTAAGTCTGTTCATGCGATGATGGCACCGGAAGGAACGAATGCTGTTTTACGGTTAGCGATTGCGCTTGATGATGTTTTTGATTTTAAGCCACTTGATTTTATTGGCAAATTATTTAAGGAAGATGCAACGGGGAGCAATGTTCTCGGTGATGTTCGCGATGAGTCTGGACAATTAACTTTCAATATTTCTAGTCTTGAGATTAATGAAAATGAAACAAGAATGCAGATTGATTTACGAATTCCCGTAACGATCGATCGCGATAATTTACTAGCAAAACTAAGTAAACAGGTGGCAGCTTATGATTTGAAGTATGTTCATTTTGATTATTTAGCACCCCTGTACGTTCCAAAAGACAGTAAATTAGTGCAAACTTTGATGAAAGTTTATAAAGAACAAACTGGGGATGTTGATGCTGAACCACAAATTTCTGGTGGGGCAACATTTGCTCGAACCATGAATAATTGTGTTGCCTTTGGCGGAATGTTACCAACAACTCCCGATTATATGCATCAAGCTAATGAACAGTGGCCATTGCCAGACATGTATAAAGCGATGGAAATCTATGCGCAGGCAATCAAGAAGCTTTGTGTGGATTAAGTAAAAAAGAGTAAAACGATGAATTAGTCATTGCTTTACTCTTTTTTAATAAAAAAATTATAAAAATATAATGTATAGTTGTTCACAAATCGTTCAAAAAAGAGCTAAAATAGCGTTCTCATCCGTTTTCATCTATTTTCATTTAAAGTGCGTTATAATAACAATGTAATTGATTACAATTTTTTGTAATAAATCTTTGTTAAACGTTTGACATTTTAAAAAGTTCATTGTATATTATTGATGTACAAAAATGATAAACGTTTGTCAAATACCTATAGAAAGAGTACCTACTAATTATGAATAACAAAAATTCTCTTGTTACCAAATTGGCATTCCTGTCAGTTTCATTCATGGTTACGAGTGCTTATGCCATTCAAGGTTCTTTACCGCAATTAAAGGCGGCACTCGGAATCTCACAGACACAGTCAGAATATTTAGTTACAACTCCATCATTTGCTGTAATGATTTTTGTTGTCCTTTCACCATTACTTCAACAATGGTTCAATATTTCTGATAAAAAGATTATTATGGCCGGGGTTACAATTGTTGGTCTTGCCGGAATTGTTCCTATATTTGCGAATGACTACACTGCGATTTTGATTTCCCGGTTAGTTTTAGGAGCAGGATTTGGTTTATATAACTCTCAAGCAATTTCGATGATTTCAGTTTGGTATGAAGGTACAACCCGAGCTCAAATGCTTGGTTGGCGTGCTGCGGCTGAACAAATCGGTCAAGCTTGTACCCTTGCAATTGCCGGATTAATTCTTAGTTATGCAGGTTGGCATGCATCATTTGCCGTTTATCTTCTTGCTTTCGTTGTTCTTTTCTTCTTTGCAGTTCGTGTTCCTGACGATAGCAAAGCACAAGATAATAACGTTGCAGAAGACGATCTTGCTGAAGAAGTAACTGAAGTGGAAGAACCAATTAAAAAGATTAGTCCAGTAGTTTACCTCCTTGTTCTCTTTGCCTTCCTCTTAGTTGTAGATTATGTTGGAATGGAAAATCGTTTCCCTGGCCTAACCGTTGCAATTAAGGGAAGTAGCTATACTGGTTCATCAATGTTCCTTTCCTTAATGTTAATTGGGGCAACGCTTGGTGGTTTATTCTACGGATCAATTAATAAAGTGTTAGGTTTTAACACTGTTTACCTTGGTCTCGGGTTAATGGCCATTTCAAACTTCTTATTTGCCTTCGCAAACGGCAACTTTGCAATGTTAGTAATTGGTTTGCTTTTAATCGGCTTCCCACTACAATTAGTTTCTCCGTTGATTTTTAACTTGTTGCCGGATTTAGCTCCTGCTAAGCGTCAACCATTAGTAACTTCAATGGTACTGATTGGTTTTAACTTTGGAGCTTTCTTCTCACCAACAATTGCTGAATGGATGAATCGATTAGTCGGTCGCCCAATGAGTGGCCTTGATCTTGCCGCACCATTCCCAATCTACGGGGTAATGCTAATAGTTATTGCCTTAATTATTTTCTTTGCAACTCGTCATTCTAAACAAGCTAACTAAATTTAAAATTATTGGAGGATATCATTATGCCAATCAAAAATGAAGCAATGTTAATTACTTACTCTGACTCAATGGGTAAAAATATTAAAGAAACTCATGAAGTATTAAAGAACTATATCGGTGATGCAATCGGCGGTGTTCACTTACTTCCATTCTTCCCATCAACTGGTGACCGTGGTTTCGCACCATACCGTTACGATGTTGTTGATTCTGCTTTTGGTAACTGGGATGATGTTGAAGCATTAGGTGAAGACTACTACTTAATGTTTGACTTCATGATTAACCATATTTCCAAGAAGTCTGAAATGTACCAAGACTTCAAGAAGAAGCACGATGATTCTAAGTACAACGACTTCTTTATTCGTTGGGAAAAGTTCTGGGAAAAAGCTGGTAAGAACCGTCCAACTCAAGAAGATGTTGACTTAATTTACAAGCGAAAGGATAAGGCTCCTAAGCAAGAAATTACCTTTGATGATGGTACTACTGAAAACTTATGGAACACTTTCGGTGAAGAACAAATTGATATTAACGTTAAGAGTAAGGTAGCTAACGAATTCTTCAAGGAAACATTAATTGACATGGTTAAGCACGGTGCAGATATGATTCGTCTTGATGCCTTTGCTTACGCTATTAAGAAAGTTGGTACTAATGATTTCTTCGTTGAACCTGAAATCTGGGATCTCTTAAATGAAGTTCAAGATATTTTGGCTCCTTACAAGGCCATCATCCTTCCTGAAATTCACGAACACTACACCATTCCACAAAAGATTTCACAACATGACTTCTTCATCTATGACTTTACCTTACCAATGACTACTCTTTATACCCTTTACTCTGGTAAGACTAACCGCCTTGCTAAGTGGTTAAAGATGTCACCAATGAAGCAATTTACTACTCTTGATACTCATGATGGTATTGGGGTTGTTGATGCTAAGGATATCTTAACTGATGATGAAATCGAATATGCATCCAATGAATTATACAAGGTTGGTGCTAACGTTAAGCGGAAATACTCAAGTGCTGAATACAACAACTTGGATATTTACCAAATTAACTCTACTTACTACTCTGCATTAGGTGACGATGACAAAGCTTACTTGCTTTCTCGTGCATTCCAAGTATTTGCACCTGGTATTCCAATGGTTTACTATGTTGGTTTACTTGCTGGTTCAAATGACCTTGAATTACTTGAAAAGACTAAGGAAGGTCGGAACATCAACCGTCACTACTACACTAAAGAAGAAGTTGCACAAGAAGTTCAACGTCCAGTAGTTAAGAACCTCTTAGACTTACTTGCATGGCGGAATAAATTTGCAGCCTTTGATCTTGATGGTTCAATTGAAGTGGAAACACCAACTGAAACAACTATCAAGGTTACGCGAAAAGATAAGGATGGCAAGAATGTGGCTGTTCTTGATGCTGATGCTGCTAACAAGACTTTCACTATTACAGCTAATGGTGAAAAAGTGATGGAACAAAAATAGTCATCAAATTAATTAGTAATCTCTCTCAAAACAAAATAGGTAGTATTCCTTTCCAAAACGCTTTATCTCTCTCAATAAACTACCTATAAAAATGGGGCTGGAAGAAAATTTGAAGTTTTCTTCCAGCCCCTATTTTGTTTATCATTTCAATTTAGTCTAATATTGGCTTTGTTACACGAGCAAGTTGTTCAATTACTTGTTGTCCCGCGGCCATTGATTGATTTTTATCAGTATAAACTGCAATTGTGTAGTCTTTTCCGTTGCTATTTTTTACGTAGCCAATACTATTGACGATCCATTCATCTTTACCGTAATTTAGCCAACCATTTTTTAATGCAAAATTATCGCTACTTGCTGAGATCCCCCAGGCTTGGTCACTTTCAACATTACCCATTAAATCACGAATTTCACTTCTTTCGTCATCAGATAAAACTTTAGACTTATAGAAAATATTATTTAATAGTTTAACTTGATCTTTTGGAGTAGTAACAGTTAATCCCCAACTGCTATTAGCCTGAGATTGGGTCATGCCAAATTTTTCAAAAGTTTGTTGGAGACCGTTTTTTCCGCCAAGATAATCTTCAAATAATTCGCTAGTTGAATCATTGTCACTCTGCTCAATCATTTTAGTGGCAAGTGATTTTTGATGGCTTGTAAGGGGACTTTGTTGTTTAGCAAGAATCCCTGCTAAAATACTAACCTTTACTGTACTAGCAGTTCGAAACTTATGCTGGGGTGCATTACTAGAAGTATAAATTTGGTGGGTCTTTGGTGAATATACCGCAATACTGACATTATTATTGGAAGTGAAGATGATTTTATTCCATGCGGATTTTAGGCGGGCACTTGTCGAGCTGAAGTGCCGAACACCCATAATAATAAGCAGAATAGCAATAATAATTAAGATAAGCCTGCGCGGTTTACGACTATGACGTTGCGATCTTTGCATTTTTTAACCGACCCTTTCTGATTAAAATTAGCATACTTATTAATAATACAGATAATTTTTGAAAGTTAAAAGGTGCAACTTCTTAATTTAATGAAAAATAAGGATTTCATTTGAATTGTTACCAAATCGTTACACCTTTTTTAGACAGAATAGGATATGATAGTTAGATGTGTAAAGGAGAGAAATTGTTATAATGAAAAAAGTTAAATCTTTTTTTGCCAAATTATTATTAATGACGGCAATAATTAGTATCTGTTTAAATGGCTTGGGGATGTTCGCAAAAGTTCATGCTGATACTGCGGCTTTTCAGATGGATGCACGAGCAGCTTATGCGATTGATGCAGAAAGTGGCCAGGTTCTATACCAAAAAAATGCAACTAAACGCTATCCAATTGCATCTGTAATTAAAATCTTAACTTTAGGAGTAATTTTACAAGATATTCGAAACCATCATTTAAAATGGGATCAAAAGATTAAGATTACACCAGCAGTTGCCAAGATGGCGGATGATTGGCACTTTTCAAATGTCCCATTAATGAATGGGGAAGAATACACAGTCCGTCAGTTAGTTGATTCGATGATGCTCGTATCTGCTGATGGAAGTACAGAAGCATTGGCATTAGCTGATGCGGGCAGTACAGAAGCCTTTAATAAAAAGATGATGGCATTTGCGAAAAAAGCTGGAGTTACAGATATAAAAATCTACAATATGATCGGGTTGCCTAACGGGGACTTAGGAAAACACAAACTTAAGGGTGTAGATAAAGATGCCGAAAACTTACTATCTGCTAAAGATGTTGCGCTTATCTCAAAGTATCTTGTTGAAAACTATCCTGAAACTCTCGACATTACAAAACAAAAATTTGCTAACTTTGATGTAACTAAAGACCAACAATATTTAATGACAAATGTGAATGCTCTTTTGCCGCAAAACGGTTTCGCTCCTAAGGATGGGGAAATTGACGGCTTAAAGACTGGAAATACTGATCGTGCGGGTAAATGTATTGTGTCAACAGGAACCTTTGCAGGACGCCGGATTATTTTAGTTGCCTTACATACAAAAGGGGAATGGAATGATCAGTCAAAGATGCAGCAAGACTTTTATAATAAGTTAATCGATGAGTACCAGCCGGTTGAAATCAAAAAAGTAAGTGATCTTTCGGCCAAGCTTACTAGTGTAAAAGTAAAGAATGGTAAAAATAAAAATAAGGCTAATATTAAGCTAACAAAGAAGACTACCGTTTGGCTTCCAAAGAATATAAAATTACAAGCAACTAAACCAACATTACGAGTGCAGGGAGATGATCAAAAACAACTAACTGCGCCGCTAAAGAAAAATCAACAAGTTGGCTCAATTGAGTTGCATATTCCAGGGTTGCCTGATTTTAATATTCCAGTAAGTACAAGCCAAAGCGTTGCTAAAAAGTCGATGTTTTAATAAATAGATGATTGAATAGGAGAATTTCTATCAATCATCTATTTATTTAAGCGCTGAAATTACCTCAGAATAAAATTAACTATAATTTTAAGACGCATTATTTTTATAATTTAAATTATAAAAATATAATAAAAGTGAATTAGGAATTATAGCTATTATATTAGGAGGTAATTATTTATGGCTGATTACGCAAAACGTCAACTTAAGGCTTTGGATCGTATTGCAAAGAAGATTGCAGATGCTGAAGGACACTTAACAAAGATTGAAGATAGTGTTGACAATGAGAAGCACCGTACTGCTCAACACGAAACAATTAAGGATATTAAGTCAATCCTTAAGCATGCTTGGAAAGTAGATAAGGACTCAGTAAAGCTTGAAGAACGTGCTGGTGAAGGTCGTAAAGATCCAGCAGAAAATCACTATGTTTACATGGAAGATGAAGAAGGCGTTATTAAGGACCTTAACAAGGAATTTAAGGAACTTGATGAAAAGCTAGCAGCTCTTACCGATGATGAAGGTGGCAAGATCAAGGCATTCCGTGCAGAACACCACTACCTTGAAAAGGCAAAGGAAATCCTTCAAAAGGCTGGGAAGTATAACCCAGATGACAAAGACTAATTTATAATTCCTAACACATAAAAAGAGATCGGCAAATTGTCGATCTCTTTTTTTAGTGCATTTCACTTGGTAATTTAATTAGTATTCAACGTGCCATTTAATGGTGTATGCTTTTTCTTCGCCCGGATGTAAAGTAATATCGCCAAATTCTGGGTGATGAGGTGCATCCGAAAGATTTTGCGCTTCCATTGCTAATCCAAGGTGGGGATGAACTTGTCCGTGATTGTAAACCGCTGCATCATCTGAGTTCATCGTATACATAACTAATCCGTTACGATCGGAGTAAAGACTCATCTTTCGGCCGCTTTCTGGATCTTCAAGTGTGGCAACTGGCTTTGTGAGACTAGGAGTAACTTCCCAAATATCGTCAAAACCGTTTTCCTTAGTTGAACTCATTTTTTCTAGTGCATCGCCCATTGTAGTTGGGGTACTAAAGTCAAATGGAGTTCCTTCGTTAGCGATCTTTTCACCAGTTGGAATCTTGCCGTCGTCAACAGCTAAGTGATTTTCGGAGTTGACATAAAGCTTTAATTGATCAACCGTTGGAACATTTGCTGCTGCCATATTCCAGTAAGTGTGGTTGGTAGGATTGAACAACGTATCTGCATCAGTAGTAGCCGCCATCTTAAGTGAAAGAAAGTCGTCATTAGTTAAAGTGTAGGTTGCAGTAACATGCATCTTACCAGGGTATGTATCAACTTCAGGACTTAAGGTTAAACTAAGAGTGATGGAAACAGAATCATCAGTTGCTTTCGTGCTATCAACATGCCAAATGTGACTGTAAAAACCATTAGTTCCACCATGAAGAGCATTTTTACCTTCGTTTTGTTCGATTTGGTAATCGTTACCGTTAATACTGAACTTACCATCTGCAATTCGTCCAGCAACCCGGCCGATTAAGCGATTAGTACAAAAGCCATTATTAGTAAATTCGTCGAGGTTTTCAGAGGTCAAAATCATATCGGCCTTACCACCATCTTTTGTTGGAACTTTAAAAGATTGAAGTAAACCGGCAAAATCAAGAATTCCTACTTGAACACCATTATCGTTCGTTAAAATGTATTTTGTTACTGGATCGCCTTTGTAGGTTCCAAATGGTACTTTAGATATTTCCATAAAATATTTCCTCCTTGAAGTAAGCGCTTTTACAAATTCTATTTTACCACAATTTTATTTTAAAATTACGCAATCGTTTGCACAAAAATAGATATGCTAGAATGAATAAAAGTAAAGATGAATGATATTTATGAGGTATATAAAATGACCAAAAATAGATGGAACAAATTTAAAAAGAATTTTAGTAAAAATTTTATCGACTTTTTAATGATTTTCGCTGCTGAGCAAGATTTTATTAATAAGCATCGCCGTAAAAGTAGTGTAATCAAGGAACAAGACCGTTATGGAAGTGATCAGCGAAAAAAGTCTGAAAAATAGTATTAAAGAAGGACTTGCAAAACGATGAATGCAAGCCCTTTTTAATTATAGTTAATTTATTAATTTTCCTTTAGCGATTGCCAATTTGAATTGTCCATAGTCTGCTGTGACTTGATCGACATACTTTAAAGCCCAATTTGGTAAAAGAGTATCTAATATCTTCTGATGCTTTAAATAACCACGTATCATTGGTGCGGTGGGGCTTTGAAAATGAGCCATCGCTAGCAAATAAGCGCACGTCTGGCAGTAGAATTGAAAACTTTCAAAGTCAAGTTTATTAACATTAATTGATTCTTTCATATCCCGGAACTGTCGAATGTAATAACTACGGCCACCAAAAGTTGTACTTCCTAAAAAACGATCGGATGAGGATTGGAGAACCCGTTGTGCTGTTACAATTCTTTGACCAGCGATTCCCCCATTTCTAATTGCTTGTTGTACGGGGAGGGAAAGTAAATTATAACGCAATGGCATAGCTTCTTTAACTTGTAAAACAATATGACTATTATCATTGCCAGTAAGCATGATTAAGAAACATCGTGTTCCAAAACTGCCAACCCCGACACTATAGCGGATAATATCGGAAATGTGAAAGTTTGCGAGAAGAACCCGAACATCTTGACGAACATTTTCGCGATATTTATTGTATCCTTTAACAATCTGTTGATAACGCACGGCGCTAAGATGGCGTGCACGTGGTGGGTTATCCCGAAAAACAAGGTGCCCTTGATTATTGATAGTTGCCATTTTTTGAATTATTTCTTCTGAATTACTACGCTGGCTTTTTTTCAGAACATTATTAAGGACTATTTGCATCTGTGTTGAAACATCCCCAAAAGACTCAATCGCTTTCCCCATGTCTTCATAGGCAAATGAAAAATAAAACAGTTGGGAAAGGCTCATCTTATTGGCGCTTTTGATAGTATGGCGGTAGGTCTTAGTCGTTAATTGAAGGAGGTGGTAAAGGTCATTGCGATCAAAACCGTTCTCTTCGCCCGCTAGTTCAGCACTAACTAATAACCGTTTTAAATCACTTTCCCAATTTCCGATTCGGGCTTCATCAAAGTCATTAAGGCCAAAGAGAAGCTTGCGTTCAGGGGAGGCGTAAAAGCCAAAATTGTTTACATGAGCATCCCCACAGATAATTATGGGAAGATTGCTTTGGGCTTGTCGTTTAAGGTCATGTTCCATTAATTCAGCAGTGCCGCGGAAAAATGAAAAGCGACTGGCAAGCATTCTTTGGTGGCGCAATGGAAGCAACTCGGGGATCATGTTAGCTTCAGTGATCTGGATTATCTTGACGGGGTCGCGATCAACTGGCATGAAGGTTCCTAACATGTCACTAGAGACTTCTTTTTGCTGCCGCTTACCATTATTTTCCAATTCAGCTTTAGTTTTATTGATTTGAATTTTTCGTAAGTCAAAGATATCGAGATTTTGATTGATCAAAAGTTGCGCATCCTTTCAGAGACAATACTTATGTCTTATTTTAAATCTTCTATTTTATTTATGAACTACACACCGACTAAAGTCGGCGGTTTCTGGGAACGCGAAGTAGTATTTAGGCTGTTACATTGGTATTCCAAATACCTAACTTACAGAACTTCGTTCTTTTACCACGGCTAGTCCCTAGCCAACGGCTTTTAACCCTTTATGCAGAATATTAACTGCCGCATTAATATCCCGATCGTGATGGGCCTCACACTTTGGACACGTCCATTCACGAATTGCGAGCGGTTTGGACCCACTATGGTAGTCACAATGACTACAGATTTGACTGGTATAGTTGGGCTTGACAGTAATGAGCTGTTTACCATACCAGTCACACTTGTATCCCAGCATGGTACGGAATTGATGCCAACTAGCGTTGGCAATGGCCGCGGCAAGATGATGATTCTTTTGCAGATTCTTGACTTTCAAATCTTCAATGACAATCACATCGTATTGCGTGACCAATGCCATCGTCAGCTTATGCAGGTAATCGCGCCGCTGATCAGCGACTCGTCGTTGATAGCGAGCTTTCTGAATTCGAGCTCGTTGCCAGTTCTGGTAGTCATTCAGTTCCTCTTTGACGTCCTGATGGTTATGGTTCCATTGACGGACACTCACCGTGGCTTGATGACGGCGGTGACTATACTTAGACTGCCAATGTTGCGCCTGTTGAGTTAACCAGACAGCGTCAAATTTAGCATACTTATGGCCGTCATTAGTAATGGCTAAATTAGTTGCGCCAACGTCAATGCCGACCTGTTGACTAGTCTTCGATAGTGGCTGTACTGTGGTCTCAACCTGTAGTGACAGGTAATAACGACCTGACGGATCGTAACTAACCGTATAGCGTTTGATCTTACAATGAGTTAACTGGCGAGTTTTGCTGGTTTTAATATAGCCAATTTTGGGTAAATTCAAATAGCGGTTCGCCACTATTTGAATTTTGCTTTTACCAGTATAGGACTGCTTAGCAGACCGTCTGGATTTAAAGCGTGGGTAACCACCCAGATGCTTAAATAATCTTTGAAAGGCCTGATATAAGTTATGATTAACAACTTGGAGACTGGTAGAATCACTACGTTTTAGAAATGGATATTCCTGCTTCAAAGGTTTCAACAATACATCCATGCCATATTGATCAACAAACTGGCTATTAGGATTGTTTTGATAACGTTGTTTTGCCATATCAAGCATCTGGTTCCAAACAAAGGGGTCATTGCCAAACATTTGACATAGTTGAGCTTGTTGTTGCTTGTTGGGATACAAGCGAAGCTTGATCCCTTTCAAAACTGTGGTCATGTTTTCACCTTCTTTATACTTTAATTTTACTAAATTTGCAGGGGCAAAAACGAGATTTTACAGACTTTTTAGTAAGAAAAAGCAGTCTCATGGCTGCTTTGGAAGGCATTCATCCCATGACTAAAGTCACAGGCTTTCTGCCTATAATTTTCAGTAAATATGGTTTGATTAAGTTGATAAATAATGCTTTTCAAAATAAAATTAATATAAGCAAAATTATAGGAGGGGTTGATAGGGTGATTATTGCAGTGGAAAATTCACTTGCCCAACATTTGCATATTAATTCACAGGTGATTGCACCATCTGATCTATTAGAGACAAATGTTTGGACAATTCGTGTTACTGGTGAATTCATGATTATTATGAATAACTTAATGTCGTTGCCAATTATTGTACGCTATCCTCAACGCTTTAATGACTCACGATCTTTTATTGCGGCATTTAAGCGTGAATTCTTAAGTTTATTAGAAGTTTCGCCAATTCCTCATGCAAAAATTAGGATGATTCGTGACGCCCAATTTAGCAAAGTAGTATTTACACGCCAAATTCAGCCAGAAACTCAACAGCAATTGCAGATGTATCAGAACCTCATGATGGGGCCTAATTCAATTATTGATTGGGAAAAAGACCCGACCAATGCTGAAATTGCGCTTCAATTAGCGGAACAGACACGTATTACCAATAAGACAATGGATGAAGAATATGTTGTAATGGATATTTTTGAAGACTATTCAGTTACGGACTTTAAGGTGGCTACTCACCCTAAACTTAATGAACATAACCGTCGCTATCTTTACCGTTCACTTTCAATTAACGATATCATGAATGCAACGGCGGTCGGAGAAAAGATTTTAGATGATTATCAAGATTATTTAGAAAGTCGTGGGAAGAGCGAGAGCATCGTTGATCGAGATTTAGATTGTGCTGCAGATTATATCGGCTACTGTGAGGCACTCGGTGAATCTGTTCTTGACGATATTACCTTGGTCTATCACTATTTAATTAACTATGAAAAACTACATAATGATCGTCCGACTGATACCGGCTTTCATTCTAAAAGTGATGCCTTTCGCGAATTTGGAAAGTTTTTACGGGCAGAAGATCTTTTCTCTAGTGAGGACTACGATTTGTTTGTTCAAGCAATTAGTCAGGGGCTAAAAGATCTTGGTTCTAAACAGCGGATGTACCACCTACAACGTATAATTCGTGATATGCAGCGGCAAGTAAGAAATCAACGCGAGCATGCAATCCAATATGTTAATAAACAATATACTATTTATGTTGAGCTAAGTGATTATCATCCTAAAATGTGGCGGCGATTTACCGTCAGCGGTGATATGCGCCTGGACATGTTGTGCTTTGCAATTTTAGCAGCATTTAACGCGGACGGACACCACTTATTTGAACTGCATCAAGGAAATACTCACTATCAGTTGCCGATTCTTGATAGTGGCTTTGGTCAATCAAAAGATATTACTCAAAGTTGGGTAGGCGATTGTAATCTTGACCATGAATATAACCTAATATATGACTTTGGTGATATGTGGAACTTTAAAATTAAGTTTGAGGAAGTAAAGCCGAAACGACTTCCAGCTCATACTAGTCCCCAAATTGTTAGCGGTTTTGGAAATGGAATCTTAGATGATATTGGAGGAGTAGAAGGGCTGACTCAAGCGGCAAAAGATGATCCAGCTATTAATGAGCCGTTAAACATTCCAAAATTTAAGGGTCAATGGTCTCGTCAAATTGAAAAAATACGACACTCTTATGAATAAAAAGCACTACAATAGAGAATGAAATATTTAATTAATCGAGGTCTTTAAGGATGGAAAAACGCGAAAATGCTATTCCGAAAACAATGAAGGCTTGGGCAGTCACAACTCCTGGGCCGATTGATGGTAAGAAATCACCAATTGAATTTACCGAAAAGCCCGTGCCGACTCCTAAACGGGGAGAAGTCCTTGTTAAGGTATTAACGTGTGGGGTATGTCATACAGACTTGCATGTGACAGAAGGAGATTTGCCGGTTCACCACGAACACGTTACTCCTGGTCATGAGATTGTTGGTAAAGTTGTCGGTTTTGGACCAGAAACACAACGATTTAAGCTTGGGGAGCGAATTGGGATTCCATGGTTCCGGCATGCTTGTGGGGTATGCAAGTTTTGTCGCTCGGGTCATGAGAATCTCTGTCCTCATTCACTTTATACCGGTTGGGATCATGATGGTGGTTATGCAGAATATGTCACGGTTCCAGAAGGATTTGCATATCGGCTTCCGGAAAAGTTTGATTCCCTAGAGGCAGCTCCATTATTATGTGCCGGGATTATTGGTTATCGGGCTTTTGAACGTGCCAATGTTCCCGCTGGTGGCCGCCTAGGGCTATATGGCTTTGGTGGCTCAGCGCACATTACGGCCCAGATTGCACTTGCACAGGGAATTGAAGTGCATGTCTTTACGCGTGGTGAGGATGCAAAGAAATTCGCCCTGGAATTGGGTTGTGCTTCTGTTCAAGGATCCTATGACCCTGCGCCGGTTCCTTTGGATTCGTCAATCATCTTTGCGCCAGTTGGTGATATGGTATTACCGGCCTTAGCTAGTCTAGTTCCAGGCGGGACTTTGGCCTTAGCTGGCATTCATATGACTGATATTCCAATGATGAATTACCAAAAAGAAATATTCCACGAAAAGACATTAACGAGTGTTGAGAGCAATACCCGTCGTGATGGGGAAGAATTCTTAACATTAGCTGACCGTCTCAATATCCATCCTGAAGTACACGAATATCCACTAGCAAAGGCTGATGAAGCATTACGCTATGTTAAACATGGCGATATTAAGGGAGCTTGTGTATTACGTGTTAGTGAGGACTAATAATTGTCTTTTCCTTCATATTCCTGCTAAGATAGTTAGAGAGGTTTAGAAGAGAAAAGAGGAGGCTTTTTTATGAAATATCCCCAATTATCATTGGATGAGGTTAAAGGACCAAAAGCAGTAATTGAAACTACAATGGGAACAATTACGGCCCAACTTTTTCCAAAGTACGCACCTAAAACGGTTGAAAACTTTGTTAAATTAGCAGAGAAAAATTATTATGACGATGTAATTTTTCACCGGGTTATTCCTGATTTTATGATTCAAGGTGGTGACCCAACTGGAACCGGACGTGGTGGCGAAAGTATTTATGGTCACCCATTTGAAGACGAATTTTCTGAAGAATTATTTAACTTCACTGGTGCTCTGTCAATGGCTAATGCTGGTCCGAACACAAATGGCAGTCAATTCTTTATTGTCACTAATGAACATGTTCCAGAAAATATGATTGATCAAATGAAGGCTGTTGGATACCCGCAGGAGATTATTGATTATTACGAAAAACATGGTGGTACACCGTGGCTTGACTTCCATCACACCGTATTTGGCCAAGTATTATCCGGAATGGATGTTGTCGAAAAGATCAGCAAAGTTAAGCGAGATGCGATGGATAAGCCTGAAAAAGACGTTATTATTAAGACAATTAAGATTGAAAAAGAGAAATAATAAAAAGGAATGACAAATAGCCACCGTATTAGACGGTTATTTGTCATTCCTTTTTTGTAGTTAAGAGATCCCATAGTTTTTGCTTGGGAGCTGTTAATAATTCAGTTGAACGAGTAACAGCTGACAGACGGAACGATTGTTTTAACGGGCTAGTAACATTTATGGAATGGATATTATCTTCTGGGGTAATCGCCAAACTTGTTAAATAAGCAATTCCAAGATTTTCTGCAACCATGGTTTTGATAACGTGAATGTCAGCGGTTCGGTAGATGACTTGGGGACGAAAATGAGCTAAATGAGAAATTTGCTTAAAAGCTTGCTCATGAAAGAATTCAGTATCAGGAACAATAAAGCGTTCATTTTTAAGCGTAGCAAAATCAATCTCCTTTTTAGCAGCGAGGGGATGACGCTTGCTAACAATAATCTTAAAGGGATACTCAGCCAGTTCAGTAGTTTTTAGCCCCACTTCCTTTAGGGGGTTAAGCGATCCAAGCAATGCCAAATCAAGGTGACCGTGTTTAAGCATCTTGAGAATTTCCTTAGAACCATGCTCAGAGGTTTCCAAGTGGCTTAAAAGGCCTTCTCGCATTAATAGCGGGGTTAATGGCGGAAAGTAGTAATTGCCGATAATAGGTGGCAGCCCAAAGCGAATACTGGATGATTCAGCTTGATTGATTTCTTGGTGAGCAATCTTTAATTCGTTTAAAATAACGTCAACGTGAATGGCGAATTGCTTACCAGTCGGCGTGATATGCAATTGTTTATGGACATGGTCACGAACAAAAAATGACGTCCCAAAATCTTTTTCTAGTCGTTGGATAGCCATTGTAATAGTAGGTTGACTGACATTGAATTTTGCTGCAACTTGCGAAAAATTTTTATATTTTACCAGTGCTTGATAATATTTTAGGTCGTTTAATTTCATAGTAAATGCCTCTCTATCAGTGATTATAAGGGGTATTATCAATTTTATTTATATCATAGCATATATTTGACTATAAACTAGCGCTGGAATTACTCTAAGAATGTTGAAACAGAAAAAAGGTAAAGGATAGGCGATAATGTTGCGTAAAGGAATGCAAATATTAAATGATCCCTTTAAGAATAAGGGAACTGCTTTTACAATTGAAGAACGAAAAAAGTATGGTTTATTAGGCTTGTTACCATCTTGTGTAAGAACGATTGAGGAACAGGCAGACGAAATCTACCGGTTATATCAATCTAAGAACTCACGGATTGAACAACGTCACCTATTGATGGAAGTATTCAATACTAACCGTACGCTTTTCTTCTACTTAATGGAAAAACATATTGCGGAATTTATGCCAGTTGTGTATGATCCCGTAATTGCTGAGGCGATTGAGCAATATAATGAACGTTACATTAAGCCGCAAGATGCTGCATATTTGAGCATTGAGCATCCTGACTTAATTAAAGAGGAACTTGCTGATGCCGCTGATGGTCGTGATATTCGCCTTATCGTTGTTACAGATGCTGAAGGAATCCTTGGTATTGGTGACTGGGGTGTAAATGGGGTTGACATTTCTGTTGGGAAATTAATGGTTTACACAGCAGCGGCTGGGATTGATCCATCCCAAGTGCTCCCGGTTTCTATTGATGCTGGGACGAATAATGAAAAATTACTTAAGGATCCGCACTATCTTGGCAATCGGATGAAGCGGGTTGAAGGACAACCTTACTTTGACTTCATCGATAAGTTTGTTGATGCAGTTGAAGGATTGTTCCCTAAGAGTTTATTACACTTTGAAGATTTTGGTCGGGGAACGGCTGCACGGATTCTTGATAAGTACCAGGATAAAATTTTGACCTTTAATGATGATATTCAAGGAACCGGAATTATTGCCTTAGCTGGTGTGCTAGGAGCCATGAATATCTCAAAAGAAAAGTTAACGGATCAAACATTCTTAACATTTGGTGCGGGTACTGCTGGAATGGGAATCGCTAAGATGCTTTATGACGAATTGATCCGTCAAGGCCTGACACCCGAAGAAGCAAAGAAGCACTTCTACCTTGTTGACAAGCAAGGATTATTGTTTGACGATACGCCCGGCTTAACACCAAAGCAAAAGCCATTTACCCGTCAACGAAGCGAATTTGCTAATGCTGATGAATTAACTAATTTACTTGCAGTTGTTAAGGCTGTTCATCCAACAGTAATGATTGGTACGTCCACTCAGCCAGGAAGTTTTGATGAAGCGGTTGTAAAGGAAATGGCAGCCCATACTCTACGGCCTGTTATCTTCCCACTCTCTAACCCAACTAAGTTAGCAGAGGCAAAAGCAGCCGACCTTCTCAAATGGACTGATGGAAAGGCATTAATTGCGACGGGAATTCCGGTTAAAGATATCGAGTATAATGGAACCGTTTATCAAATTGGGCAAGCTAACAATGCATTAATTTATCCTGGAGTTGGTTTTGGCGCCTTGGCTGCTGAAGCTAAAGTGTTAAATGATAATATGCTTGCTGCAGCTGCTCATGCTTTAAGTGGCTTAGTTGACCCAGAAAAACCAGGAGCAGCTGTATTACCTCCTGTTTCTAAGTTAACAGAATTTTCTAAGCGAGTGGCTGAACGAGTAGCCGAATCTGCTATCGACCAAGGCTTAGCAGGCGATGGAATTACCGATGCGAAGAAAGCAGTAGAAGAGAAAATTTGGAAGCCTCGATATTAATCAAGCAGCTTTCATCTTTGTGAATAATAAAACCAGATTATTAGACAAAAATAGAAAAGCATCTAAGAAATTAAAAAATCTTAGGTGTTTTTTTGTATCGAAGTTTGTGAAACTTTTGCAAACGTAATTGAAAAAAGCTATTATAACAGTTGGCAAGGCAATAGCTATAAGTGAAATTTATTGGAAATTAAAGATTTGACTATAGCTTTACTTACAAGGTAGGATATACGTGTAAATGATGTGTAACATTTCACAAGACAAAATTGCTCAATTAATATATTGGAGGTTTTTGAGATGTCAGAATACCGTACTGAAGAAGATACGTTAGGTCCTGTTAAAATCCCTGCTGAAGCATTATGGGGACCACAAACAGAACGGAGTCGGAATAACTTCCCAACCGGTCAATACATGCCATTAGCAATTATCCGTGCTTTATTGAACATTAAAAAGGCAGCGGCTCAAGCTAATATGGAAACTAAAGCTATCTCTGAAGAAAAGGGTAATTTAATCGTTAAGGCGATTGATGAATTACTCGCATTAAGTGATGAAGAATTGCGGAAGGACTTCCCATTAAAGGTTTACCAAACTGGTTCTGGTACCCAAACCAACATGAATACTAATGAAGTTGTTGCGCACAAGGCTCATGAAATTAACCCTGACATTGAAATCTTACCAAATGATGATGTTAACAAGGGTCAAAGTTCAAACGATACATTCCCAACTGCTATGAATGTAGTTGCTTTAGAAGCGCTTGATAAGTTGAAGCCAGCTGTTCAACATTTAATTGATGAATTAAAGGTTAAGGAAGAGAAGTACATGAAGACTGTTAAAGTTGGACGTACTCACTTGCAAGATGCTGTTCCATTGACATTTGGTCAAGAACTTTCTGGTTATATTGCTTCCTTAGAACATGACCTTGATTACATTAAGACTTTGGAATCAACATTAGATGAATTGGCAATTGGTGGTACTGCTGTTGGTACTGGTTTGAATGCTGCAGAAGGAATGCCTGAAAAGATTGCTGAAAAGCTTAGCGAAGTTTACGGCTTAAACTTGACTGCTGATTCAAACAAGTTCTACGGTTTAGCTAACCACTCTGGTTTAGATGTTGTTCACGGTGCTTTGAAGACATTAGCAGCTGACATGTTCAAGCTTGCTCAAGATATTCGTTTCTTAGCTTCTGGTCCGCGTGCTGGTTACGGTGAATTAAATATTCCAGCTAACGAACCAGGTTCATCAATCATGCCAGGTAAGGTTAACCCAACTCAAGCAGAAGCTGTAACAATGGCTGCTTTACGGGTATTCGGTAACGATACTGTAGTAACAATGGCTTCATCACAAGGTAACTTCGAAATGAATGTTTACAAGCCAGTATTAATCGATGCATTCCTCGAATCAGCTGACTTATTAACTGGAACAATTACTGGATTTGCTGACAAGATGATCCACGGAATGACAGTTAATGAAAAGCGGATGGAAGAATTAGTTGATAATTCATTGATGACTGTTACTGCTTTGTCACCACACATTGGTTACCATGACAGTGCTAAGATTGCTCAAGCTGCTGATAAAGCTGGTAGCACATTAAAAGAAGCTGCTTTGAAGTCTGGTAAGCTTACGGAAGAACAATACGATGAATGGATGGACATGCTTAAGATGACCAACGTTGATCGTGATAAATAAGAATTGAGTTAAAAGTAATGCCAATTTTGGCAAGAGTGGAAATAAGCAATAAAAAGAACTTGTTCCACTCTTTTTGACTGTTAATACATTTAAATATAATTAAAAGGAGAGCAATATCATGGCTGAAAAATTCCAACCATTATCTGTAAGTAAATTAGATAATGATTACGATGTTATTGTAATTGGTTCTGGTGGAACAGGTCTTTCCGCAGCAATTCAAGCAAACGAATTGGGAATGAAGACGGTCGTTCTTGAAAAGGAAGAAGAACTTGGTGGAAATACTAACCGGGCTTCTTCAGGAATGAACGCCGCTGAAACCAATGTGCAATTACAACATGGAGTAATTGATAACGTTGCCGATTTCTACCATGAAACATACAAAGATGGTGGACGTCTAAACGATAAGGATATGCTAGGTTACTTTGTATATCACACAGCTCCAGCAATCGACTGGTTAGCTGATCATGGGATTAAGCTTGATGACATTACAATTACTGGTGGAATGTCTCGTAAGCGTACTCACCGTCCAGCAAGTATGGCGCCAATTGGTGGTTTTTTAGTAAAAAGTTTATTGGAAGTTGTTCAAAAGGAAAACATTCCAGTATTTAATAAGGTTAAAGTTAACAAGCTCTTACAAGATGATGAGGGTAAGGTAATCGGTGTTGAAGCTAATGCTGATGGCCTAATTAAAACCATCCACGCAAAGGCTGTTATCTTAGCTACTGGTGGATTTGGTGCTTCTAAGGAATACATGAAGCGGTTCCGCCCTGACCTTGCTGATTACAAGACTACCAATCAACCAGGAGCAACTGGTGATGGCTTGAAGCTTGCTGAAGGCGTTGGCGGTGAATTAATGCAAATGGATCTTGTACAAGTTCACCCAACTGTTCAACAAGATAATCCTCATGTTTACCTTATTGGTGAGGCTGTCCGTGGTGAAGGTGCAATCTTAGTTAATGCTGAAGGTAATCGGTTTGTTAACGAATTAAACACTCGAAAGATTGTTTCTAATGCAATTACTTCCCTTCCAGAACACAGTGCTTACTTAATTTTTGACCAAGGTATTCGTGACCATGCTAAGGCAATTGAATTTTACGATAAAGTTGGTCTTGTTGTTCATGGCGATACGATTGAGGATCTTGCAAAGAACCTCAACATGGATACTGAGAACTTAAAGAAGACAGTTGCAACATGGAATGAAGCTGTTGAAAATCATGACGATAAAGAATTCCATCGGACAACAGGAATGGATCGTGGAATTACTAAGCCAGGATTCTTTGCAATCCATATTGCACCTGCAATTCACTACACTATGGGTGGTATTCATATTAATACAAAGACTCAAGTGCTTGATGGTAATGGGGATGTAATCAAGGGATTATATGCTGCAGGTGAAGTTGCTGGTGGTTTACATGGTAATAACCGTGTTGGTGGTAACTCAATTGCAGAAACAATTGTCTTTGGACGTCAAGCAGGTCAACAAGTAACTGTTTACGCCCGTGGCTTAAAGTAAAAAAATAATGGGCAGTGAGAAACTGCCTAGAGCAATTATTTGTATATTATTTGGAGGAAAATTTTATGTTAGGATATCATCATAAAGTTGTGCTTGTTGGTGATGGAGCTGTAGGATCATCATTCGTATTCTCACTCCTTCAAACAACACAAGAAATTGATGAATTAGTTATTGTTGACCTAAAGAAAGAGAAGGCAACAGGAGAATCATTGGATTTACAAGATATTACTCCACTAACTAGTCCAGTCAACATTCATGCGGGGGATTATTCTGATGCTGCTGATGCTGATGTTGTAGTTATTACTGCTGGAGTTCCACGCAAGCCAGGAGAGACTCGTTTGGATCTTGTTTCAAGGAACACAAAGATTCTTTCAACTATTGTTAACCCAATTGTTGAAAGTGGATTCAACGGTATTTTTGTTGTATCAAGTAATCCTGTTGATATTTTAACTACAGTGACACAACAACTCTCTGGATTCCCTAAGCATCGTGTTATCGGAACTGGTACTTCATTAGACACGGCTCGATTGAATGTACTTTTATCTGAAAAGTTAAATGTTCCAGTAAATGAAATTGATGCTTTAGTTTTAGGGGAACATGGAGATACATCGTTTGGTGCATTCGATGAAGCCACTATTAATGGAAAACCGTTAAAAGAAGTTACTGATTTAACTGCTCAGGACTATAGCGAACTTGAAAAAGCAGTTAAAGAACGTGGTGGTAAGATTATCGAAGGAAAAGGAGCTACTTTCTATGGAGTAGCTAAATATCTTGCTTATATTGTAAAAGCGATTATTGAAAATCGTAATATCATGCTCCCAATATCAGCCCCTTTAATGGGACAATATGGTATTAATGATTTGTATCTTGGAATACCTGCAATTGTTAATCGAACAGGAATAGAAAAAGTCGTTGATTACGGACTTTCGGATACAGAAATCGAAAAACTAAAATACTCTGCTGCTAAGATGAAAGATGTCTTAGATGGTGTGGTTATTAAGAATTAATTGAAAGAGGGTTTAATATAATGGGATTAGCTAAATTTAAAGCTAAGGCATGGGCATGGCCCGTTGCTGTTGGCTTAATCTTATGGTTCTGCGGTCCGATCCGTCCTGATGGCGTTTCTATGGCTGCTTGGCATATGTTTGCTATTTTCGTAGCAACGATTGTGGGATGTATCACCCAGCCGTTACCGATTGCCGGAACGACTTTAGTTGGGTTCACAATTATGGTCTTGGTTGGCATTGTACCGATGGAAGAGGCATTAAAGGCCTTTGAAAATTCGTCATCATGGCTGATTGCAATGGCCTTCCTACTTTCCCGTGGTTTTATTAAAACGGGATTAGGTCGGCGAATTGCTTTGGTCTTTGTTCGTAGTTTTGGGCAACATAGTTTGGGGTTAGCATACTCCATTATGGGAATTGATTTGGTTACTTCACCAGCCATTCCAAGTAATACTGCCCGGGCTGGTGGGGTAGTTTATCCAATTATTAAGTCCTTAGCTGAAACTTATGGGTCTGACCCAAAGAAAGGTACTCGGAAAAAGATAGGTTCTTTCCTAGTTTTCACTGAATTCCACAGTAATTTGATTACTTCCGCAACCTTCATGACGGCTATGGCACCAAACTTGGTTGTAGTTGCCTTAGCTAAGACATTAAACATTAATATTACTTGGGTTGGATGGTTTGTAGCCGGAGTTCTTCCTAGTGTACTTTGTTTAATTGCTGTGCCATACATTATCTACAAGATGTACCCACCAGAAATCAAAGAAACACCAAACGCTAAGACTTGGGCTAATAGCGAACTTGAAAAGATGGGTAGCATGAAGCTTTCTGAAAAGCTCATGGGGCTTATTTTCTTATTGACTCTTGTTTTATGGATGTTGACTAGTTTTATTCCTGCTATTAACGCGACTTTTGTGGCTTTCTTAGCAATTGCTCTTCTGCTTATTACTGGCGTGTTGGAAACTAAGGACGTCTTGAACGAATCTGGTGCTTGGAATGTATTGATTTGGCTTTCAATCTTAGTATTCATGGCTAGTGAATTGACTAAGTTAGGCTTCATTAAATGGTTCTCTAACAGTATTGAAGGTGCCCTTCACGGAGTTAGCTGGATTTGGGTATTAGTTGTATTAGTAGTTGTCTACTTCTACGCTCACTATTTCTTTGCCAGTGCTACTGCTCACGTTACTGCAATGTACACGGCTTTCGTTTCTGTAGCGATTGCTGCTGGAGCACCAGCAATGTTAACTGCAATGCTCCTTGCCTTCACTTCTGCTATCATGGGTTCTACTACTCACTATGCTAACGGACCAGCTTCGATTTTATCATCATCTGGTTACGTTACTCAGAGCGAATGGTGGAAGATGAACTTTATATTAGGTATCTTCTACTTACTTGTTTACGGTATTATTGGAACCTTCTGGATGCGCCTAATTGGCATTTGGTAGAAGAAGTAAATAAAAAATCCGAATTCTCGTAACGGGAATTCGGATTTTTATTTTATCTTAACTCTTCAATAATTCGTAAAGCGATTGATTCTGTAAGTATCATATCAGTAAATAAACCTCCACGAAGGGCTCCTAAAGCGGCTTGATATTTTGATTTGCGTTGAACAATAGCAAAGCGTATAGGAACGTTAAGAATTTTATTTAAAGGGATAGAGAGAGTTTTATCGTTAGTGGGATGAATTAGAAAGTTACCGTTAATATCATATGGACGACCAAATGCCATTCCAGCAATTTGGTTTAAACTAACTCCTTTAAATAACCTCTTTTTATAATCATGCCAAGCAGGGATACTGTCTATTGATTGGAGAGTGCCTAATCCACAAACAATCATTTCCATTTTATTGGCAACCTTAAATGCTTCTGTAAAAGCCGGTTCGGAATATAGGTCATTTCTTGCTTCGTCATTAAGAATATAAAGTGGTCCGGGAATGGTGTAATAAGGACAATCATATTTGGATGCAGCTTTTTGTACCATTCGCATTGATGCGGCAGAAGATTTATATTTCATATTTTCACCCATAAATTGTGTGAAAACTAAATTGCGGGAAGAGTGTTTGCTGAAATGATCAAGAATAGTATAAATTGTTTCCCCCCACGATAATCCGATTATTTTATATTCTTTAATAAGAGATTGGATCTGATTAGCTGCAAAGTTAGCAATGATTTTATCGCGGTCCAAGGGGTTGCTTGGATCTTTAATAACATAGACATTTTTTATATCAAAACTATTTGATAATTCGCGTTCTAGTTGGGCATTTCGGTCATAATCTGTATGAATGCTTATATCAACAATCCCGCTTGAAAATGCTTCATCAAGGTATTTCATAATGAGGTAGCGACTAAGATTATATTTTTTAGAAATATCACTAATTGCCATTTTGCTAAGGTAATAATCTTGTGCAAGGTTACCGAGTAATTGTTGATGCTGTGAGTTCATTATTTTTATTCCTTTCATGCTCAATGTTGTTTTAAGTATATCATTATTTTTTAAATATTTAAAAAATACAGTAATTATTTTAATTTTTTTAAAAAGGTGGTAAGATATTAATAATGAAATGAGGAGGCTTTCGATAAATGGAAGATAAAGAAATACTCTCAATGCATGCTAAGAACCAAGGAGTACTTAATATTGCACCTCAATTTGAAGTGAAAAATCGAAAAGAATTAGGTGAAGCGTATACTCCAGGAGTTGCGATAATCTCTAAGCTTATAGAACGTTATCCCGAACTAAAGGATAAATATACTCTTAGTGGAAAACTTGTAGCATTAGTAACAGATGGCTCTGCTGTTTTGGGATTAGGAAACATTGGCCCAGCCGGTGGTCTTCCAGTTGTTGAGGGGAAAGCATTACTTTATAAGGATTTGGCTAATGTTAATGCACTACCTTTAACTGTTGAGCAAGTTCCTGTTAATGAATTTGTAGCAACATTAAAGAATATGCAGGAATCTTTTGCGGGTTTTCATTTAGAAGATATTAAAGCACCTCGTTGTTTTGAAATCGAAGAGAAATTGTCTAAAGTAGTTAATATTCCAGTTTATCATGATGATCAAGAAGGAACAGCAATTGTTGTTTTGGCTGGATTAATTAATGCTGCTAGAGTAGTAAAGAAAAATCTGAAAGATTTGAAAGTCATAATTAATGGAGTTGGAGCGTCAGGAGTTGCAACAGCTCGATTACTTTTTGCGGCAGGTATTAAAAATATTACATTTGTTGATATTGATGGACCAGTGCATGTTGATAGTCAAAATTATAATCATTATCAAACAGATTTAGTAAAACAAAGTGCTGATCAAACTCCTTATAAGAATTTAAGTGAAGCGGTAAAGGATCGGGATGTTTTTATCGGTCTTTCTGATGCAGATGTTTTAACAAGTGAACAAGTAAAGACAATGGCTAAGAATCCAATTATTTTTGCACTTGCAAATCCAAAGCCTGAGATTGATCCTCAAATTGCAAAAGATGCAGATGCAGCAGTAATGGCAACTGGCTCAAGTCAATACCCAAATCAAGTAAATAATATTTTGGTATTTCCCGGGTTATATAAAGGATTATTATCAGCTGATTTAAATAAAGTCGATTTCGGCCTTGAAAAAGCAATTGCTTCTGCATTAGCAAATATGATTTCTAATCCAACAGCTGAAAAAATTGTTCCTGGAGTATTTGATGATGGTGTAGTAAATACAGTAGCTAAAGCTGTTCAACATTATGCAAGTCAAAAGAATAACGATTAGGAGAATATTAATGGAAGTTCGTGAAATTAACATTCATTTAAAACGCAATTTGACCAAGTGGCAAAAGTTCTTGCGGTTCAATGGAATTGAAGTTTTTTCTGAAAAAGAAACATCTTCTATTGATAAGACTTTTGTATGGGAAGAAAATGGTGAGATTTTAGCAACTGGATCAATTGCTGGTAATGTATTGAAGTATATTGCAATTTGTTCAAAAGTTCAGGGACATGGTGAAACATTTAACAGTTTGGTTAGTAAATTAGAAAACGAAGCTGCAATGATGGGGCGCTTTCATTTGTTTGTTTTTACGAAACCACAATATAGTCAAAGTTTCAAGTATGTTGGATTTCATGAATTAGCAAAAGTAAAACAAGGAACTGTATTAGAAAGTGGTACTCCTGATATTCATGACTATATTTCTTCTTTACCGAACTTTAATGATCAAAAGGAAAGTAAGATTGCAGGAATAGTTATGAATGCCAATCCTTTTACAAACGGACATCGTTACCTAGTTGAAACTGCTAGTAAAGAAAATGATCATGTGTATGTTTTCGTTGTTAGTGAAGATGTTTCTATTTTTTCATTTTCTGAACGCTTTAAATTAGTTAAAGCTGGAGTGGCTGATTTACCAAATGTTATAGTAGTACCAGGTAAGGAATACATGGTTAGTTATGCTACGTTTCCAGCATACTTTTTAAAAGATGATCAAAATGTTGGAAGATTTCAAGCTTCCTTGGATGCAACCCTTTTTAAGGAACAAATTGCAAAACCACTTAATATAACATCTCGATATCTTGGGAATGAACCATATTCCAAAACAACAAATATATATAATGAAGAGTTAAATAGGGTTCTACCACCTGATGTTGAAGTAAAGATTATTGATCGAAAGAAAAACAAGGATCAGGATATTATTTCAGCAACGAAGGTACGAGCAGCAATTGCTAATGATAATATTGAGTTAGTAAAAAAGTATGTTCCAGATACAACGCTCGAATTTATTAAAAACAACTGGTCTGAGCTTCAAACTCGGATAAAGGAAGGAAGTATTAAATAATGGATATTAAGAAGACTGCATTAGCAGGAACTTTGGAATCTTCCGATATTCAAATTACTTTGAGCCAAGGTAATAATGGTATCAACATTGACTTAGATTCCTCTGTGGAAGAACTTTATGGTAATCAAATTCGTAAGGTGATTACTGATACTTTAACTGCTTATGGAATTGATAATGCCAATGTTAAAGCTGTGGATAAAGGAGCTTTAGATTGTGTAATTAAAGCACGGACAATGGCTGCTGCTCAACGTGCTCTTGATACAGCAGATCAACCAGACTGGGAGGTATTTTAATAATGGAAGAACGTTTACGTCGGACAATGATGTTTGTTCCAGGTAACAATGCCGGAATGGTAAAGGATGCTGGTATTTATGGTGCCGACTCCATTATGTTTGACTTGGAAGATTCGGTTTCAATGGCAGAAAAAGATGCTGCCCGGATGTTAGTTTATCAAGCTCTTCAAACACAAGATTATGGTGATTCAGAATTAGTTGTTCGTGTTAATGGAATTGATACACCATTTTTTAAGAATGATGTTTTCGCAATGGTAAAAGCTGGTATTCAAGTTGTTCGTTTGCCAAAAGTAGAATCAGCTCAAATGATGCTAGATCTTGTAAAAGTAGTAGAAGAAGCTGAAAACAAATTTGGTATTAAGCCAGGAACAACGCATGTTATGGCAGCTATTGAAAGTGCTAAGGGAGTACTTAATGCACCAGAAATTGCTGCAAGTACTGACCGGATGATTGGTTTGGCACTTTCTGCTGAAGACTATACGACTGATATGAAGACTCATCGTTACCCAGATGGAGCAGAACTCGAATTTGCTCGTAACATGATTCTTCACGCAGCACGTGCCGCTGGCATTGCAGCCTTTGATACTGTCTTTACTAATATGAATGATGTAGAAGGCTTTAAACGTGAGACTGAACACATTCACGAATTAGGATTTGACGGTAAATCTCTTGTTAACCCTCGTCAAATTGATTGGGTAAATAAGATTTATGAACCAACCAAGAAAGAAATTGAAAATGCATTGGACGTTGAAGCTGCAATTGAAGAAGCACACCAAAAGGGTTCAGGTGTTATCTCAATGAACGGTCAAATGGTTGACCGCCCAGTTGTATTACGTGCACAACGGGTAATTCGTTTAGCAAAGGCTTCTAACTTGATCAATGAGGAGGGCGAATACATTGAAAAATAAAGTCGGACGCGAAATTTCAGATAAAATTTTAGATTCAACAAACTACAAGCCATTTGAAACTACTGAAATTGGTCATCCAATTGTTCACTATACTGGTCATGATGTTCGTGTTACCAAGGGTGACGATAAGTTAGTAGATTCATTAGATGATGTTATCAAGAATAACTTGAAGGACGGGATGACAATTTCGTTCCACCACCACTTCCGTAATGGTGACTTTGTATTTAACATGGTTATGGATAAAATCATCAAGATGGGTTACAAAGACTTAACCTTGGCTCCATCATCGTTAACTGGGGTAATGAATGATAAGGTAATCGAAGCTATTAAGGCTGGTACAATTACTAACATTACTAGTTCTGGTATGCGTGGAAGTCTTGGAGAAGCCGTTTCTCACGGTTTATTAAAGAATCCGGTTATTTTCCGTTCACATGGTAATCGTGCACGTTCAATTGAAAATGGAAACATTAAAATTGATGTGGCCTTTATTGGTGTTCCTAACTCAGATCGAATGGGAAATGCTAATGGTATGAATGGTGAATCAGCTTTGGGATCATTAGGTTATGCATTAGTTGATGCCAAGTACGCAGATAAAGTTGTTCTTGTAACAGATACAATTGCTGATTATCCTAATACGCCTGCATCAATCCAACAAACACAAGTAGATTACGTTGTAAAAGTTGATAAAGTTGGGGATCCAGACCGTATTGGTAGTGGTGCAACACGTTTCACTAAGGATCCTAAAGAATTGAAGATTGCAAAGATGGTTAATGATGTAATTGTAAATTCTCCATACTTTAAAGAAGGTTTCTCATTCCAAACTGGTACTGGTGGAGCTGCTTTAGCTGTTACCCGTTTCCTTCGTCAAGCAATGATTGATAACAACATTACTGCTTCCTTTACTTGTGGGGGAACTACTTCGCCAATCGTTAAACTTTTAGAAGAGGGATTAGTAAAGAAAGTTATGGATGTTCAAGATTTTGACAAGGGTGCTGCTTCAAGTATGAAGAGTAATCCTGGTCAAATTGAAATTGACGGATCATGGTATGCTGATCCTGATAACAAGGGAGCAATGGTTGATCAACTGGACATTGCAATTCTTTCTGCTTTGGAAATCGATACTGATTTCAATGTTAATGTTTTAACTGGATCTAATGGTGAAATTCGTGGTGCTGTTGGTGGACACCAAGATGCTGGTACTGCAAAGATGACAATTATTTCTGCACCATTAACTCGTGGTCGGATTGCAACAATTGTACCAGCTGTTAATTCAGTAACTACCCCAGGTTCATCAATTGATGTTGTTGTTACTGAAGTAGGGGTTGCTGTAAATCCTGCACGTAAAGATTTAATTGAAGCATTCAAGAATGTGCCAAGTATTCCATTGATTTCAATTGAAGAATTACAACAACGTGCAGAAAAGATTGTTGGTAAGCCAGAAAAGATTGAATATACTAATCGAACAGTTGCACTTGTTGAATATCGTGATGGTACTTTAATTGATGAAATTAAACAAATTAAGGACTAATTACGAATAGAAATTGCGGTACTGGAATTTTCTAGTACCGTTTTTTATACCCATTATTGCTATAATTAATGTTAAAGTTTGATTTGAGGAGTTAGTATGCAAACTATTTTTGATCACGGTGAATACCAAGACATTCTTGCCGTTTTAAAAAATAAGGATGAGCGTGTAAAAATACAAAACCAGTTATTGAAAACTAATCCATCAATGACTGTTGTAGCAGCTAAATTAAATATTCCTGGTCCAATAAAGAATAATAAAAAGATAGAGTCATTTTTTATAGCTGGTCTCAATGAATTTGAAAAAATGTTATTAGATGCTGGAATTGTTTTTATTTCAAAAAAAGAGTGGCTGGATAAGAAAACCGGTCCAGAACGCTTCTATCTTGTTGATACAGGAGCAATTTTAGTAAAAGAGATTACAAGTCATTTTGAAGAATTGAAGCCAAGTTATCGTTTATTTGACTTAGATGTGCTGGCTAATGATAGTGGAACAATAAAATCACTATCAAGGTCAGATGTAAATCAACCTGCTAGAAAGTGTTTAATTTGTGGTCGCCCAGCTAAAGAATGTGGTCGCTCCCGTCGACATTCGGTTGAAGAGTTACAAGAAAAAGTTAGTCAGCTAGTTTGCGTAGAATTGGTATATCAAGAAAAAGAAAACATTGCAAATTGGTTAACTCAACTTGCACAGCGAGCTCTTTTATATGAAGTATCTGCTTGGCCTAAGCCCGGATTAGTGGATCCAGTTGAACATGGAGCACACTTAGATATGGACATATTTACGTTTATTAATAGTTCTATTAGTTTGCGTAACTATCTTCATCAAGCAGCATTACTGGGAATAATGAGTCGTTCTGCTAATTTATCATTGATATTTGAAAAGTTACGTGAATATGGTAAAAAAGCTGAGAAAACAATGTTTGTTGCTACAAATAATGTTAATACTCATAAAGGAGCAGTTTTTTCATTGGGAGTATTTGTTACAGCAACAGCCTACAGCTTACAGCATCTAAAACGATTTGATGCAAATGATATTAAAAACGTGATTAAAAAGATGTTAAAAAATTTGATTAATGATGATCTAAAACATCTTTCATCGAAAAAAATTCTAACTGCGGGTGAGAAACAATATTTAAAATACGGCCTTTCTGGTATTCGAGGAGAAGCACACGCTGGATACCCGACGGTTTTTAAGTATGGGTTACCGACCTTATTAACATCAAACTATGATTGGAATAGTCGAATTTTAATAACTTTTTTAGAATTAGCTTTACATATTGAAGATTCGACCTTAATTAAAAGAGCGGGGGATCCGGCTATTCAAGAATGGAAAAATAAAGAAATTAAAGAGTGTTTAAATCTTGGTGGAATAAGGACTAAAGCTGGGCAACAAAAATTAACTGAAATTGAAGAAAAATTTACTCAGCAAAATTTAAGCCTTGGAGGTACTGCTGATTTATTAATAGTTACTATCTTTTTAGCTTTAGTGAAGGAAGGTTTACCTGATGGACTTCAAAACAAGTGATGGGATAAGAATTAATTACTATGTTTATGGTACTGGGAAACCAGTTGTTTTAATTCATGGCTTTGGCGGCTATCAACAAATATGGTGTTTACAAATTAAAAACTTAATTCAGCAAGGTTATCAAGTAATTACGTATGATCAGCGAAATCATGGAGCATCAACTAGAGATGAGCAGTTAGATTCTATTGAGCCTTTAATAAAGGATTTGTATGAACTATTAAATCATTTGAATGTAACAAAACCTTTTCTAATAGGGCATTCTATGGGAGCATCTGTAATATATGGATTTTTATCATATTATACTGATTTTCCGTTAAGTGGTGTAATAGCAATTGATCAATCTCCAAAGATGTTTAATACGGTTCAATGGCCTTATGGATATATGGATATCACAAGGGCATCGTATAAATTAAAATTGAAAGAGCATGGTAATGTTAGAGAGACATTAAATGGGGTACCATCTCAAGTAATATCAAAATTAGAGCCAGAAAAAGAAATGTTTCCATTTATTAGGGCCGAAAATCTTCCCTTACTCTATGATCACGCTAAACGGGATTGGCGATTAACACTTGAAAAAATTAATATTCCAACATTATTAGTTACCGCAAATCAAAGTCCATATTTTAATGGTAAATTTGCGGATGTTATGAGACAAGCTAATCCACAGTTTATCTCGCATCAAGCTGTTGATCAAAGTGGTCATGTAATAATGGCAGAACAGGCAAACAAATTTAATAAAATAATGGACAATTACTTAAAAGAACATCAATAATTTAATATTTACTTGAATAGCTTAAGATTAGTGCGGAAGCTGGGAGAAATGAAAAATTCCCCCAGCCTTATTATTTTAAATAACAAGATAACATGAAGATAGTTTAGCCGACCGTCTTGTTGAAAAGATTGATTTCTTTTGCGAACATTCTTTTGTATTCAAGTATAAATTGACGTAAGATAAAGATATTATTTCGACATAGAAAGGGTTAAGACGATGAATACTCGTGATTTACAATACTTTGCCATGCTAGTTAAATTAAAAAATTATACGCAAGTAGCAAAGTATTTTAATGTTTCTCAACCTAGTATTACCCAGGCAATTCGTCGCCTTGAGCAAGAATTTGACACAAAATTAGTGCGCAAAGATCGTGTTCATAGGGATGAAATGATTACGCGCAGTGGGCAGTTACTATATGAAAAAGCGTTGGCGATAAACAAAAAAATAGACATTGCCCATCAAGAAATAGCACGGTCTGATCAGCGACAAATAAAATTCGGTCTTCCGCCAATTATTGGAAAAATGTATATTTCACATATTATCGGCAATCTTTCTAAGCAGCTTCTTCAACGAATAAAAATCGTTTCTGTGGGGTCGCATGAATTGCTAAGTGAATTACAAGCAGGAAAGATCGATATTGCCATGCTGGGTTCGATTGCACCAATTGATCAAAACGGTATTTTTGCGGAATTAATAACTGCGCGACCATTTAGTATCATCGTAAGTGCTGATCATCCGCTTGCAAAGAAAAAGGAAGTCAGTTTTCAAGACTTAACTAACGAAATCTTTATTAATTATGACCAGCAATATGTGCATAAAGCTGCCTTTCAAGCCTATTCTACCTATGCCCAAATTAATCCACAAACGGCAATTTATAAGGTGCCAAATGTTTCCTGGATTAAAGAGTTGGTACGGCAAAATAAGGGAATTAGTTTGATGGTTAAAGATGCGGTAAAGGATGAACCAGGAATTGTCGCCCTCGATATTAAAGACCCAATTCCGGAAAAATTTTTTATTTCGCTTGCTACACGGGAGGATTACATTTTAAGCGATGATGAGCAGCAATTAATCACTAAATTAAAAGAAATTACTCCCGTCGCTTGACAGTCGCCGTATAATTAAATAGTTAAGAGAATTGATAAGAGGAGCTTGATGGGTTTTGAGTAAGGATAAAGAGATCTCAGCGAATGATTTTGAGCCGACTGAACATTTGTCTGATAAGCATCATATGGCGATTCCATGGCATGACTTTTTTACAAATGATAATTTCACCCCTGCGTATGAGGCTAATTTAGTAGAACGAGCAGCGATTGTCGGGCGAATTGGATTAATGATGCTTTCTTATGGAACAGGGGCATGGCGAGTCCGTGATTCAATGAATACAGTTGCCCGGACGCTAAAAATGACTTGTTCGGTCGATATTGGGTTAGTTTCCCTCGAGTATACCTGTATGGATGCCCATCATAGCTATACGCAGGCAATATCTTTGCCAAGCACAAGTGTAAATACGACAAAACTTTCGCAGATGGAACGATTTATTAAAGAATTTGACCAGAATGGGAGTGAGATGACAATTGGAGAAATTCACTCCCGTTTGGAGGAAATTGCCCACTCAAAAGGGAATTACGCTCCTTACCAAGTAGGATTAGCAGCCGCTCTGGCATGTAGCGCCTTCGTCTTTTTACTCGGTGGTGGACCAGTTGAAATGTTTTGTAGTTTTATCGGGGCTGGCCTCGGAAACTATGTCCGTCGTAAGATGATTGACCATCACATTACCTTATTTGCGGGAGTAGCGGTTGCTGTTGCAGTTGCGTGCCTTTCTTACCTGCTGGCTTTAAGTTTGATGCAATTAACGTTTAATGTGAGTTCGCGTCATGAAGCAGGGTATATCGGCGCAATGCTGTTTATTATTCCAGGATTTCCATTTATTACTAGTGGCCTTGATATTTCAAAACTTGATATGCGGTCCGGGCTTGAACGGATGACCTATGCAATCGCAATTATTACAGTTGCTACCTTGGTCGGGTGGATTGTAGCATTAATGGTTAACCTGCGTCCTGAGAATTTTCAAGCATTGCCGCTATCTGCATTAATGCTCTTTTTACTCCGGTTGCCAGCCAGCTTTTGTGGGGTGTTTGGCTTCTCAATAATGTTTAACAGTACGCCTAAAATGGCGGCTATTGCCGGTTGTATTGGGGCGATTGCTAATACTTTACGCTTAGAATTAACGGACTTGACCGGAATACCGGCAGGGGCAGCCGCATTTTTAGGGGCGTTAGTTGCCGGGTTATTGGCATCAATTGTTAAACGTAAAATCCAATATCCACAAATTTCAATCACGGTTCCATCGATTGTTATTATGGTCCCGGGACTTTATATGTATCGGGCAATGTATAATATCGGTTTAACTTCGATTAGTGTAGGAACGCTTTGGATGACCAAGGCGCTTATGATTGTTGTATTTTTACCAATGGGATTGATCGCTGCTCGTATTCTTACAGATTCTAAGTGGCGACATAATGGATAGGAGATTGAGAATATGATTGCAGAATATCCGCCAACACTCCTGGCAGAGGTAAAAGAAAAAACAAAGGATCGGCAATTAACAGGTTTTACTCCAGGTCAAGGACCACTTAATCCAGACTTGATGTTAGTAGGAGAGGCTCCTGGTCGTCACGAAGAAAAGATCAATATTCCTTTTTCTGGTGCTTCCGGTCAAGAACTAATGAAATTGATTGAATCGATTGGATATTCACGTTCAACTGTTTATATTACTAGTGTAGTTCGTCAACGGCCTTATAGTATTAAGAAGGCAATTGATAAGAAGACAGGTGAAGTAATTGAAAAACGGCCTAACCGGACGCCAACTAAAAAAGAAGTCTTAGCATTTGCTCCTTTGTTTGATTGGGAACTGGCTCAAGTTAAGCCGAAAATTATTGTTACGCTTGGCAATACGGCTTTACAACGGCTGCTTGGTAGTCAGGCCAATATTGGTAAGCTTCATGGGCAACTTCTCCACGAAAAAATTCAACGGACTAATGATGCGCATGATGGTTATGAGTTGACGACTGACAAGCATTGGATTATGCCGATGTATCATCCGGCCGCAGTACTCTATGCCCGCCGATTGGAGCCTACTATTAAAGCTGACTGGCAACAGTTAGGGCAGGACATTAAGAAAATGAAAAAATAACCATTATACTTTTTGTGACAAAGGTCGTATAATGGGAAACAGTTTGTAATTCAAGAGGATGGGACAACGCACTTTGATGCTCTGTTCCATCCTCTTTAGTACGTAGAGAATTAAGGGAGATGAAAAAGTGGAATTACAACAACGACGAACAATTGTTACTGGTGCGTTGTTACTATCTAACATCATGGCGGGGATGGATGGTACGATTGTAAATACGGCCTTGCCAGCTATTACCAGTGACCTTCATGGGTTGCAATATATGGGGTGGATCATCGCAACTTTTCTTTTGGGAATGGCTGTTGCAACCCCATTATGGAGTAAGTTTGGTGAGCATAAGGGAAATAAGCAAGCCTATATTACTGCTACCTCCATGTTTTTAGTCGGAGCCATCTTTCAAGGATTAGCCCCTAATATTTTATGGTTTATTATTGCGCGAACTGTAATGGGAATTGGTGCTGGCGGAATGAATACAATCCCGTTTATCGTTTTTGCTGAATTGTACGACAACCTAAAAAAACGAGCCCAAGTATTAGGAATTGCCAGTGCTTGTTTTGGAACTGCTTCGATTATTGGTCCTCTACTCGGTGGATGGATTGTTGACGCGTTGAGTTGGCACTGGGTTTTCTATGTTAATGTACCGATTGCCTTAATTGCGATTACGATCATTAGCTTGTTCTATAAGAATGTGAAAAAGCAAGCTGCAGGTAAGCCAGTTGATTATCTTGGAGCAACTTTACTGGTAGTCAGTTTAGTAATAATTTTAGTAGCTGTTCAATTGATTGGTTCAGCTTCTGGCTTAGTAGTGGGCTGTTTATTAGTTGTTGGTCTCTTATTGCTTGGCGGAATGATAAAAGTTGACAGTAAGGCGGTCGACCCAATCGTTCCTAGCCGTCTGTTTAAAAATCGCGAATTGGTAATTGATTTTACTTTATTCGTTATAATCTGGGGTTCATTTATTGCATTTGTCACTTATATTCCAATGTGGGCTCAGGGAATTTTAGGTTTAAGTGCGCTGCTTGGCGGAATGACGCAAATTCCAGGTGCGGTTACTAACTTTATTGGTTCAGAATTAGTACCGGTATTGCAGGAGCGATGGGGAAAATACTGGATTGTTACCTGTGGGGCGGCTTCAATTTTTATTGCTTATTTAGGAATAATGATTGGGGGGCAAAAAACACCATTCTGGCTTATTTTATTCATGGGTGCTTTTGAAGGATTCGGTGTTGGTCTTGTCTTTAATATTTTACAGATTAATGTTCAAACAGATGCTGAATTACGGGATGTGCCAATTGCTACTTCACTCGGATACTTATTACGAATTTTGAGTCAGACCCTTATGTCCGCGGTTTATGGCGTTATTCTTAATCAAGAGCTATTCCAGGGTGTTCAAACGCACCACGGAATTACCTTAAGAATGCTAAATAAATTATCAAATGCCCAAACTGCTAGTAGTCTTCCAGATAAGCTTTTACCAACCCTGCGTATGATTCTTTATAATGGGTATCGCGACATTATCATTGCGGCAGTAATTTTAATCGTTATTGCCTTAATTTTAGTTGTAGTTTTAGGCTGGCAAAACCATTGTCATCAACGCGAGCTAATGGCTTTAGGTAATCTTAAAGACACAAAATCTTAAATCATGATAGGATAATAGTAAGATTTTAAATGAGGAGCGATCGTTTCAGTGGAGAAAATAAAAAAAATTTAATACTCAAATTGCTAGTCATTTGGCTAATAATCTTGAGAATAGTTTGCGAGAGTTACGGCGATGTGGTGCTCATCGTTCTAGTAAAGCAACCTTTACTGAAATGGGAATTCAATTAAGCGGGTTTAAAAATGATCTTGCAGAAAATAATAAATTTAATGCCTTAGTGGGTAATGCATGGATTGACAATGAAGCTGATTACTACTTGCCTGCTGCTGAGATGACGGTTGATGTTCAGCGTCAAGAACAGGAAGTAACAACATATGTCTTAAATGATCACGGAGATAATCAACGAGTAATCATGTATCTAACCGGGGGAGCCTATATTCAGCGTCCCGATAAGACTCATTGGCAATATTTAAATCGGTTGGCAATCGCCACGGATGCGAAGATTTATGTCCCGATTTATTCGTTAGTTCCGCATGCTACTTTCCGTACCGCCTATCAAGAAATTGCTAGTCTTTATAGTAAAATTTATACCCTTATGCCTGCTAGTAAAGTAACTATTATGGGCGATTCAGCTGGCGGAGGATTAGCAGCTGGCTTTTGTGAATATCTTGGTAAAAAGGGGCTTCCACAGCCTGGTCACCTCATTCTATTTTCTCCTTGGCTTGACCTTGACCTCACAAATCCCCTCATTAGCAAATATGAGGATAAAGATGTTACACTAGCAGTGAACGGTTTACGAAAAATTGGTACGATGTGGGCCGGTGATACAGATCATCAAGACTATCGCTTAAGTCCCTTATATGGGAATCTTGATCAGTTGCGCGATGTGACTGTTTTTGTAGGGACAAGGGAAATACTATATCCTGATGTGACCTTGTTTGTTCAAAAATTGCGTAACGCTGGGATCACTGTAAACTCATATACTGGTCGTGGACTGTTTCATATTTACCCGCTTTATCAAATTCCAGAAGCAAAGGGTGTAATGAAACGGGTAGTTGCAACAATTAATAATTGATGGGGTGATATTTTGGCTAAAGTTGCTGTAGTGTTTGCACCAGGTTGTGAAGAAGTTGAAGGACTTACAATTGTGGACGTTCTCCGGCGAATGAGGATTGAAACCACAATGGTCGGATTAGAGGATCTTCATGTTCCTGGCGCTCATGGAATTGAATTAACTTGTGATGAGGTAATGAGTGATCGGCTCCTCAATTATGATGTGGTGGCCTTTCCTGGTGGTCGCGGGGGTGCCCAAAAGCTTCGCGATAATGATAAGTTGATGAAATTGATGCAAAAACGCAATGCAGAAAATAAGTGGGATGCCGCAATGTGTGCTGCTCCGATTGCCTTGGCTCGGTATGGGTTGCTTGATAATCATAACTATACTTGCTTCCCGGGAATTAACGAGGAAATTGCTAAGGTTGCCCCAACAGCAAATTTTAAAGAGGATATTACGGTTGTTGATAATGATGGAAAAATCATTACCAGTCGTGGACCTGCAACTGCCTTAGCCTTTGCTTATCAGATTGCAGAGGTATTAGGATACAACACTGATAAGATTAAGCATGAGATGCTATATGATTATTTAATGGATCAAAAATAGGCGATAAAAGTAAAGAGGGTGAGGAAAAACGGAAAAGTTTTTCCTCACCCTCTTAACATTATTTAATCAACCACCAGAAGATTGAACGGTGGTTTTGCTGATCAACACGTTGGTTAACGACACTAACTAGAATCATCATTGTGGCAATGATTGAATTCTTCTTGCGGAAGGCAGTATAACGTGAATACCAAACTGTCGCATATTTATCTTTGTATCGCCGTAATCCTTGAAAGCCATACAAATGATATCCATATTCATAGATGAAGTGTGCAGCTTTTTCTTCAATAAAGCTAAATTGATATTCACCAACATTCGAAAGAGGTGCCATTCCGAGATCAAAGTAGGTATAACCGTTTTCCTGCCCGTACTGGAACATACTAATGAAAATTTTATCCATGATTCCAGAAGGGGCATCTTTACTATGACGCATGAGGTCAATTGTTAAAATCTTTTTACCCCCTGTCGGCATAAACGTTGCAAAGGCGACCATTTTGCCGTCTTTATCACGGATAATGCCAACAGGTGCTTGATTAATGTAGTAGGAGTCAAAGAAACCGAGAGAGAATCCTTTTTCTGTTTCGTTTCCTAACCAGCTATCGGAGACTTGTTTCATCTCTTGCATTAATTCTTTACTAAATGGTGGCTTTTCAACAGAGAAGGTATAGCCTTCACGATCAAATTTATGCATCAATGCTCGTTGTGATCGTTGTCGCTTACCAGCAAGCGTAAAGTCTGCCAGCTTAACAAGGCCAGTTTCACCGGTTTTAATAAAGTCGAAGCCAAATTCATGAAGAAGCATTGTCATATCGCTGGAGACTTCATAAAAGACAAGCTGATAGCCATACTTATCAGCTTCTAAGACAAATTGTCGAAGAGCTGGTCGCCAACTATCCTTATCTCCAACTGGATCGCCCATTACGACCAAGCGATCATATTTACGGCGATACATGAAAAAGAGCTTATCATGATCGTCAACACTGTAATAATAGATACTTTTATCTTTTAAGAAGGCGAGGTGACTAGTTTCATTTCCTCCATATTCTTTAATAACATTGCGGATCCGTTCAGCATCAAATACGTTTGGAATATTGAAAGGATCAGTCCCGGCCATAAAGTAGCGCAGAATAACGAAAATTAATAAGAGGCCGAGGATTAATCCGAAAAGTCCGGAAATCCAAATCTTTTCACCAGGGAAAAATAGAAAATCAGGGATGTGGTGCTTACTGGAATATTGAGGAGCATTAATAACCCCGACAATTACATAGAGGATACATGCCCCAGCAAAGATAAGACTATCAATTGCGAATTTTCCAATTGAATATTCCAATTTCTTCCGGTATAACACATGGCGAGAGAGTAAAACAAGTATCAAAACAATGACGAGGTAAATTGTTAAGCTCAATGTTCCCAGGTTCCAAATGGTATTAGCAATTCCAATTACCAATAATATTAAAGTAGGAAGGTATGCCTTTTTCACCTTTGATTGAAGACCGCGAGCACAGGCAAGCATAGCCAGTGCAAATAAGATGGTTGTCAATTGGTGGAGGAAGAAGAAGGTATAGGGATAAAGGTTCGCGATAATCTTATTTTGTGCTGTGATGTCTGGAATTGAAGCAGTAATAAGCATCAGAATCCCAGAAACATACATAAACGTTGTAATTAAATAGTAAGCAAGTTTGCGGACCATTAGCAATGGTAATCCGTCGAAAAACTGGTTAACTTGGGATGCCAGAGAGTGCAAGAACATGAATCCGGCAATAATTAATGGAACGATGTAGTAAAAAATTCGGAATAGTAATAACCAAATAACAGAGGTAGTTTGGGAAACGCCAAGTAATGACAGTTCTAACATCATTAAAAGGTCAAACGAACCAAGTGCCCCCGGAATCATTGAAAGAACCCCGAGAACTTGGGCAACAACGTATAATGGCAGAACGCTAATAAGGCTATGCCGAACGCCTAAGCACCAACCGACTAGTAAGAAAAAAAGTGCTACAAATAGCCATTCACAAGTTGAACTGGTGACTAAAAAGGTCCCTACTTTGGGCGTGATATCCTTAAATATTTTACTATTATGAATAACAGTAAAATAAAAAACGATTGGAAAATATAATCCGCCCCCCACAAGCCAAAGTGCGTATTGGTTGAAGTGGCCGCCATCGTGAAACACAAACATGATGATCAAAGCTACCCAACAAAGAACAGATAAACCAGAGAGTGAGAAAACAGCGATTTTAGAGATGGCAAGTAGAATCTCTTTCTTAGTTGCGTTCTTTCGATAGAAGTATGCTCGTAAAGTAGAACCAAGAATTCCGCCAAATCCGGCAATATTTGTTAAAGTGTTAGTAATCCATCCACAGCGGATAATATATGATTTCTTAAATTTCCCGGGTAATAAATGAGTGATTGCAAAATCATACCCCAACATAGGGATGACTGCGATGCATCCCGTAATTAGTAGCAGGATGATACTTTTCCAAGACAGGTTTGCTAAACCAACTCCTACTTCATGCCATTTAACTGTTTTAAAAAAGTTACCTAACGCGAGAATAACAAAGACTAGGACTGAGGTTACAAACACTACTTTTATGATTTTTGAATACTTAGACCACCAGTTTAATAGGCGCTTGCCCAACTGCTGCATTAAAAACTCCTCCTTAATAATAGCTAGTACTTTTATTATAAACTATTGATAATTTTTACGGTCGCCGTTTGTAAAATTAAGTTAGAAAAATAGAAAAGCCATTTGTGGTAGACTT
>CAMLUN010000001.1 GCA_946487795.1 uncultured Lactobacillus sp. | reverse complement strand
CGGCCCATAGCGGACTCTCACCGCCTAGCTAATACCCATGCCGGGCGCACATAAAGGGCAGAGACTATTTCCTAAGTCCCTGCTCTTTTTATTTAGTGTTATCCGGTCCCAAGTAGTTATTATCTTGACCGAACCATTTTTCATTAAGCTTCCGTAATTCACCATTTTTCTGCAAATTACCTAAGCCTTGATTAATTTTCTTCTTTAAGGTCTTGTCACCTTTTCGCATTCCCACTGCAAAATGTTCCATTGGCAGCTCTTTGCTAATATAAGTGCGATACGAATTACTATTTGGTTGGTGCTTAATATAGTAATTAGCATAAACCTCGTCCATTAAAATTCCTTGAATTCGATTTGCATTTAAATCAATAAATGCATTAGGAAATGTATCATAAAGTACTGGTGTATGGTGCTTTATTTTATCCTTTAATAACTTTGGCTTCTCATCCAAAACGGTTACTCCCGTTGAACCATTCTGCACCCCGAGTGTTTTGCCCGTCATCCCGTTCAGATTTTTAATGTTACTCTTCTTTTTAGTTACTAATATCTGCCGATTCTCTAAATAGTAACGACTAAAGGCAACTTTTTTGGCACGGCTAGGATTAACAGAATACCCATTCCATAACAAGTCAATCGTACCATTTTTTAACTCAGTCTCTTTCATTGACCAATCAATTGGCTGAAAATCAACTTTTATTCCATACTGCTTAAAAACAGCCCGGGCAAGATCAACGTCATAACCAACTAGTTTTCCATTCTTTTGGCGAAAACCCATTGGAACAAAACTGTCATCAAGGCCGACAATTACTCTTTTTCGGCGCTCAATCCGGTTCCATGTATCTTGCGTATCAGCACGCTTTGTTACACTTTCACAGCCACTAAGAAGGAGAACAGGTACTACTAACAAAATAAGTAACCAAATTGCTTTCGCTTTTTTCATCAGTATTTCTCCTCTCCTTATTTATTCTGACGTTGATCCAGTGGTTGTACTCGTAAAATATCATCAGCAATATCTTCTGCAAATTCTAAATCGTGAGTAACAATTAATTGAGTCATTCCGTCCTTCTTTAATCCCAAAATAATATTAGCCACATCTTTTCGGAGGTTTGGATCAAGCGCTGATGTTGGTTCATCATAGCACAAAATTTTAGGCTTCATTGCTAATGCACGAGCAATGGCAACCCGTTGCTTTTGTCCACCCGAAAGTTGGTAGGGGTACAATTTTCCTTTGGTATTAAGCCCTAATTCTTCAAGCAGTTTTTGCGCTTCAGCAATTGCTTCTTGTTTATCCTTTTTCAATACCATCATCGGCGCTAACGTGATATTTTCCATTACCGAAAGATTTGGGAAAAGCTTAAAGTCTTGAAAAACCACACCGATTACTCGGTCAGCTGCATCTGTTCCCTGAGGATCAAAGCGACGACCGTTAATGAAAAACTCACCACTATCGGGAGTTTCCAGTCCAGTAATACAACGAAGTAAGGTCGTTTTCCCAGCACCTGATGGACCAACAATACAAAGAATCTCACCATCTTTAACTGTTAAATTAACCCCATCTAAAATTTGCCGATCACCAAAACTCTTTTTTAAATCTCGAACTTCTAACATTTAGATTCCCTCCTTTACTTGAAGTATGCATAACATTTTTCAACTTGCCGTAGAATTAATGTACAAATTCCTACAAGGATCAAATAGATTAATCCGACTAACATCAATGGAATAAGTGTGACATCCCGTGAAGTTGCAACGTTTCCTGCTCGAAGTAAATCACCAAGACCAATTACGTAAACTAACGATGAATCTTTTACTAAGTTAATAACTTCATTTCCAATTGATGGAATAACAATTTTTATTACCTGAGGAATGATAATTTTACGAAGGGTTTGCCAGTAGCTTAGGCGTAAAACACGAGCTGCTTCAAACTGACCTTGATCAACAGATTGGAAACCACCACGGAAAATTTCAGCAAAATAAGCTGCATAGTTCAAAATAAAAGCAACTAGGGCGGCATCGTAACGTTCAAAAACAATGCCAATAATTGGTAACCCATAGAATACAAAGATTAGTTGAAGTAGCAAAGGCGTTCCCCGCATTAACCAAACATAAATTTCTAACACCCACTTCAAAGGCTTAATTTTAGAAGTAAGTCCTAAGCTAACCAAAATTCCTAATGGCAGTGATCCAACTAATGTCCAGAAGAAAATCTGTAATGTAAGAGCAGCACCTTGAAATAATGAAGGTAGAATTTCACTTATATATTGCATTGACATTTACTATTGCCTCCTTAAATTCTTGACTAATAGAAATAACAGGAAAAGAAAAATCCTCTAGGAGATACCTCCTAGAGGACGAGTACATCGTGGTTCCACCTCATATTTACAAACATTTCACAATATTTGCCTTAATAAGTCTATTTTAATGAAACAAAAAACACCCTCGAGCCTAAAATGGCTACGAGGGCGTTTCCGCGGTTCCACCTCATCTTGCTATTTTCTCACGAATAATAGCCTTAGTGAGTTCATTAAAATAAACTCCGCGCTGTAACGGGCTTCCCCGGGTCTTCCTACTATGGCTTTCAGAAGGCCAACTCACAGATGTGATTCAAGCCAAAGCATCGATCCCTTCCCATCATTAAGGACTCTCTTTGCAATGCTTAAAGCTCTACTAGTCTGTTCACTGTCATTTATTATGTTGTAAATATCCTATACTGGAATATCTATTGTGTCAAGCACTAATTTTAAATTTGATCATCGTCTAATGCCCAGCGATATATTGCGCGAATTGGCCAGAAGAGGACAACAAAATAAATTAAATTCAATGCTAACGTTGGAGCAAGTGTATAAATAAGATAGTCGCCAAAACCAACATTAGTAATATTCACTAAATAATATGCCCAATAATTAAACGTCTCAAAAATGACAATATCAACAAAGAAAATCATAATCATCGAAAGAAATGATGAACTAAAATAACGAGATAAAATTTTAGTTATTTCGACTACTAATGGATACAAGAAAATATATAATCCTAAAATTCCCGAAAAGTATAAATCGTAAACTGCACCAGCAGCAATTGCAAATGGAATTAATGGAATCTCAATATCATCTTGAAAGAAGTACGATAAGACTAACCACAGTAAGACAAGTTCACTCACCATTGAATAGGGATAACTGAAAAATAATGGTGCCCACACATGGCTTAAGGCTCCGTCCAAAAACAGACATACAAATAAGCCAATTGGGAATATATATTTTAAGCGTGATAAACGATACATAATTTATCACTCCTGCGAAGCTGCTTCAGCAACTGTAACAATATTAATATCATTAAAGTCCGTTGCTGGAGTAATATAGATTTTCTGGGCGAGGCCATAATCATCTTTACCGACATGCGACACGCGACCAACGTAAAGTCCCTTTGGTGTCACACCACCCATTCCACTGGTTACTACTCGGGTACCCTTTTTTATTTTAGCTTTAGAAGTTACTTGTCCCATTTCAAGCTCGTTATTTCTTGCATTATATCCGGTGATAATCCCGTTAATCACCTTCCCATTTTGACCATTAAGGGTAATTGCAAAACGGTTCGATGATTCACTAGTATCACTCAATAATTCAACTTTACTATTAGTTTTATTTACTTCTGTAATCCGACCAATTAACCCACTACCACTCATAACGGGCATATTCTTCTTAATACCACTAGATTGACCTTTATTAATTACGAGTTGTCGTTGCCATGAAGATGGTGTGCGCATTAACACAGCCGCTGTAACTGTATTATAGTCGGTCATTGAATTATTAAGTTTTAACTGTTGTTTTAATTGTTTATTTTCATGAGCTAAGGTCTGATCACGGACTTTAGTTTGTGCTAATTCAGTTACTTGCTGTTTAAGTTCACGGTTTTCAGAATAAGTATTCATCAACCCATTTATTGAACTTATACTTGTCTGTGCCCAATTTACAGGGAGAGCAACTGCACTATCAACAAAGCCAACAATATCATTTCCAAATTGTTGGATAATCGGTGGTGTATTTCGTCTATTCCGTAAAGAAACAGAACCTGCCATTAGTCCAAAACAGACAACTAGAATTATCACAGCAATAACTAATCGGCGATTGGAAAAAAATTTCTGCATTATGACCCTCCAATGCATACACAAGGTAATTAAGACGGGGCCTGCCAAACAATTCTGCTTGGCACTCAGCCCCGTCAATCATTAGTTAGTACTAATGATGATTCATCGCTGACGTCACTGTCAGAGAATCATTTTACTTTTTCTTCATTACATCAATACTCTTTAATGACTCGCCGGTACCAATAGCAACACAGTCAAGGGGATCATTAGCAATAAATACTGGTACTTTGGTTGCATCTGCAATAACATCTGGTAAATGCTTTAATAATGCGCCCCCACCAGTTAATACAATCCCGTGATCAATAACATCAGCAGCAATTTCTGGGGAAGTTTCTTCAAGTGTTCCTTTAATTGCCGTAATAATACTATCAACAACATCTTGGAGGGCCGTTGAAACATCCTTCGCAGATACTTGCATTGTCTTTGGCAATCCAGTTACAAGATCACGACCGCGAACTTGTGTTGTTCCCATTTCTTCAGCAGCTTCAACAGATGCAGACCCAATATCCCACTTAAGCTTTTCAGCTGTTCGTTCACCAATTAATAAATTCATATGTTGACGAACATATTGAACAATTGCATCATTCATCTTATCTCCTGCCATTCGAATGGACCGGCTTGAGACAATACCACCTAATGAAATGGTAGCAACATCAGTAGTACCGCCACCAATATCAACAACCATACTACCGGTTGGATCCATAACCGGTAATCCAGCTCCAATGGCTGCTGCAAATGGTTCTTCAATAACATAAGCATCACGAGCACCTGCAACTCGAGTAGCATCAATCACTGCTCGCTTTTCAACTTCCGTGATCCCACTAGGAACACATACCATAACATATGGCTTACCATTATTTCCTAGTGCTTTATCAATGTAATACTTCATCATTGCAACTGTTGTGTCGTAATCAGCAATAACACCGTCTTTCATTGGTCGGATAGCCACAATGCTTTCTGGCGTCCGTCCGATCATATCACGGGCATCACTGCCAACAGCGATTACTTCGTTAGTCTTAGAATTACGAGCAACAACTGATGGTTCTCTTAATACAATACCCTTACCTTCAAGGTAGACAATTGTATTAGCAGTTCCAAGGTCAATGCCAAGATTTTTTGTTCCAATTCCTAGCAATCTGCTTCTTCCCTTCGTCTTAAAATCAAATTAATATCGTGCATATTATACCATAGCCACTCGGTACATACGAACATTAATATACATTAATAAGAACAAAGAAAGCGTAATTATTATAATAAATTAAAGGTTTCTTTACTTTTTAAGCTCATTAACGAGACTAGCTTCACGCCAACTATGGTATGTATCACGACCAACAATCATAAAGTCAACTAAATGAAGTCCAATAATCTCACATCCTCGTTCTAAGCGACGAGTAAAAGATTCATCTTGCTTAGAAGGATGAATGTCTCCCGTCGGATGATTGTGGATCATAATAATTCCTTGAGCTGAACACCGGAGCGCATATTGAAAAATCTTATCAGGATAAAGAATACATTCGCATCCGCCGCCTACAAACAAAATTTTCCAATCAATTATCTCATTATGGATATCTGTACAGGCAATACAAACACTTTCTTGCTCTTCACTTTGAAAATGGTCAACCATCTTGCGTCCTAATTCGATACTCGAATAAGCATGGCCAATAATTTCTTCATGACTTTTAGTTACTATCTTCCCTAATTCAATAGCAGCAAAAAAGTTAAGCATTTCTGGCGCCCATTCATTTATCTCATTTTTTTCAATACGTGAAAGCCGTTTAATTGCTAGGGGAGTAGGACACTTACGTAAGAAACGTTGACATAATTCCTGCTTCTTTGTTCCCGGTTTATCAGGAATAGCCGTCCAGACTAATTTTGTATATTCGTTAATCACTTCATTTTCCATAAATAATTCTCCTTTTTACACTCTATATATTTAAATACGGAAAATTTGTGCTTTTACACTTTTAATTTAAAAAGAATCTACGAACATCTGAAACAAAATAAAGAGAACCAGTAATAATCATTACATCGTCCGCACTCATTTGACTTGCCACCTGCCCGATTCCTAATCGCCAGTCGTTAATAATCTGGATGGGATATTTAGTTGGAATATCAGCAACTGCTTTTGCTAAGTCTGCACTTGGTCTTTTTGGACCGGGGCCAGCAAAGTGAGTAACAGTTAAGTGAATATTCCCCAAGCTTGCTAATTCCCCAAGCATTAATTCATATTGCTTATCAGCCAAAATCGCTACCAAGAGGTAAACTTCCCGATCGGCAAAATCATTCTTAATAGTATGAACCAGGGCCTGGACACCAGGAAGATTATGAGCGCCATCTAGTAAGACCAGAGGAGTAGTATTTATTTCTTCTAATCGCCCCGGCCAAGCAGCATTTTCTAATCCCGCTATCAAAGCACGACGATCAATTGCTAGCCCACGCTTCTCCATAAAAAGCTCAAGAGCCATCAAAGCAACTGCTGCATTTTCTATCTGATAGTCGCCTGGCAACCCAAGAATTATTTCTATTTTTTTCAGATTTTTTCCTTGATACCGAATTTTTGCGTGGAACTGATGACCATTAAGTTTGTGAACAGTAAAGTCTTTTCCTAATTCAAAAACCGGGGATTTTTTCTCCTTTGCATCTGCGAGAATAGTTTCGCGCGCTTCTGTTGGGAGAGCACCTAAAACAACTGGGACACCTTTTTTGATTATTCCTGCTTTTTGAGCCGCAATCTTAGCTAAAGTATCACCTAAATACTTCATATGATCCCAGCCAACTGTCGTGATCACGCTAACAACTGGCGTAATTACATTAGTAGAATCGTATAGCCCCCCAATCCCCACTTCAAGCAATATAACATCGGGCTTCTTTTCAGCCATGTAGCAAAACATTAATGCTGTATCAATTTCAAATTCAGTTGGACCGCCTGTTTCTAATGTATCATCAAGTTTTTTGACAACAGGGGCAATTTTTTGAACTAATCTTAAAAGATCATCATCACTAATTGGGATTCCATTATACTCAATTCGTTCATTAAATCGTGTAATAAAAGGTGATGTAAAACTTCCAACAGTAAGGCCACTTTCCAGTAAAGCAGACCGCATCATTGCAACGGTTGATCCCTTACCATTAGTTCCTGTAACGTGAATGTATTTAAGTCCTTCTTGTGGGTTCCCTAATTCTGCCAAGAATCGTTTCATCCGTGTGAGTGTTGGAATTTTCTTGAATTGTGTTCGTCCATGAATAAAAGATAATGCTTCATCATAAGTTTTAATCATTTATTTCACCCTTTATTTATTATAACCATACCTTTTTAGCATATAAGCATAAAAACGAGGCTGTTGAAAAAACAAAAGTTTTTTCTCAGCCTCATTCATTTTCTAGTGATATAAGTCAAAGCGTCCTTTAGCAAATAGCTCTTTCAAACCACCTGTTTCTAACAAGGAACGGTCAGCAATAATTTTCTTCATTGCTGAAGCAGGATATCCACGTAATTCATGACCCATTGCTTCACCAAATGCCCGCGTATTACCAACGGAAGCAACTGTTCCTAAGGACTTGTAAGTAAATGGCTTAGCTTCATGCTTGCCAGTCTTAATACGGCTAACAATGTCTTCAGCCGTGTAATCAGCCATTGCTAGAGCGATTTGTGCAGTAGTTGGGTATGGGCGTTTACCATCCGGTGGCATTACGGCAGCAACATCCCCAATGATGTAAATATCATCGTGCTTAGGATCTGTTAAGTGGTCAGTAACGATTACCCGGCCACGCTTAGCATCAAAGCCACATTCTTCCATCAATGGATTACCACTTACTCCAGTTGTCCAGATAATTATACCAGCATTAAGGGACTCTTCATCATCATCTCCATGCTTGTAGATGACCTTCCCAGGTTCAATCTTGCTAATTCGTGAACCATCAAGCAATTGCACGTTAAGGCTCTTAACAAGGTTTACCCCATATTCGGCAAGTTTTTCACTAAACATTGGAAGTAATCTTGTTGAAGCTTCAATCAGCGTAATTTTAATTTCATCTGGTGAAACTCCAGCGATTTTGGCATAACTTGCTCGAGCGTCAACAAGCGCCCCTGCTAATTCAATTCCAGTAAATCCACCACCACAAATAACAATTTGAAGATCATCAGGATTGTGAGTGGTACGATAATCTTTCATTTTGGCAATGATATGGTCATAAATTGCTAAAGCTTCTTTAACATTAGTCATCGGTAATGCATTTTCTTCAGCACCAGGGATTCCAAAGGTTTCTGAAACAAAGCCGAGTCCTAATACACAATAATCATAGTGCAGTAGCTCTTCATGACCAGCAAGTTTAACTGTCTTTTTATCAGGATCGATCTTTACAACTTCATCTTGGATAAAGGTAGTAATTTGTGGATTAATAACATCACTAATTGGATAAGTGATCCTTGAAGCACTTTGCGTTCCCGCAGCAGCTTCGTGTAAATCAGTAGCTTCATAATGATAATTATTACGATCAACTAGTGTAATATGAACATTATTTTTTAGCTTTTTTTGTAATAATACGACCGTCTTTAAGCCAGCGTAACCAGCTCCAAGTACAACAACTTCTTTCATTACTATTCATCCCTTCATTAATAGTCCTACTTTATTATAACATTCCTAAACTAGCTAGATACCCTCATCTGCCATTTTTAACGCCCGGTAATGTTCATTTGTTTTTTGTAATTCTGCCGGGCTGCCTTGCATTGAAATTTTACCATCCTCGATAAAAACAACTTGATCCATCATTTCTATGCCTTGTAAATGGTGAGTAATCCAAATCAAAGTTTTTCCTTGTAGCTGCTCCATAAAAGTCTCAATTACCTTTTCTTCTGTTACCGGATCTAAACCTACAGTTGGTTCATCTAAAAGGATAATGGGCGCATCCTTGAGTAAAATCCGGGCAAGAGACAACCGGTGACGCTCTCCGCCAGAAAACCGTAACCCTGCCTCATCAACCATCGTATGAAGTCCTTTTGGCAGTCGTCTAATCATAGCGGCCAACCCAACACGTTCAAGAACATCCCATACTTGATCCTCTGTCGCATCTTCATTTCCCAAACGAATATTATTTAAGATTGTGGTATGAAACAAATATGGCGATTGGTGAACGATCCCAATATAATTCGAAATCTCATCACCAAATTCACCCGTTGGCACATTATTAAGAGTAACAGTGCCCGAAGTAGGCTTCCGGTCTCCACGAATTAAACTAGCTAACGTACTCTTTCCAGCCCCACTGCGACCAAGAATGGCAAGTTTTTCGCCTGGATTAACATCAAGATTAATCCCCCGCAAGATCATCTTCTCTGTTTTAGGATAGCGATAATAAACATCTGTAATTTTAAGATGATAAGGAGCGGCAATCTCAATATTAGCCTTAGAAGGAGCAGGCGGTTGTGGTAATTCATTCAATCGCTTTAATGAATCCGTATATACATTAGTTTCTTGAGCAGCTGCTGGCAAGCTAGACAATACTTCATCAAGGGGAAAGACACAAAGAACAAAGGCCGCAATCCAATTTGCACTGCCTCCCCAATGACCGCCGAAATGTGCTGCTCCCCATACAATAAGGCTAACAACCACCAATAAAATCATTACCTGAAGAATAAAATCACGCCAATGCTCAAAACGTTTCATCGCTTTTTGAGATGCTAGTACGTTTTTCTCACTTTTATTATAGTGCTGCAGGTAATCCGCACTGCGCCCCGCAAATACCCAGTCTGTAATCCCCATGATATTATCAGTAAGATCAGCATACAAGGTATTGGTATATTGCTTTTCTAGTTGCTGGCGTGCACCATTAACAAGCACTGACCACACGGGAACAGCAATGATGATTAACCCAAATAGAATTAACATTAAAAGACCCATTAGTGGAGAAATTATCCCCATTCCAATAACGATAATGGCATAAAGCCCAAATGCAACCAACATTGGAAAAATCGTTCGTAAATATAAATTTTGAATGTGGGCAACATCTTCTGAAAGTAACCCAAGAATATCTCCAATTCGATACTTACTATTAAAGAAAACGGCATCCTGCTCTAACGAATCATAAAGCTTTTTACGAAATGCAGAAGTCATTTTAAAAACCCAATTATGACTAACCAATCGTTCAAAATAATTAGTCACCGGTCTAAAAATCCCAAAGGCACGAGTAAGAACGATGGGAACATATACTAACAAAATATTAAAAGGCATCGTTGCGGACTTACTGATTAAATAGCCCGCGGTGAACATCAATCCACTAGCACAAATAAAGGTAACAATCCCCAGGGTAATTGCTAATACCAAGGTCCACTTGTAACGCTTTAGGAAGGGTTTCACCCACCGATCATGTTTCATTGCTTTAAGTAAAGGAATCTTATTCATGGGTTATCTCCTTTCCGCGTGTTTGGTCCATCAGTTCTGTAAAGTAACCATGTTCATCAAGCAACTGCTGATACGTTCCTTGTTCAATTAACTTGCCATTCTTCAACACTAAAATGTAGTCCATCTGCTTCATCCAATGCAAACGGTGGGTAGCAAAAAAGACTAACCTATTTTCCATCAACGGAAGCATTCTTTTTTTCAACTCTAGTTCAGTCTCAATATCAAGGTGGGCGGTCGGCTCATCAAAAATCATTACCCGACGTTCTGGATCAAGAAATGCTCGTGCTAAGGCAATTCGCTGTGCCTGTCCACCGCTTAATGCTCGGTGGCCGCTGCCAATCATCGTCCCTAATCCTTGAGGTAATTCAGCAACAAGATCATCTAAGCCGACAACATGAATCGCTTCTTTTATTTTATCTTCACTGACATTTGGAGTATAAAAGGCAATATTATTTTTTAACGTATCTGCAAAAATATAGGGAGTCTGTGGAATGTAGAGAATCTGTTTTTGCCAGTCATGAATATCCAAAGTCGTTACTTTTTTTCCTTGAATGGTAATTTGGCCACTTGTCGGCGCTAAAAAGCCACTTAAAAGATTAATTAAAGTTGTCTTTCCGGCCCCACTCATCCCAATAATGCCAATTTTTTGATTCCCCTTAACAGTTAAATCAAGGTTTGTTAATTCACTGCCATTTTGAGGATACATAAACTCAACATTCTCAAAACTTAACCCATCGACTCCTGTCCACTGGTGTAATTCAACAGTCGGCTTCTTTGGTAATGGCATCTCAAGAATTCGCCGAACCGCATGAAATGAATTTTTACCATTCAACGTCGCATGGTAATCACTTGCAAAGTTCCTAATCGGCAAAAAATACTCCGGTGCCAAAATCAAGATTGCTAGTGTCGGGAATAGCAATAAGTGACCGTTAATTAACCGTAAGCCAAGAAAGACTGCTAAGATTGCAATAGCTAATGTAGTGAAGAAATCAAGAGCAAACGTTGATAACATCGCTACTTTAATCACACTCATTGTTGACTTGCGAAAGCGCTCACTTGACCGATAAATACTTCGCGAATACTTCTTACTAAGGCCAAAGTACTTCAATGTGTCAATCCCCCGCAAAGAATCAATAAAGTGATTAGACAATATTTGAAAAGCTGCAAACTGTCGATCTGCCTTAGCCTTCGCTGCATAGCCTAAAATAATCATGAATAAAACAATCAAAGGATAAACTAACAACATAACAATGCCAGAAATCCAATCGAGCCAAAAACAGACAACCAAAATAATGACTGGAATAATCATCATGCTGATCACCTTGCTATAGATGAGTCGAATATAATTTTCAACTTCTTTAATGCCATCAAGAGCGAGAGTAACCATATTACCGGTTCCCTCCCGCTGAACAATTACCGGTCCAAGCGCAAAGACTTTTTTTAATAATTGCTGACGAAAGTTTTGGGCAGCATTAGCCGAATACTTATCAAGCCAATCATTCCCAATTTCGGTTAGCCCATGACGCAAAAGGTAGCAAACAATAAATCCACCTAAGCCATATATTTGACTTAAAAGAGAATGTCCCTGCCATAAGCCTGTTAGTAAAGCAGCCAAACTTAATCCCTGACCAAGGATAAGAAAAGCTTGCAGGACATAAAGCCCCACAAGCTTAATCATGATATGTCTGCTCCCCTCGATTTTGAAGAGTAGTCGATCAATCATAACTTTTTATTTAACCTCCGGAATAGCTGGCATTGCAATCCGTTTACGGAAAATCCAGTAAGCCCAGATTGTATATGCCAAAACAAATGGTAAAAGACAGCAAGTAGCAATCGTCATCACTGTCAACGTATATTCTGTTGAGGAAGCATTTTGAATAAGAATGCTGTACTTCGGACTAATGCTACTAATTAGTACCCGTGGGAAGAGACCGATAAAAATCAATACAACTAAAGATACTAAGGTTAACCCACTTGAAATAAAGGCAATTAGTTCATGACCAGCAAAGGTTTCTACTTGGGCTAAAACTGAGAAACCAACAATCAATATAAGCATAATGATTGTGCCAACTGGGTGAACAGCCATAAAGTCGGTCATAAAGATTAATAATAGTGCAAAGACAACTTCGCCAGCATAAAGAATCCAGTACAAAAATTCAGCGTAGTTCCGGGCGCGTTCCTGAACCGGACCAGTCGTCTTTAAGGCAATATAATTAATTCCATGTAAGTAGGTTAAAAGCAATAAGGCAATCCCACCAACAACTGAAAGCCAGTTGAAATAGTCAAAGAATCCTGCGTGAAAATTGCCGTTAGCATCAATTGGCATTCCATGAATCATGCTAACAAACATAATACCAAGGAAAAATGGAACGATTGCACTACCAATTGCTAATGCCCAATCCCAGATCCGCTTTTGTGACATTGGACTATTTTTACGGAATTCAAAAGAAACACCACGGATAATTAAACCAGCTAGGATAATCATTAAGATTAAGTAATACCCACTGAAAAGACTAGCATACCAATATGGAAAAGATGCAAACATTGCACCACCAGCCGTGATTAACCATACTTCATTTGCATCCCAAACTGGTCCAATTGTCCGCACAAGTTGATCACGCTCTGATTCGTTATGAGCAAGTGTTTCGACCGCCATTCCTACCCCATAATCAAATCCATCTAGGAAGAAGAAGCCAGCAAAAAGCACTCCAATCAATACAAACCATAATAATTGAAGAAAACTCATCTAGAACGCCTCCTTGTCAAATGGGTCAAGAACCTTCTTGAATTTAGGTTCAATTGCTTCCGATGGATCTTTACGTAACTCAAGAACAATTAACCAAATTAATGTAATTGCAAGAGTTGTAAATAATACGAAGTAAACAATATTTGATGTTAACAATGATCCAACTGAAACATTTGGTGATACACTTTCAGCAATTGTAAACAAGCCATAAACCGTCCATGGAATACGACCAAATTCCGTTACAAACCAACCAGCAGTATTACCGATAAATGGTAAGAAAGTGGTAATTGCAATACACCAAAGTGCCCAGCGGCGTTGTGCAAGTGGTTTCTTGCTCTTTTCTCTTGTCATAATTAATCCAACTAATGAAACTAAGAAAATCCAAGCACCGACTGCACACATAATCCGGAAACTATAGAACAGCGTATTTACTGGTGGGTAGTAATCAAGATTCTTGCCGTACTTTTTCTTATATTGGGCATTGAGCTCATTCATCCCGGTAACCGCACCAGTAGTTTTGTGGTATGACAAAATACTTAGGGCATAGGGAATATCGATATTGCCTTTTACTTCATGGCCTTTCATATCAGCAATACCAACAATTGTCCACGGTGCATGCTTACCAGTAGTCGTGAATACGTCTTCAGTAGCTGCAAACTTCATTGGTTGTTCTTTGATTAAGTATTGCATCTGGGCATCCCCTAACGCAATTCCACCAATAGAGAAAATCAATGATACTAAAAGTCCTAAACGCATTGACTTCTTGTAAAACTTCTTATTAGCTTCAGAAAGTTTTTGGTTCTTGAGAAGTTGGAATGCTGTTAAACCAGCAATAATAATACCACCCATCATGATGGCGTTAAGGATAACATGTCCAAATTCATACCATAATTGGGGGTTTTTAAGCAATGCACCAAAATTAACCATTACTGCACGGCCACCCTTGATTTCATAACCAACTGGGTGTTGCATGAATGAGTTGGCAGTTAAAATCCATAAAGCAGATGTTAAAGAGCCAAAACTTGTCATCCAAATGAAGAAAAGGTGCAACCCTGGCTTAACCTTTTTCCAGGTAAATACCCATAAGCCAATAAATGTTGATTCAATAAAGAATGATAGCAAAGCTTCGAGGGCTAATGGAGCACCAAAGATATCACCCATAAACCGTGAGTAATCCGACCAGTTCATCCCAAATTGGAATTCCTGAATCAAACCTGTAACAACACCGACCGCAAAACTAAGTAAGAAAATATTTCCCCAAAATTTTGCCATTTTTTTGTATGTTTCGTCTTTAGTTGAGACGTACATACTTTCCATAATGGCGACGATAAAAGCTGTTCCAATCGAAAACGGAACAAAGAAGAAGTGGTAAACCGTCGTCATGGCAAATTGGAAACGTGCCAGACTAAGAATAGTCATTATAAATACCTCCCTCCGAAGTATATCGATAAAAAGAATAGTTGAAACCGTTTCCTGTTTCTCCACAATCAATCATAATACTTGTGATAAATAATTACAATAAATAAATGGTAAATATGTGAAATAATCTCTAAATAAACCGCTTAATTATCAATTATTTAATCCTTATCAGTAGATAAGAATTTTCGAACGATGCATGATTCTTTTTTCATATTAATCAAAAAAGGAATCAGCAATTGCCAATTCCTTTTTAATCTAATTTTAAACTATATTTATAAATATTAAAGCTAATAGCATTCTCACAGTAGTCTAACCTATTTAATAAAATGATATAATTTTCATTTATTATTAAAAATGTTAATTATCCTACTATAAATTGACGCTAAGCTTGTTGAAGTGATTGAAGGCGTTCTTTAGCAGCTGCTAATTTTTGTTGCCATTCCGTTGCCTTTTGTCGTTCAGCTTCAACAACTTTTTCCGGCGCATTATTAACAAACTTTTCATTGCCAAGCTTCTTTTGTGAACGTTCTACTTCTTTTTCAAGTTTAGCAATCTCTTTTTCCATCCGATCTCGTTCTTCATCAAGGTCAACTAATTCAGCCATTGGGATGTAAACTTCTGCTCCAGTCAAAATACCGCTCATCGCAAGCTTAGGAGCTTCAACATCCTTACCAATAGTTAAGTTCTCTGGATGACAGAAGCGTTCAATGTAATCCCGGTTATCATTCAACATCTGTGCCAAGTGATCACTATCAACTTTTACCAAAATGTCAACTGGTTTAGACATTGGCGCATTAGCTTCATTTCGAATGTTACGAACAGCCTTAATCAATTCAATCAAACTATTCATTTGTTCAGTTGCGGCTGGATCATCAAGTTCGGCATTAGCAACTGGGTAATCTGCAACCATAATTGATTCACCATCATGCGGCATTGATTGCCATAATTTTTCGGTAACGAATGGCATGATTGGATGTAACATCTTCAAGGTCTGATCAAGAACGTAACCAAGAATATTCTTAGTATCATTCTTTTCTTCGTCAGTCCCATTATTGAGTTTCTCCTTGGTCATTTCGATATACCAGTCACAGAAATCATTCCAGATGAAGTTGTAAAGTGCCCGCCCAGCTTCACCAAATTCAAACTTGTCAAACTGTTCGTTAACCTGCTTTACAGTTGCATTTAACCGACTCAAAATCCACCGATCAGCTAAATCCCACTTACTCTTATCAGGAAGGACAGGAGCAGGCATCTCACCAAGGTTCATGATAACGTAACGACTAGCGTTCCAAATCTTATTAATAAAGTTCCAAGCTGCATCCATCTTAGTGTAGCTAAAACGAATATCTTGACCAGGAGTTGAACCAGTAATTAAGAACCACCGTAAGGCATCTACCCCGTACTTCTTGATAACATCCATTGGATCAATACCATTTCCTAAGGATTTACTCATCTTTCGCCCTTGTTCGTCACGAATCAAACCATGGAGAAGAACATTCTTAAATGGTGCCTGACCCGTAAATTCAAGCGATTGGAAAATCATCCGGGAAACCCAGAAGAAGATGATGTCATAACCAGTAACTAAAGTATTGGTTGGGAAGTAGCGCTTGAAGTCTGCTGAATCAGTATTAGGCCAGCCCATCGTCGAGAATGGCCAAAGCGCACTAGAGAACCATGTATCAAGGACATCCTTATCTTGTTCCCAATTTTCGGCATCTTTAGGAGCTTCCATACCAACATAAACTTCGCCAGTCTGTTTGTTATACCAAGCTGGAATCCGGTGACCCCACCATAATTGACGAGAAATAACCCAATCATGAATATTTTCCATCCATTGCGTAAAGGTGTGTTCGAATCGTTCTGGAACGAAATTAACTCGGTCATCAGTATCTTGGTTCTTAAGAGCTGCTTCGGCTAATGGCTTCATCTTAACAAACCATTGTGTGGAAAGACGGGCTTCAACTTGTACCCCTGTTCGTTCTGAGTGACCAACAGAGTGAACAATTGGGTCAACTTTTAACATATAACCTTGATCTTGAAGGTCCTTAACGATTGCTTCACGAGCTTCAAAACGGTCCATGCCTTCGTATTTACCAGCATTTTCGTTCATGGAGGCATCTTCATTCATTGTATTCAGTTCAGGAAGATTGTGACGCTTACCTACCTTAAAGTCGTTTGGATCATGAGCTGGGGTAATCTTAACCATCCCAGTACCAAATTCAGGTGTTACGTAGTCGTCAGCAATAATCTCAATTTCTCGGTTGACAAGTGGTACCATGACCTTCTTACCAACTAAGTCCTTGTACCGTTCATCATTAGGGTTAACGGCAACCGCTTCATCCCCGAACATTGTTTCTGGACGAGTAGTGGCTATTTCGATGTAATCCTTACCGTTAAAAGTAGTTCCATCAGTAAATGGATACTTAACGTGGTAGAATGCACCCTTATCATCCTTATGAATAACTTCAATATCTGATAAGGCCGTCCGTGCTTGTGGGTCCCAGTTGATGATGTAAGTTCCACGATAAATTAAGCCCTTATTGTAGAGATCAACAAAGACTTTTCGAACAGCCTTATTTAATCCTTCATCAAGGGTAAAACGTTCGTGGTCATAATCCACAGAAATACCCATCTTAGCCCACTGCTGGTGAATAATATCAGCATATTCATCTTTCCAGTCCCAAACTTGTTGAACAAACTTGTCACGACCAAGGTCATAACGAGAAATTCCTTGTTTACGAAGCCGGGCTTCAACTTTCGCTTGGGTAGCAATACCAGCATGGTCCATTCCAGGAACCCATAATACATCATAGCCTTGCATCCGCTTTTGTCGAATGATCATATCTTGTAAAGTTGTATCCCAAGCGTGACCTAAGTGCAACTTACCAGTAACATTCGGTGGTGGAATAACAATTGAATATGGGTGAGCTTTTTTGTCACCACTTGGTTTAAAGAATCCTTGATCAATCCACCATTGATAACGGCCTTCTTCAACCGCCGCTGGATCGTACTTGGTTGACATATCTTTTTCTGTCATGGCAGAAACTCCTTTCAGAACGCAATCTTCATTTTTATTTTGTGCATTAACTAAAAAACGCCCTATCACAATCGATAGGACGAATCATCGCGGTACCACCTAATTTGAGTATAAAATACTCCACTTTATCATTTCATAACGGTAAATGAACCGGACATACCTACTATTAATTTCAGTATATCAGCTCCCGAACTACCTTCATAAAGTTTAACTAATCCTCTCTCACTCTCAGGATCTCGCTTTTTAGGTGCCGCTTTACTACTCTTTCGGTCAATGCTTATTAAAATGTATCATAGCTAAATTATCAAACCTCGTCAAGGCCTAATTAAAGTAATTCAGCAAAAACATCTTCATTTTGGTTTAAATAATCTTCACCAGGATGAATTTCCGTAATTTCAATCCCATCAAGAGCTCGTTGCATTAACCCTTCAATATCAAGTCGTTTTTCGTATTCACGAGCTCGCTCAACGTTTGGCCGGGTTTTTGGCGATGGCGGTGTAAAGACAGTACAACAGTCTTCATATGGAAGAATTGAAAGATCATAGGTATCAATATCTTGGGCAATTTTAATAATTTCGGTCTTATCAAATGACAATACTGGTCGCAATACCGGATAAGAAGTTACATCATTAATCGCCAGCATACTTTCCATTGTCTGAGAAGCAACTTGCCCTAATGATTCACCATTAAAAATAGCCAGACCATGACGCTTAATCATTAAGGCAGCTGCCAACCGAAGCATCATTCGCCGTTGAATTGTCATTAAGTAACCTTCAGGAACTTTTTCCTTTACTGTTTCTTGAATTTCGGCAAATGGCACCTGAATAAACTTAATACTTCCACTATATTTTGCAAGACGTTCAGTTAATTGCTTGGCCTTTGCTAAAGCTTGGGGACTAGTATATGGCGGACTAAAGAAATGAACCATTTCCATTGAAACGCCACGCTTCATCCCAAGGTAAGCAGCTACTGGTGAATCAATTCCACCAGACATCATCATCATTCCTTTACCAGCGGTACCAACTGGCAAACCACCAGCACCCTTAATCGTTTCACTTGAAAGGAAAATCCCATTAAGACGGATCTCAACCCTTAAAGTTAGGTCTGGATGATGAACATCAACTTTTAATTTATCAGGAAACTTATCTAAGAGGTATCCTCCTAGCTTGTTGTTCATTTCAAAGGTATCAATTGCAAATTGGTGATCTGATCGACGAGTTTCCACTTTAAAGGTAATTGGCTTATCAACTTGTTCAGCGATCATTTGCGCTGCTGCCTCTGCAGTCGCTTCAAAAGTCTTATCAACTTTAATTGATGGCGAGAAGTTTTGAATCCCAAACACTAACTTCAAGCGATTCATCACTTGATCATAGTCAACTCCATTTAATTCAACATGCAACCGATCACGTTGTGCATGCACCTTTACCTGGTCAAAGCTATGAAGGGCCTTTCGTACGTTTACCCCTAAACGATCAATAAAGGACTTTTTATTATGTCCCTTTGTCGAAAGCTCACCATAACGAACCATAATTTCTGTATATTGCACGTTATGTCCTCCTTTCAGATTTTATTCAATAATTTTCTTAAAGCCAGCGTATAATTCATCAAATGTTTTATTAAACTGATCAGCTTCTTCAAGGGTATTTTGATCCCCAAGGCTAATCCGAACTGCACTTGTTGCAATATCTTCTGGAACCTTCATGGCAGCTAATGTTCCGGCTTCGGAATGCTTTTTAGACGAGCAAGCACTAGTAGTTGAGATATAGATATCCTTGTCTTCAAAGGCATGAACAATCGTTTCACCCCGAACTCCTACAATTGCAAAGCACAGTACATGGGAAGCGAAACCTTGATCGCGGCCAGAAATCAATTTTACATGATCAAATTTACTTAAATGGTCGTAAATCCGTTCTTTGATTTCTTGTTCACGTTTTACTGATTCCGCTTCATTTTCCTTTACTAACCGAATTGCTTTTGCCATTGCAACATTACCAGGTGTATTTTCTGTTCCATTTCGTAGTGTCCGCTCTTGACCACCACCAGCAATCAAAGGCTCTAACTTGCGCCCACTCTTGACGTAAACAAAACCGGTTCCTCGTGGAGCATGAAATTTATGACCAGAAAAAGTGGCAAAATCAACACGATCACTAAATACTTGGTCATCTAATCCTTTACCAATTGCCTGAACAGCATCCACCATAAAGTGAATGTTTGGATAATCTTTAAGGATTTCTCCCACTTCTTTAATTGGCTGAATCGTTCCAATTTCATTATTAACTGCCATGATAGACACTAAAATAGTATCTGGACGAATAGCGGCTTTAACATCAGCGGGATTGATCCGTCCCTCTTTATCAACCGGGAGATAGGTAACCTCAAATCCGAAGTCTTTTAGTTGCTCCAATGCATTTTTTACCGCTGCATGTTCAACACTAGTCGTAATAATGTGTTTGCCAAAACGGTGCTTAGCCATTGCAGTTCCTTTGATTACCCAGTTATCTCCTTCAGAACCACCACTAGTAAAAATAATCTCACTAGGCTTAACCCCGAATAGCTTTGCAATCTGCTGGCGTGCCTGTTCTTGAAGGTTCCAAGCATTTTCACCAAAATTATGTAAGCTGCTTGGATTCCCCCAAATCTTTTGGCTCACGGTTTCGTATGTCGACAAAACATCCGGTAGTATCTTTGTCGTCGCACTATTATCAAAATAGATCATACTAATTTCCTTCCTAAAAATAATACACAGGGTTGTTACAAATGGGTAACCTACTCTGATTATGATTTCAACAGTATAGGATAGGCTACTGCTGAAGATTTCGACTCTTCTTAAAACGGTTTTATATTATAACAGAAAATTAGCTATTAGGCATTAATTATCACTATCATTTAATAAGAAAAAAAGGAGGCTGGAAAAAACTTCGTTTTTCAACAGCCTCTTTATTTAATAGGAACATTGTTTAAGATATCGTGGGAATTAACCTTGATTTTTAATTTTTACCAATTTCACGATAATAGGTATCTTCAATTCGTTTGTAGCTACCAGGTTCTATTTCTTCTAAAACGGTCGCAATTGCTTCTAAGCTTGCCGTGTAGTTAAACTGCTTAAAAAGTTCTTGGGATTTTTTAGCTGCTGCTGCAATCTTTTCGTTATCACTAAACCGGTTTGCATATTGTTGGAATCGTTCTGTTAATTCCGCACTATCACGAAGAATATCAGTCTTGTCATTTAATGTGTCTAGGTCTGACTCAACGATAATTAGTTGCTTCGTAATTTCATCCATATTGATCTTATACTCATTCAATTCATCAGCTAACTTTTTAATCTCATCGCTTACACCAAAGAAGTAATCTAAGTAATCTTTAGGTAAGCCAGGAAGGTTCAACTGTTCTACTTGCCGATGAATTGTACGAATCTGGGTGGAATATTTTTGAAGCATTTGACGGGCACGTTGTTCATCAGTTTGCAATTTAGCAACTTCATCGTTAAGCTTTTCTTGACTTTTTTCAATTTCAGTTAAGTTCTTTTGATTAGATTTTTGCCGATCAAGAACCTGACTATAAACAGCTGTTTTGTTAGCAATTGCTTCTGCGTCATCACGGTACTGCTTAATAATTGCTTTAATTTGTTCACCAAGTTCACGTACGGTTTCTTGTTCATGATTAGTAAGTGTGTAATTCAAACTTAACCGGTCTAATTCTACACCAAGTTCGTCATTTTGCCGTTGAGCGTGTTTTGTAAAGCCTTTCATCACTTCAATCAAATGAACAGCTTCATTCTTAGCATCAATTTCCTTTTGCATTACCCCGTATAAGTAATCAATCTGGTCACTAAGATCTTTATTAGATTGTTCCACAACATCTAATTGTAAATTGTTAAGTTGGTCAATCGTCTGATCCAGTTTGGATTGGAGCTGTTCAATTTGCTTATCAATATTTTTCTCCGTAAAGTGGAAATTTTGTTTTACAAGTGTCTCATAACCACTTTTTAGCTCGGATAATTGTTCTGGAAACTCGGTTGCAATTGGCTTATAGAGCTGAGGAATCTTCTTAAGGTTTTGTTCAAATTTATCGTTTTCAGATTGCAAATTGGTTAAAATCTCTTGAGCCGCTTCAATATCGCCCTTATTAGTTAAATCAGTAAATTGAGCGAATTGATCCTCTAATTCGTTTAATCTGCTATTCAACTGCTTTTCACTGTCTCCATATTCGAAGCTCTTCTCATTTAGTTGCCGGTGGAATTGACGATATTTATTTTTAATCTGCTCGACCGCTTGCTTATGGGTATGTTGTTGTTGACGAAGATGTTGTAAGTCTTTTTGGATCTGTTGGAGAGTTGTTGTTAACTTTGCCAAATCTGCTTGCAGGTCTCGAATCTGAGTGTTAATTGTCAGCAACTTGCTCGTCCGTGAATCTGCTAATAATTGGGGAGCTCGTTTATTAAAGGCTGTGATCGCTGGTCGCACTTGTTTTTCATACTTGTTTTTAATTGTTTCAAATTGCTTTTTAGCATCCCCGATTAGTTGCAATTCTTCAACATTTTTGATCTGCTGGTCAACTTTTTGATCTGCTAGCTTTTTCTCGCTTTCCATTAAGTCGTTGATCTGTTTAACAGCTCGTCGTTGATAAAAATATACGCAAGCTAATATTGCTACAACAATAATTAAAATACCAATCAATACTTGAAAAACCACTTTTTCCACCTACTACTTTTTATTGTTTATTGCTCTTGCACAATAATTATCCGTATAATCCTATTCAAAATTATAGCATACCACAATGAACGTGCTTTAAAAGATATGAAAAAACATCTACGTTTAATAAACTTTTATATTGTTCATCATTCTGCTAAAAAAAGTTACGAGGTTTCTAAAGAAAAGATTGACTTATTATTACGAACCGTTGTACACTAGATTTTGTGTAAAATAATGCAGCAGTGAGGGGCAAGCTCGTCAACAGACTGGTGCCTAACGGTGTTTTTAGTAACCCGGCTGCTAGGGTGAAAGATTCAAATCAGCCTGCACGAATGCCAAGCTCACAATCGGATTATTTTACTCCAACTAAAATTATTGGAGGAATTTATTTATGTCTCGTTACACTGGTCCAAGTTGGCGTGTTTCACGTCGTCTTGGCGTTTCACTTTCAGGTACTGGTAAAGAATTAGCACGTCGGGCTTACGCTCCTGGTGACCACGGTCGTGATCGTCGCGGTAAGCTTTCAGAATATGGTACACAATTACGTGAAAAGCAAAAGCTACGTTTTATGTACGGTATGACTGAACGTCAATTCTCAAACCTTTTCGTTCGTGCCGGTAAGATTAAGGAAGGTACTCACGGTGCTAACTTTATGGCATTGCTTGAACGTCGTCTTGATAACATGGTTTACCGTCTTGGTTTAGCCACTACTCGTCGTCAAGCTCGTCAATTAGTTAACCACGGTCACATCACTGTTGATGGTAAGCGTGTTGACATTCCATCATACGAAGTTAAGGTTGGTCAAATCATCGCCGTTCGTGACAAGTCTAAGAACTTAGACATCATCAAGAACGCTGTGGAAGCTGTTGTTTCTCGTCCTTCATACGTTGACTTTGATGCCGACAAGCTTGAAGGTAAGCTTAACCGCATTCCAGCACGTGAAGATATGAACGCTGATATTGATGAAGCTCTTATCGTTGAATTCTACAACAAGTAATCAATAGCTATCACTTGTTTGATTCAACCCAAAAAGGCATTCCCAATTTCTTTGGGAATGCCTTTTTATTTACTTTAAATGTTCTTCAAAGCAAAGCTCCCCCTACAAGCAACAATCGGCTTCCACTATTCGGTTTTACCGAGTGGTGGAGGCCATTATTTTACTGCACTAGTCGCTCTGGCTACAGCTCTACTCACATTATATTTCCACCTAATCTTTCGTTTAAAATAAATATTTTTATAACATAATCTTTGCAAAAAAGCATATATTTAAAAATACAAATAACAATTATTATTTGCATTTCAAACAGATCAATCAGTACTGAATCTCTGTTTTACACTTTTTTGAAAGGAGTAAGAAATGGTTAACAATCAACATATTAAAAGAAACTTAACTCTTTTCGGCTTCTTTTCTTTAACAGCTTCAATGGTACTCACTGTATATGAATATCCAACATTTGCCACCTCAAAACTCCACTTAATATTCTTCCTTATTCTTGAAGGTTTATTCTGGTTCATTCCAGTTGCCCTATGTGCTGCTGAAATGGCTACCGTTAACGGTTGGAACAATAACGGCGGTGGCATCTTTAGCTGGGTTTCTCATATTCTTGGAAAAAGATGGGGATTTGCAGCTATTTTCTTCCAATGGTTTCAAATTACTGTTGGATTTGTGACAATGATTTACTTTATTTTAGGTGCATTTTCATATGTACTTAATTGGCCAGCGTTAGATACAAACCCCATGATTAAATTTTGGGGTGTGCTACTAATTTTTTTGGCTTTTAACATGTTCGCAATTTTGGGGAACGAAATATACTGCCTATATCGCTAAAACCGGCTTTGTAATTGGCATTTTAATCCCTTCCGTTACACTCTTTGGACTTGCGATTGCCTATGTGGTAACAGGAGGAAAACTACAAGTTGATTTTTCGTGGCACGCTTTTATTCCTAACTTTACCAAGTTAAATACACTAGTTGTTTTTGTATCATTCATTTTAGCTTATATGGGTGTTGAGGCTTCGGCTTCTCATATCAATGAACTCAAAAACCCAAAAAGAAACTATCCGTTAGCGATGTTCATTTTAGTCATATTAGCTATCTGCCTTGATACATTTGGTGGTTTTGCAGTTGCAGCGGTCGTACCGCAATCTGAGCTTTCTTTAAGCGCAGGCATTATTCAAGCCTTTAAATATTTATTACTTTATTTTAACACTCATCTTAATTGGCTAGTTAAAATAATTGATCTAATGATTGCCTGTGGAGTAATGGCAGAAATTAGTTCATGGGTTATTGATCCTTCGCGGGGAATGTTTGCTACTGCTCAGCAAGGAATTTTACCATCAATTTTTCAAAAAACAAATAGACATAATGTTCCTATTAATTTAATTCTTGTACAAGGAATTGTCGTTTCTATTTGGGATGCTGTCTTAACTTTTGGTGGCGGAAGTAATAACGTCTCTTTCTTTGTTGCCATCTCTCTAACAGTAGTTATTTACTTAGTAGGATATTTACTGCTTTTCATTGGTTATTTAATCTTAATTTTTAAGAAAAAAGAGCTAAAAAGAACTTATGAAATTCCTGGTGGAACAGTTGTAAAAGCAATTGTGGCTATTTGCGGACTATTAGTTTCAGTTTTTGCTTTCTTAATTTCTTTTGTTCCACCAAGCAGTTTGCCAGTAACATCTCATCATTCCTATTTGTATGTATTGATAGGGAGTTTTGCAATCACAGTGTTACTTCCATTTATAATATATGAAATATACCAAAGACACAGCAAACACCATCAAATCAATACTCCTCAACATTTACTTGCAAAAGACGTTAACCCAACTACCCCACCAATCGCTCGAGGAGAGCATCATATTATTACAAATTCAGATAAAAAAAGCATTTAGCAAATTAACCTAGGAGGTTTTATCTATGGCAGGATTATACGGAAAAAATGATCAAGAAAAACGTGATGTGTTAGATTCTATTTTCGGTTCATACACCTCTGATCACGCACTATCAAAATATGAATTAAATAAGGAACCTGTTCCTCCAGAAATTGCTTATCGAATTGTCAAAGATCAATTAACTGATGAAGGAAATGCTCGTGAAAATCTGGCTACTTTTTGTCAAACTTATATGGAACCAAAAGCTACTCAAATTATGGCAGAAACAATGCAAAAAAATGCCATTGATAAATCAGAATATCCACGAACAGCTGAACTTGAAAACCGTTGTGTAAATATTATTGCTAAATTATGGCACGGTCAAAAAGATGAAGACTACATGGGAACTTCAACAGTGGGATCTTCTGAAGGTTGTATGCTTGGTGGTTTAGCAATGAAGTTTGCTTGGCGAGAACGAGCCAAAAAATTAGGGCTTGATATTAATGCCCGAAAGCCAAACTTAGTAATATCTTCTGGATATCAAATTTGTTGGGAAAAATTTGCAACATATTTTGATGTTGAGCTACGGACAGTTCCAATGGATGAAGAGCACCAATCGCCTAATATGAATACAGTTATGGATTATGTCGATGAATATACTATCGGTATCGTAGGGATTATGGGAATTATTTACACCGGTCGTTATGACGATATTGCAAAATTAAATGATCTAGTTGAAGAATATAACAAAACAACAGATTATAAAATCTATATTCACGTTGACGCTGCTTCTGGTGGATTCTATGCTCCATTTATGGAACCTGACATTAAATGGGACTTCCAACTAAAGAATGTTGTTTCAATTAACGCGTCAGGCCACAAGTATGGTTTAGTTTATCCTGGTATTGGTTGGGTATTATGGCGTGATAAAAAATTCCTGCCTGACAAGCTAATTTTCAAAGTTAGCTACTTAGGAGGAGAATTACCAACAATGGCAATTAATTTCTCACGCAATGCCCCACAAATAATTGGGCAATACTACAATTTCGTTCGTTTTGGCTTTGAAGGATATAAAAAGAGTCAAAAACGTACTCATGATGTTGCAGTTTACCTAGCAACAGAAATCCAAAAAATGGGTATATTCGAAATGGTTAATGATGGTTCTCAAATTCCAATTATTTGTTACAAGTTAAAAAACTTAACTGCACAAGACTGGTCGTTATATGATTTAGCTGATAGATTACGTATGCAAGGATGGCAAGTTCCTGCTTACCCATTTCCAAAGAACTTAGATACAATTGAAGTACAACGAATAGTATGTCGTGCTGATTTCGGAATGAGTAGAGCTCACGAATTTATTGATGATATGAAGCGCGATATCGAAGCTTTAAATAATTCAACATTAGTAGGACATAAAACAACTGAGCTTAAAAAGTATGGTTTCACTCATTAAACCTTAGAATAATTAATAAAGAGATCTAAACAAGCATAACAACTTGCTTAGATCCCTTTTTATTTTGGCAAAACATTCAAAATATACAGTAATGCAATAAAAACAAAAAACATGCTCCACATTACAACATTTACTTCTTTGCGACGTCCTGCAGCAACCATCAAGATTGGATACGTAAGAAAGCCAAATGCAATCCCATAAGAAATGTTATAAGTTAGCGGAATTCCAATAGCAACCAAGAATGACGGCAGTGCAATTTCAAATTTATCCCATTCGATATCTTTCAAGGCGGAAACCATCAATACTCCGACCACAATTAAAGCAGCGGCGGTCACTTGAGTAGTAACAACTTCAAGCAAAGGAGAAAAAGCCATACTTAAAATGAAAAGAGTTCCTGTTACAATCGCAGTCAGACCAGTTTTCCCACCAACCGCAATACCAGCTGAAGATTCAACATATGCAGAAGTTGGGGTTGTTCCCATTACCGCCCCTCCTAACATCGAAAGCGAATCGGCCATCAAAGCTCGACCAATCCGGGGCATTTTATTATCTTTCATTAATCCTGCTTCTTGGGCTAACCCAACTAAGGTTCCAGCAGTGTCAAAGAAAGCTACCAATAAGAAGATTAAGACAACAGCCCACATCTTTGGATCAGTCATTGTTGACAAGAACTTAATTCCCACTCCAAAAGTCGGTTCTAAGCTAGGAACCATTGAAATTAAATGATCCGGCATCTTAACCAATCCCGTTAATAAACCCAGAAGCGTTGTTGCAACTAAACCGATAAAAATTGCTCCTGGGACCTTTTTGACCATTAAAATTGCAATCAAGAAAATTCCAAAAATTGTAATCCAGGTTGTAGGAACCGTCAGCGATCCTAATTCAACTAGTGATGATTTACTTGAAACAATGATTCCACCACCCTGCAAACCAACAAAAGAGATAAATATTCCTATCCCCGCAGCCATTGCGTATTTCAAGTCTTTAGGAATAGCATTAATTACAATCTCCCGCACTTTAAGGAAAGACAAGATCGTAAACAAGACAGAGGCAACAAAAACACCAGCCATTGCCTTTTGCCACGGAATTCCCATTGCTAATACAACCGAATAAGTGAAGAAAGCATTATCACCTAATCCCGGAGCAATCGCAATTGGATAATTAGCCAAAATTCCCATCAAAAAGCAGCCAATAATTGCTGATAAAGCAGTTGCAGTAAAAACCGCCCCTTTATCCATTCCGGCTACCCCTAAAACGCTTGGATTAACAAAAAGAATATAGGCCATTGAAACAAAAGTCGTCAATCCAGCTAAACATTCTTGCTTAATGTTCGTATTATTCTCTGACAAATGAAAAGTTCGGTCGAAAAAGTCGATTGTTCGTGTTTCTTCCAAAATACACACCCCAAATAAATATGATAGTGTGATTATTGCATATAATCATCGGATTTTCAACACCAATATTCGTTTTATGTCACAAATAATTCTAAAATCAACCTAAAAACTAATATAAATATCCGCAAAAAGCGAACAATGCAGAAAGCTAAGATAGCTTTAAGGATGTAAAAGAGACTGAAAAATTCAATTTTCCAATCTCTTTTCTCTTATCAGCATAAATCACAGTTAATCCTTAATAACTTTTGTCCGCGGATTATGAGGCTTTTCTACTTTTGAGATTACGCCCTTAGCTACTAATTCTTCAATTTGTTCCGGATCATAACCAAGCGAAGATAGAATCTCCTTATTATTTTCACCAAGATCTGGGACTCGTTTATAGGTTGGTTTATAGTTTGACATTGTAAACGGCATCCCCACCGTCTTAAATTCGCCGCGATTTCCTCCCTGATTAATCTTAACCAAGGTACCATCTTCATTTAAATCTGGATCATTTTCGAGTTCATGCCAATCTAAAACCGGGCCGACTAGTATACCAGCCTCTTCAAGTTTTTTAGTTAACTCATACTTATCGTAATTCTTGGTATATGATTCAATCAATGGGTAAATTTCTTGTTTATGGAGCTGGCGATGTTCCCAATCCTTAAATCGTTCATCAGTAGCCCATTCAGGATGACCCATCGTATTAGCAATTGTCTCCCAACTTTTGTTTTTATTTTGAATAACAATATAAACATAGGCATTAGGATCCGTTTCCCAACCTTTTGCCTTATAAGTCCAGCCAATCACTTGTCCACCTTCACTATTTTCGGACCTAGGAATTGTTTTTCCCCATTTATAGTTAGGATAGACTGCATAAAATGGCAATGCTCCGAGATTATCTAACATCAATTGATCCCGCAATTTAATTCGACAGAGGTTAATAACCGCATCCTGCATTGACTGATAAACATAGCTCCCTTTACCGGGGTGCTCTCGTTGTAGCAAAGCAGCTAAAATTGCAATCGTTAAATGCATTCCAGAATTAGAATCTCCTAATGCCGCTGCTGACTGTGTTGGGATATTTGCACTTCCTTCATTCCATCCCGTTGCCGAAGCCGCACCACCAGCAGATTGTGCAACAGGTTCAAAGGCTTTTACATTGGCAAAACGTGATCCCTTATTAAATCCTTTTAAGGAGGCCATGATTAAACGTGGATTTAATTCGTGTACTTTTTCCCAGCCAAAACCTGCCCTAGTCGCCGCACCAGGCCTGATATTCTCCACAAAGACATCAGCCTTCTTGAGTAAGTCATACATTATTTTTTGGCCTTCTGGGGTTTTAATATCAAGAGTTAATGATTTTTTATTTGCGTTTAATTGTAAATAATAAAGGCTCCATGAATCTTTAATATCAAGCAGCTCATTACGAGTTGGGTCTCCGGTATTAGTCCGTTCAATTTTAATCACGCTCCTAGCCATGCTAAAAGCTGAGTACAGGAAGGCCCCGATTGAACCTGTGTCCAGTCCACAATTTTAATTCCTTTTAATGGTGCATTTTCACTTTGTTCAGTCATTATGATGGCTCCTCTCATTTTCTTCAAGTGGTTGTAAATTAAGCTTTGGATTTAGATTCCCAATATGGCCAGATTCTTTCCCCATCGATGGTGCAATTTGAACATTAATAATATTTGGGCGTCCCGAGTTAACAGCTCTTGCAAAGACATTTTTCATCTCATCGTAATTACTTACAAAATAATTATCGCCACCAAAGGCCTTAGCCATTAAATCATACCTTGCAGTTGGATCAAGAGTAGTTGGCCCAAGTTGATTGGGAACAACTTGGCCGATCCCGTTATAAATTCAGCCATTATTGATAATAACGACCGTAATCGGCAACTTATATCGACAAATCGTTTCAATCTCCATCCCATCAAAACCAAATGCACTATCGCCATCAAGCGCAACAACATGTTTTCCTGTTTCAACCACCGAACCAAGGCCAACACCCATGACGCCCCAAGTTCCCGTATCGAGCCGATGACGGGGGAGCTGCATTCCAATCATATCGCGTCCAATGTCAAGCGTATTAGCCCCCTCACTGACTAGATAGGTGTCTGGGTGTTGTTGGAAGTATTCAGCAATAGGCGCAATCGCTCCATAATAGCCAAATTTTTGTGCTACTTTACCATTAGCAATTCGTTGCGCAAACTTTTTGTCATTTTTCTCAGTATCTTGCGCAATTTGCTCTAACCATGCTGTGGGCGCTTGATATCCAGTTGCCAATAGCGCCGGAACCAACTTACCTAAAATCGACTTAAGATCTCCTTGGAGCGGGGCGCTAATTGGCTGTGAGGAATCAAACTGCGTGGCATCGATGTCTAGCTGAACAAATTTTGCATGCGGGTTAAATTGTGGGGCATCCCCATATGAAAGCATCCAGTTTAAACGGGCACCAATTACAATTACTACATCGGCATTTCGTAGTGAAAGAGAACGAGCCGCTGCAGCAGAATGAGGACTATCATCTGGAATTAACCCTTTTGCCATCGACATTGGCAAAAATGGAATATTCGTTTCAGCTACTAATTGTTGCACTTGTTTTTCGGTCTGATTATAGGCAGCTCCTTTTCCTAAAATAATAAGGGGCTTTTTGGCATTCTTGATTAAATCAACCGCTCGTGATATTGCTTCATCATTAGGTACCTGTTTAGGGGCAGGATCAACTAACTTATAAACCCCAAAATTAGATTGATCAGCAGTATCTTCTTGAACAATTGTGTCAGCTGGAATATCAAGATAAACACCACCATGGCGGCCTGAAACTGCTGTCCGAATTGCTCTTGCAACAGCTAATCCCATATCTTCTGCTCGATCAACCCGATAAGCTTTTTTGCAGAAGGGTTTTGCCGCATTATATTGGTCAAAACCTTCATAATCGCCCTGTGATAAGTCAATAATATGGCGTTCAGACGAACCTGAAATCATAATCAACGGAAAACAATTCTTAGTAGCTTGAGCTAAAGCTGTTAATCCATTCAAAAAACCGGGTGCTGAAACAGTCAATGTAACGCCAGTTTTTTGCGTTAAGTAACCAGTTGCCGCGGCGGCATTAACTGCTGAATCTTCACGGTGAAAACCATAATATTTCATTCCGCGTAATCCAGCGAGCCGCGCTAAATCGGTTACCGGGATTCCAACTATTTCATACATCCGGTTAATATTATTCTCTTGCAAGGCCTTGATTAATAAATTGGCACCTGTCTTATTTAAAGAATCGCCTACCATAATTTGGCTCCCTTCTATCATTAAAAATTTAATAGAATCAGTGCACTGTTGATAGTTTTGTATACAATTCTTTTATAAGACAATTCAAAAAGATTGGCAAATAATATGATTACTTTTACTTTACCAGTTCGAAAACTAATTTTTCATCAGTAGACAGATCTTCCCGAAAATGGTAACCGCCGATATTAAACTGCTTGACGCCTTCAATTGTTTGAATTTGGTTTTCTGCTAAATATCGCACCATGTTCCCACGAGCCATTTTAGCTAATGTTGCTTTTTGTTTTATCTTTCCATCTATTTCTTCGCCAAAAATACATTTGATAAATCGATCGTGCGTTTGTAGATAAGGAGTAATTGCCTTTTCGTATTCGACCGAGGCTAAGCTAATTACTAAATCATCATTTTTATAGAGTTCATGATAAAGTTGTTCTCCCCAAAAGTCATAAAGATTCTTATATCCATTCACTGGCGCCATGTCACCCATCCCTAAGCGATAAGGTATTATTCCATCAAACGGCCGTAAAATACCATAAAATCCTGATAATATCCGTAAATTGTCTTGAACGTATTTCAGCCCATCCTCCGAAAAAACACTTGGCGCCATATATTGATATTGCAAACCAGTAAAGGCAATAATCGCTGGCGTCAGCTTTCGTTGAAGATCCATTTGTTGGAGCCATTGATAATTTTTCATCGCTAAACGCGAGCTGCAATTTCCCCATACTTTGTGTAACTCATCATAAGATAAACTCCTCATCCACCCCAAAATGTCTTTTGTCTGTTGAAGAAATTCTGGCAAATCTTTGTAAAGTAAGGAGTCAGTATCAACTTGCATTGTTCGTGCTGGAGAAATGATTATTTTCACATATCTCATCCTTTCAAAATTTTTTTGTAAGCTTTTTCAGCTAATTGGTCTAATTAGATTTATGTTTCCTACGCCCGCTTAATGATTGCGCTTTCAGTAAATCGTTTCAATAATTTTGGTATAGGATAAATCCCGTTATTTCAGCTTATGAAGCGCTTGACAAGCTTTTTTGATGGTTGTAAATTAATTCATCGTAGAGAGAAAGTGAATAACTTCACCAAATGATTGGTCAAGTTGGAAGGGAGAATATAAATGGAACAAGAAAAAGTTCCAGTACAAGGTCAAGTTGCCGAGCGAACAATTTCATTAACTGCTAGTTGGGCATACTTTGCACTGTCAATTGTTATTAACTCAATGGGGAACGTCCTAACACTTGTTACAAGTTCACATGTCCACCCACAATTTCTTGGCTCCGCTTATTGGACAGCCGCAGAAAACAACCTAGGGATTGCCATTTTAGGGAACAATTCAATGACCCTTTTCTGGGCTTTCATGGTCTTAGGGATGTTAACTTCTGTCCTCAACGCAATTTTGATGCATAAGTGGGACTGGCGACGAATTGGTGGTAATTTTATTTTCATGTTGCCATTTTCTATTTTTATCCAGTGGTTCTCTGACATCTTTAACCGAATTATGCCGGACGCTACTACCTTACCGATGATTATCCTATATGTTTTCATTAACTTCTTAGGGGTTGCTTTCATCGGAACCGCCATTTCAATTTATCAGCGTGTCAACCTCGTGTTACACCCCGCTGATGACCTTTTCCAAATTATTCGTTTCCGTTATTGCCATGGTAACGCAACAATTGCGATGTGGTTATCATACATTCCGCCAACAATTATGGCAATTATCGCTGCATTCATGCAAGGCGGTATTTACAACTTTGGATTAGGAACATTATTTGCCCTTGCCTTCCAAGGTGCAATTACTGGTTGGGCAGACCGTTATATCTTCCCTAAATTAAAGCACCAGGCACTTGATATTGGTAATTAAAATTTATACAGGAGTGATTTTATTATGGCATTTAACAAGAGTTTAGCAGGTTACTTTGACGATGTACAACACATTGGGATTCCAACCGATGATATGGCAAAAACAATTGCTTTTTGGGAAAAGCTTGGTTTCAAGAAGCTTGGTGAATTTGATACTGATGACCAGGGAAATGAAGTTGTTTTCATGCAATATGGCCACCTCACTTTAGAAATTTGGACTGGTGACGGTGCCGTTCACGAAACGGGTGCTATTAACCACATTTCCCTTAATACTAGTGATGCGGACGCGGCTTTCAAGGCTGCTAAAGCTGAAGGTTTTAAACTAAAGGACAATGAAGTTCAACACCTTGACTTCTGGGATAAGGGAATTAAGTTCTTCAACATTGAAGGCCCTAACAGTGAAACAATCGAATTCTGTGAAATTGTAAAATAAAACACCAAAGGCGAGTGGAAAATAACCTCCTCGACAAGGCGGTTGGCTAAGCTAGGACGATGATTAGCACGGCACGGGCTGATTATCGTTCGTACTTAGACTCGAGCCTTGTGGTTATTTTCCACGTTATCTTACTATTGTTCATAAAAGCAGTTGAGGCTGAGAGAAAACAAAAGTTTTCTCTCAGCCTCGCCTTTTTATAAGCTTTTTAATTAGAGCTATGATTTTTTACTATATTGATGTGGGCGGTATCCATTATAAAATTGAAAAATGGCAAGAACAATGTTAGTCCAATTCATCAACCGAAACCAAGGAGCAATTCCGCCCCCGCCATTGCTGGCAGCGTAAAACGTCCAAAAGCCAATTACTACTGCCACTACATTTATCCAGGCAAACGTTCTTGACATCATCCGATTATTAAGGCGCGCAATTGTCCAGACTAGATTGACAATAAACCAAAATGCTAAAACCCAAAATACTGCACTAAACATAATAATCACTTCCCTTATATGTTAGCCTACTTTATGTTTCTTCATAGTCATGATATAACAAAAATTATAATATTATCAAGAAATATAGTTTTCTGCATTTCGTGTTACAATTGCATGATAAGGAGGCGTTCAATATGTCTGAACAAGAAAAAAGTGCTGCTCAACAGCGAATTGACAATGCTGTTTACGGTACACCAAAAATCAAGCCCGATGAACAGCGAAAATATCTCGGAACATTCCGTGAACGCGTCTGTCTAACAATTAGTGTTCAAGAACTACAGGAACAAGATTGGACAAAGGCATTAACTGCCGAGTTAGATCGTGGAATTGGTAACCTTGTTTTTATCAACGGTAATCTCCCTCACGACGAAATTCATCCATACATTCAAACTGCTGCTAAAGATAATGCCCAGTTTACATTAAAAACTGATCCAGAATATAAAACTGACCCGGATTCATTAGCAGTTGTCGTGGCGGCAAAAACAGCTGTTTACCAATCACCAGTCGACGTCAAAAAACGATATCCTAATCTGGTAAATTCAAATAATAGTACGGCTGAAAAAAATAATGATCAACACCAAAGCTTTTTCCACCATCTCTTCCATAGAAAGGATCGTGGCTAATATATGCAACAACCACTTGCTTATCGAATGCGGCCGCGAACGTTAGATGAAGTGGTCGGTCAACAACACCTTGTCGGACCAGGTAAAATCATCTCGCGCATGGTTAAAGCGAAAATGCTTTCTTCGATGATTCTATACGGTCCTCCCGGAACTGGTAAGACCAGCATTGCCAGTGCGATTGCTGGTTCAACTAAATATGCTTTTCGAAAACTAAATGCGGCAACTGATACAAAAAAGGATTTACAAATCGTCGCAGAAGAAGCTAAGATGAGCGGAACGGTGATTTTACTACTCGATGAAATCCATCGGTTAGATAAAGTAAAACAAGATTTTCTTCTTCCGCACCTCGAAAATGGACGAATCATCCTTATCGGGGCGACAACAGAAAATCCATATATCAGCATTAATCCCGCAATCCGTAGCCGAACCCAAATTTTTCCGGTTCACCCGCTTTCGACTGATGAGATGAAGATTGCTATCCAGCATGCATTGGTTGATAAGGAACGCGGCTTAGGTAATTTACCATTAGTCCTTGAAGAAAATGCTGAGGACCAACTAGTAGCAGCGACCAATGGTGATCTTCGAAGTGCATTAAATGGGTTAGAACTTGCGGCCAAATCAACTGATCCAAGTGAAGATGGGAAAATACATCTTACGCTACCGATTATTGAGGAAAGCGTCCAGAAAAAGGCGTTATCCGCTGACAAAGATGGCGATGCTCATTATGATGTCATCTCAGCCTTTCAAAAGTCTATTCGCGGGTCAGATACTGATGCGGCCCTCCACTATCTTGCACGTTTAATTGAAGCCGGTGACCTGCCTATTATTGCACGACGTTTAATGATCACAGCCTACGAAGATATCGGGCTCGCCAATATGCCTGCTGTACAACGAGCTGTTACGGCAGTTCAAACGGCAGAACGAGTTGGCTTTCCGGAGGCACGAATTCCCTTAGCAGATGCTGTCATCGAATTATGCCTGTCACCAAAATCCAATTCGGGAATTAATGCAATTGACGAAGCTCTTGCTCAGGTTCGGCAAGGTGGCTTTGGTGACGTTCCAGCTCACCTTAAAGATGCCCACTATAAAGGAGCTGCTAAGTTAGGCCATGGACTAGATTATGATTACCCTCATGACTATCCCCAAGATTGGGTAGCTCAACAATACTTACCTGACCGAATCAAAGATGCTCAATATTACCAGCCAAAAAATAATGGTCGTTTTGAAGCCAGTTTAGGCCGGCAATATTGGCAATTACGGAAGGCCCAGCAATATACTTTACGAGGTAAATATCACCCGAGCAAATAATTGCACCAACAACTTAAAAATGCTATTATAAAAGTGAAAACTCTGTAGTGTACGCGTTGTCTAAACGCAGGTTTGCCTTACAGTCTTATTACTTTGGGACTAGTGCATTGCCTTTTGGACAACATGCCTTTACACTTGGTAGTTGAATATTAGGCAGCCGTGTCCCACCTGTCTTAAACACAGGTCAACACTGAATGACAATTAACGGCACCAACGGAGTTTTCGTACATATTCAGTGAGGGTGAGAAAGACTTTTGCTTTTTCTCACCCTCATTTTAATTTCATTATAGATAGGACAGATTTTTATGTTGTTACCACTTCTAATGACCCTGTTTGGTTTGATTGCTCTTTTTGAAGGAATCTTTCTCTTAACTCACATCCATAAACCGTTTCTTGTTTTTGACCCTACTAAAAGCAAATATTTAGCTCCACAATTAAAAAATTGGGGGATTGTGATGACCATCGTCGGTATTTTAAGTATCATTTCTGGATGGACAAACAATACTGGATTCCTAGTTATTATGGTAATCATTGGCTGTGTCAGCGAAACATTAATGACTTTCGCAATTACTGCTGATTTTCGCATAAATCATCGCAAGTAATGTTTCGTAGGCGCTTTACGCTCAATAGTGAAAAAGTGTATAATAAGTATATAATATAAAGATTTCAGGAGGGCACTACAATTATGGCACAAGAATACAAACACATTTTAGTTCCTGTTGATGGTTCTAAAGAAGCTGAATTGGCTTTTAAGAAAGCTGTCGCTGTAGCAAAACGTAATGGTGCAGACACTGAATTACGTTTACTTCACGTTGTTGACACACGTGCATTCCAAAACATTTCTAGTTTCGATACTTCAATGGTTGAGCAAGTTACAGAAACTGCAAAGAAGACTTTAGACAAGTACATCGACTATGCTAAAGAGCACGGTGTTGAAAATGCTAGTTACTCCATTGAATATGGTGCTCCAAAGACAATTATTGCTCGGGATATGCCAAAGGAAATGGGTGCTGACCTCATCATGATTGGTGCTACTGGGCTAAACGCTGTTGAACGAATTTTGATCGGTTCTGTTACCGAATTTGTTACCCGAACAGCAATTTGTGATGTTCTAGTAGTACGGACCGATTTGGATAACAAGCCAATCGAAAATCCAAAGAAGCGTCGGTTCTAATATCAAGATAAAATCAATCAAATGCTTCATAGGCGTTAGCAGGTTGCTAATTATATGGAGCATTTTTTATTATTCAAAACTACTTTTATTAAGATAGGAGCGCAAAGCATTGGAAGTGAAATATGAAACAGTAAAGCAAACTTTACGAAACGAAATTATTGATGGAAAATATAAAATCAATGAAAAACTGCCAACCGAAAGTGCCTTAATGAAGCGTTTTAATGTGTCACGTTATACAATTCGTCGCGCTGTTGGTGACCTTGAAAACGAGCACTATATTTACCGTATTCAAGGTGGTGGGATGTTTGTTCAAGACTGGCAACGTGATTGGACAAAAAGTGAAAAGAATAAAATCATTGGGGTAATCAGCACTCATATGGCTGACTATATCTTTCCTCCAATCATTTCCGGAATTGATAGTATAGTAACAGAACAAGGTTACTCAATGATCGTTGGGAATACGCTTAATGACCATAAACGTGAACGCCAAACAATCTTAAATATGTTGGATCTTCAAATTGCTGGATTAATTATTGAGCCAACTGAAAGCGCCATGCCTAATCCTAACTTAGACCTTTATCGTCAAGTCCAGAAATATAAAATTCCAACAATCCTATTTCACTCCACTTATCCTGGCTTTGATTTTCCTTCTTTACTGACAAAAGATCGGGAAGCAGAGGAGGGTTTAGTGAAATACCTCTTCAGTCTTGGGCACACTAATATTTTAGGAGTATTCCAAATCGATGATCAACAAGGGGTTGACCGCATGGCTGGAATGATCAAAGCATATCAAGATAATAATATCCCCACCACTAAATCAAATGTTATTATGTACCAATCGAGCGAAAATTACGAAGATATTATTAAAAAAATCGATATGATGCTTAATAGTAATAATGATATTACTACTATTGCCTGCTATAATGACCGCCTTGCAACAAGAGTTATTAGTCATCTTCAGAAACAGGGAAAACAAGTGCCGACTGATATTTCAGTAATAGGTTTTGATAACTATGAAATGGCACAAATTATCTCCCCTAGCCTCACTACAGCTAATCACCCCAAACGTCAACTAGGTGAAGATGCTGGGAAAATGATCTTAAAAATGATTGCAGGCGAAGAAGTCACTTCAAAAGTTTATACCCCAACAATAATTAAGGGACAATCGACTGCTCCGCTTATTACAAAGGAGAATACCAATGAATAATGAAGTAAAACAATTATTACTTGCTGATGGTCAATCAATGCCTCAAGAAGGATTTGGCTTATATAAAATCACTGATCAAAGTACGATTACCTCCGCGATAAAGTATGCCTATAATGCTGGCTATCGTCTTTTTGATACCGCGCAATTATATAAAAACGAAGCAGAGGTCGGGAACGCTTTACAGGAGCTTGGCTTACCCCGTGAGGAACTTTTCATTACCACAAAAGTATCGGAACCTAATCAAGGGTTTAAGCAAACAATCACCTCTATTAAAGACTCCCTTCAAAAGTTGAAACTCGATTATGTTAACCTTCTGCTTATTCATTGGCCAATTGAACGAGCTTTCTTTGACACTTGGGCAGCCCTTGAAGAATTAAAAAAGGAAGGTCTGACCCGTTCAATCGGTGTTAGTAACTATCAAATGATTCACCTTCAGTATCTTGCTACTCAAGCGCATGAGATGCCCGTTATTAATCAAATCGAACGTCATCCTCGCCTAAACCAACAACCATTGCTCCAATACGATAAGGAACATGATATTGTTACCCAGGCGTGGAGTCCGCTTGGGCGTGGAACCATCCTCGACAATCCAACCCTCAATAAGATCGCTGCTAACCATCATAAGTCTGCTGCTCAAGTTGTCCTCCGCTGGCAATTGCAAAGCGGGGTCGCCTTCATTCCGAAGTCAGTTCATGAAGCGCGAATCAAGCAAAATATTAACATCTATGACTTCACATTAAGCGACGAGGAAATGACTGCTATTAATAACTTAAATAACTTTACACGCGTAGGTAAAGAACCAGCACTAGTTTACGAATATAACCTTAAATATTAAGAATGATAAAGGGAACCAAGATAACGGCCGTCACATGACCATATCTTAGTTCCCTTTTTGCATTAAAAATAACCTGGGAAATAATCAATTATTCTACATATGGATTCTCTTTAATGATCCGTGCTGGATTACCCGCAATAACAACATTATCACCAAACGACTTTGTCACTACACTTCCAGCACCAACAATTACATTATTACCCAAAGTTACACCTGGACAAATAATTGCCCCGCCACCAATCCACGCATTATCCCCAATAGTGACATCCTTACTTTGACCGTAAGCTCCATTGCGCCGTAATCGTGGGTTCAAGAGATGATTAACAGTATAAATCTGCACTCGCGGTCCCAATAAACAATGCTTCCCAATCCGAATTGGACTAACATCAAGCATGACACAATCATAATTAGCGAAAAAATCATCATCTACATAAATGTTATAACCATAATCACATTTGAATTGCGGATGAACTTCACACTTTTCGCCAACGTGTCCAAACAATTGACGAATCACAGTATTGCTTGCAGTCGGGTTCATCTCGCCAAGAGCATTAAATCGCTCAACTAATTGACGGGCATATTGACGCTCTTTAACTAATTCGGGATCGTAAACGTTAAAAGCTTCCCCTGCTAGCATTTTCTCTTTTTCAGTTTTTATTTTTCCAGCTCCTGATAAAAAATGGTTCTACTCGTCTCGAGGTTTGCCGAGTAGAACCATTTTGAGGATTTTTAATTTGAATTAACTATTCAATAAAATCAACTTTAACATCTAACATTCCGAAAAGATCTTTAATTTGTTGTGGTTTCAAACTGAAACTCAAGATTGTGTGGTGACCACCACCAGCATGCATCCAACGTTCAGCACCTTCCTTTAAGCCAACAGTTGGTGTCCATAACTGCTTAGCAACTGGAAGATGAGGCGTTTCAGCTTCTGGCTTATGACAATCAACTGAGTAACCAATAACCTTGTAACCATCGTTGAAGTATGAAAGGGTAACATCGACAGCCTTACCTTCACGACCAGTAAATACTAACCGTGCTGGGTCATCTTTACCACCAATGTCTAATGGGTGAACTTCAACTCGTGGCTTATCTGAAGCAATTGTTGGGTCAACTTCAAGCATGTGTGAACCAAGAATTGCTTGGTGACCTGAACGAAGGTCTAATGTGTAGTCTTCCATAAAGGCAGTAGCAACATTATCAGCAGCAATCTTCAATAAGCGATCCATTCCGGCAGACTTCCAATCACCTTCAGCACCAAAGCCGTAGCCATCACGCATCAATAATTGAGCTGCTAACCCAGGTAATTCTTCAAGGCCATGCAAGTCTTCAAAGTTGGTGGTAAAGCCAGTGTAGCCTTTTTCATCCATAAACTTCTTCAAACCAAGATATTCACGAAGTTGGTAACGAACTGAGTGTTCATAGTGTTCCTTAGTATTATCACCTTGGACCATTTCATAACGACTTGCTAAGTCCTTGTAAGCAGCATCAATTTCTTCTTTACTGATACCATTTACATATTCTACTAAGTCACTTACTGGCCAGTAGTCAACAGTCCAGCCAAGGAACATTTGGGCTTCAACTTTGTCACCTTCAGTAACGGCAACGTTCCGCATTGTATCACCAAAACGAACAATCTTAATGTTAAAGCTTTCGTTGTAAGCAACCGCAACATTTTGCCAGTCAGCGATTTCTTCTTGAACTTCTTCATCTCCCCAGAAGCCGTAAACAATCTTGTTATGCTTTTGTAAACGAGCGTTAATGTAAGCATATTCACGGTCACCATGAGCTGATTGGTTTAAGTTCATGTAATCAAAGTCAATGGTGTCATATGGAATCTTGTTCAAGTATTGAGTTGCTAAGTGAAGCAGTGGCTTTTGTAAAAGCTTAGTTCCCCGAATCCAGTTCTTTGCTGGTGAGAAGGTATGCATCCATGTCATAACACCGGCAACGTTGTCATTGTAGTTAGCTTCCTTCATAAACTTAGTGATTCCTTCAGCAGTTGTCATAACACCCTTGAAGACAACCTTGTAAGGCAACTTACCACTTTCGTTTAACTTATTAACAATATCTTCAGCATCAGCAGCAACTGACTTTAATTGTTCTTCACCGTAAAGGAATTGACTACCAGTAACAAACCAAAATTCGTAATTCTTAATATCCATGAGATTACACTCCTTTTATCCTAAAAAAGTTTTTAAATGTAGCTACCAAATTAATTAAGCGTGAGCTGCATGATCTTTTGAATGCGCATTATTTTGTCCGTAATATGCATTCGCACCATGCTTGCGGTAATAGTGTTTGTCCAACAAGTATTGAGGTAAGTGAAGGTCTTGGTGCGTTAATTGCATTGCATGATAATCTTCTTCTGCCACAACTTCTAACACCTTAGCATTATAAACTGCTTTGTCAGGTGTTGGCCCCCAGGTAAATGGACCATGTTGCATTACTAATGCCGCTGGGGTTGCTTCATAGTCCAAACCCCGTTCCTTGAATGAACGAACGATTACCTTTCCTGTATTACCTTCATAGTCTTCTTCAATTTCTTCCTTCGTCAAAGCATCAGCAGCTGGGACATCAGTATAGAAAGTATCAGCGTGAGTGGTATTCATTGCTGGAACATCCATCCGTGCAGCTGCAAACGCTACTGCCCATGGTGAATGAGTATGAACGACTCCACCAATCTTTGGGAAGTGATTATAGAGGTAAGTGTGAGTAGGAGTATCACTGGATGGATTCAAGTCACCCTCGACTACCTCACCATCCAAGTTGACAACAACCATGTCTTCCGGCTTCATCTCTTCATATGGAACTCCAGAAGGTTTAATAACAAACAATCCTTTTTCACGGTCAATCCCTGAAACATTGCCCCATGTAAAGGAAACAAGGCCTAGTTTAGGAAGCCGCATATTTGCTTCATAAACTTCTTTCTTTAAATCTTCTAACATGTACTATTTACTCCCTTTCTCTTCACGTTCTTTAATGTCATCACCAGCTAATGCTTCAACAGGTAAGCCTGCTTGGTAACGAGTAATAAAGCTTTCATATCCTTTTACGCCAGCAGGTTCTGGTGTAAGGGTCATACTTTCTGGATTCTTAAAGACTTTTTCGTCAAGGTAATCTGCTAGGGATTCTTTTCCGTACGTCTCAGCATACTTAGCAAGAACCGCCATTCCCCATGGTCCACCTTCACTGGCAGTATTCATGATTGTAATTGGGATATTTAAGGCATTCGCCAAAACTTGTTGCCCAATAACTGGTGTCCCAAAGAGTCCTCCTTGCGCAACCATGACATCGGTTTGAACGTGTTCTTCATTTAGTAAGATATCCATCCCAATCTTCAATGGCGCAAATGCTGCATAGAGTTGAGTAAGGAAGAAGTTAGCGAGGTTCATCTTACTATTTGGAGTACGGACAAATAGGGGACGTCCTTCCTGAATCTTGGTAATATTTTCACCAGAAAGATAACTATAATTAATTAATCCACCAGCATCTGGGTCGGAGTGAACCGTTGAATCAAATAGGGTCTCGTAAAGCGTATTGGTATCGATCTTGGCTCCAATTGCATTAGCAAAATCTCTAAATAATCCAACCCAGGCGTTAATATCAGAAGAACAATTATTGATATGAACCATGGCTACTGGATCACCGGTTGGCGTAGTAACAATATCAATATCACGGTGAAGCTTCTTTAATGGAGCATCTAACACATTCATTGAGAAGGCTGAAGTTCCAACCGAAATATTTCCTGTCCGTTTTCGAACACTGTTAGTTCCAACCATTCCAGTTCCTGCATCCCCTTCTGGAGGGGCCATCAAACTACCAGCTTGCAAAGTCCCACTTGGATCAAGTAACTTTGCTCCATCAGCAGTTAAGTGACCTGCATCGCGTCCAGCTACCAGGACTGCAGGCAAAATATTCTTAAGTTGCCATGGGTATTGTTCAACTTCTGGTAATGAGTTGAATTTTTCAATAAAGTCTTGACGATAAGTTAATGTTTGATCATCGATTGGAAATACTCCTGAGGCATCCCCAATTCCTAAAACTTTTTCACCCGAAAGTTTCCAGTGAACATAACCAGCTAAAGTTGTAATGAAATCAATGTCTTTAACATGCGGTTCCTTATTCAAAATTGCTTGGTAGAGGTGAGCAATACTCCATCGTTGTGGAATATTAAAATCAAATAAATCAGTTAACTTATCTGCGGATTCCTCAGTGATGTTATTCCGCCAGGTTCTAAATGGAACAAGTAATTGGTTATTTTTATCAAATGGTAGGTACCCATGCATCATGGCACTGACACCGATTGAACTAATTTCATCCAAGCTCACATGGTACTTACTTTGGACATCTGCCTTAATCTTGGCATAAGCAGCTTGAATCCCTTCCCAAACTTGATCCAGCGGGTATGTCCAGATCCCGTCTTTCAATTGGTTTTCCCAGGTATAGCTCCCAGAAGAGATTGTTTCAAAATCTGAATTAATCAAGACTGCTTTAATTCGGGTAGAGCCTAACTCAATTCCTAGTGAAGCCTGACCATTTTTTACTTGTGTCGCTGTTTCACGTAAATTCATAGAGTATTCCTCCTAGTTTTCAGGATTGCTGGCCTTTACTCGACCATGGTTTGTTCCTTGCTCTTCAATTTCTTCAAGAGTGTGCCCACGAGTTTCTGGAACACAAGTCTTAACAAAGATAACTCCTAAGATACAGATAATTCCGAAGATCGCGAAAACAGCTTCTTGTGGCATACTTGCCGTCATAATTGGGAAGATAAGACCAACTAACCATGATCCAATCCAGTTAAATGATGAAGCTAAACCAGAGGCACGACCCCGGATAGCTAGTGGGAAGATTTCACCAACAAGCACCCATGTTAACGGAGCCCATGTGAAGGAGTAGAACGCAACATAGATACATAAGAACACAACAATTGTCATCGGATTCATATTTGGCATCATCCAATTAATAACGGCTGGAAGAATGAAGGAAAGTCCCATGACAGCACCACCAACCATTAACAATGTCCGCCGGTTAAATTTATCAGCAATCCACATGTAAACCAGGGAACCAACAACCAAGATAACCCCTTGAACAATTGGCCACATTAAGTTTGAAGATGCAGCTTGGCCAGTTGCCTTTTGAACAATTAATGGAATGTAGTAGAAGATCGCGTTTGCACCTTGGAATTGTTGGAAGGCTGCAACCCCAACCCCAGCAATAACTAGGTAACGATACTTGCCACTGAATAAGGTTGACCAACTTGTCTTTTGATTTGCTTGTCGCTCTTCTTTAGCAGTTTCTTTAATACTTGCTAATTCTTGGTCAATCTCAGCTGGATTTTTACGAATGTAAGAAAGAACTTTCCGCGCTTGGGCTTCATCACCTTTACGCAATAAGAACCGTGGAGATTCTGGCAAACGAAGAACACCAAGGAATAAGATTAAAGCAGGAACAGCTGCCAATCCTAACATAAGACGCCATGCCCATTCACCAGGAAGGTCTTTCAATAGGAAGTCAACAACATATGACAATAACATTCCAGAAACAATCATTGTTTGGTTAAGTCCAGATAAACGTCCACGTGCTTTAGCTGGTGCCATTTCGGACATATAAGCTGGTACCAACGCTGAGGCAGCCCCTACCGCTAAACCTAAAAGCATCCGGACAATAATCAGATAGTAGGCACTTGCTTCGCCCATGTCTGGTGAAACACCAGATAAAACGGAGAATACCATGAATACAATTGCAGACATTAAAATCATTTTCCGCCGACCGAACTTATCAGAAAGCTGTCCGGCTAATGCGCCCCCGAAGATTGCACCAAACATAACTGCTGAAGTAATCCAACCAACTAGAGAAGCTGCATTTTCAAGGTGCCAATCAGCTTGTAAGAAAGGTAAGGCACCAGTCATAACACCGATATCGTAACCAAATAGGATGCCCCCAAATGATCCGAAGAAGTAGATAAATGCACTTGATATTTTCTTCTCGGCTTTAGCCATTACATTCATCCTCCTTAAAAATTAAAAAGTAATAGTTTTTCATGAACATGAACGCGCTTTCATTGAACAATTATTACTATAAAATATTTGTACGGATAAATCAAGTAAATTATTTAAAATTAATCATAACCAATTGTGAAAAAGCATTTTATACATTTAACAATTTCATGTCTATCTTGTATTTAGAAGCAGTTATGCATGTGAAAAATATTTTTATTTTTTACTAATAAAAAAGACTAATTCTCGTTTAATGCACATAAACTGAAATTAGTCTTTAATAATCAATTAAGTTTTTATTAATTATTTATACGGATAAATCTTTAAATTTATACTAAAAAACGAAGCTGAGACATCTTAACCATCTCTCAGCTTCGTTTTTCAGTTACGTATATTAATTAAATTTCTAAATTTTTTAACTCTAATAGAATTGTATCTTCTGCTACTGATCCATTACGAGCAATGCTAAGACTTTCAGCAATCTTTAAAGCCTTTTTAGCTTCTTCCTTGTCGTTCTTTAGGATGTAGCTACGACCTATATAAAGATATAGTTCATCTAATAAGAATAATGAATCATGTTCCCGACAAAGTTCAATTCCCTTATTAGCAACTTCAATAGCGTTATCAGGGTCTTCAAGTTGCAGATATAATTCTGCAATTTGACAATCAATTGATGCCCACTGATAAAGGCTCCCAATCAATTTTTTATTATCAATCAGTTTTACAGACCGGTTAGTTAACCGTGCTGCCCGTTCTTTATCACCACGTTTTAAGTAAGCAAGCGCCATTCCTGCAGTTGTCATAGCTAAATAAATATTAGCACTAGTAGTAGCAAATTGAGTTAAAACAAGTTCAAAATTAAAAATGGCTTCATCAATTTGATTACTTTCAACTTGAACCATTCCTACTAGATAGTAGTAACGTTGTTTATCAAAATCACTTTCTAGATTTTTTACATGAACCTTCTTCAAAAGCGCTGAAGCATCTTCAAAATTGCGTGAAATCAAATTATCAACGATTTGGTTGAATGTTTCATTAATTCCACTAACTTCATTTTCGACAATTCGATCAGAAGAAATATTTAAGCGTTCACATATTGCCGTTAAAATATCCATTTTGGGTAAGCGATTTTGTTTTTCCATTAGGCTGATTGTCGCTTGAGTACAAATCCCTTCAGCTAAAGCCGTTTGGGACAATCCACGCTTGCGACGAATTTGTTTTAATACGTCTCCTCGGAGTCTCATTGTTTACCTTCCTTAATCATAATTGTTGAATATAAAATATGTACTCTATGAACTGTACCATTGCCAATGGTATTATACCACCATTAGCAACAAAAATTACTTTGGTTTTACCTAGGTCTTTTATTATAGGCCAAAAATAAATCAATACTATTTTTATGTTTAAAATACAATAAATTTTATAAAAAATAAATGCTTATAACCACCTTCAAAGTCACCCCCTGCGATGGTTATAAAGTACTATAAGTAGTGTGACTGTAAGCTACTCTAACGCTTACAAAAACTACGTATCTTCATTATATTATAAATTTTGCTTACTGCAATACTAAACCACGGATTTCATACCATTATGATAATATTTACTTCCTGCTATAATTTTAATAATAAAAATAGTTAGCACATTGTCTTCACAACATCCTAACCATTAAATAATTATTCTTTAGTCTTCGTTATATTTCTTTTGACCAACACGTTCAGTACCAAGCTTACGGAAGTCGTATTTAATCTTGCTGTTTCGTTCAAATTCTTGTAATCCTAATTGAATTAACCGATCAATCAAGTCAGAATATGAAATACCAGAAACTTCCCACATTTGAGGGTACAGACTAATGTTAGTAAATCCTGGTAATGTATTTGGTTCACCAAGATAAGGAACATTATTGCTGTCAACTAAAAAGTCAATCCGAGCCATTCCCTTCATTCCTAATGCCTTGTATGCTTTCAAAGCCATATCTGTAATTTCATCAACTAAGTATTGTGGTAATTTAACAGGAAGTTCAAAAACAACCCCGCTGGCATCCACAAACTTGTTTTCGTAATCATAGAATGGATCGTCCTTAGGTACACGAACAGCTCCTAACTTAGAGGCAATTGGATGTTCATTTCCTAAGATTGAAATCTCAATTTCTTGAGGATTAGCGATCCCCTGTTCTACTAAGATCTTGTAATCATACTTAAAAGCATCATCTAACGCTTTTTCATATTCTTCAGCGTTAGTAACTCGATGAATTCCAACGGAGGAACCTTGCTTAGCTGGCTTTACAAAAGTGAGATTACCTAATTTTTCTTCAATCCGGCCCCATGAATAATCAGCCCGGTTTTCTGGCGTAACTACTACATAGGGGGTGTTGCGAATACCAGCTTGACTAATAATCTTCTTAGTAAGATCCTTGTCAAAAGACATCGCACTAGCTGCAATATTTGAACCAACGTATGGCTTATTAAGGAGCTTAAAGAGGCCTTGAATTGTACCATCTTCACCTAAATTACCATGGATAACAGGGAAGAAGAAATCAATTTCCTTTTGTTCGTTTAAGGCCATAATTGGTGCTAATGGACTACTCATATCCATCTTTTGATATGCTTCTGCTACCACTTGGTCTTCAGGTTCACCATCAAAGATCTTTTGAGAATCCTCATTGCCTAATAGAATTCCATCCTTTGTAAACATAAAAAGACTTACATCATATTTTTCCTTATCAAGAGCATCATAGATATTATGTGCTGATCGCTTTGACACATCATGTTCAGAGGAGTTGCCACCAAATAATAAAGCGATGTGTAATTTTTTGGTCATAATAAATACCACCTTAAATATTTTTATCTTAGCCGTTTTCCTAGAACCTTAAGTATAACATGAACTGGAAAGATCCGCCAATACTAAATAGGAGACTAAAATCAAGGTTCCCCTAATCCTAGTCTCCTATTTTTTATTTAACTTCAACAATCCAGTTTTTTTCCATATCGCTTGAATTTAATCCAGCCGGATCATCAATAATAGCTTCATTTATTTTGGTAATCTTACCATCAATGGGACTATCCACATCGGTAACTGCTTTTTCTGCTTCAACTGCAATAAATTTGTCAGCTTGTTTCAAAGTTGTCCCTACTGCTGGTACATCGATGAAACTTACTTCTCCTAACTCATCACGGCCTTCATCGTTTAAGCCGACACGCTTAGTACCATCTGCTTGTTCTTTTACCCAAAAATAATCTTTTGCCATTTTATGACCCCACTATCTAAATTCACGATTACTGCTAAACATATAAGAATGATGATGGTAACGCATCGACATTACCATTCCAATCCCAATCAAGTTACCAATTAATGAGGATCCCCCAGCACTAATAAATGGAAGCGGAATACCTGTTAATGGTAATAGACCGATGTTCATTCCAATATTTTCAAAAACGTGGAATAAAATCATCATGATAACTCCGGTTGAGATATAAGCATAGAATTCGTTCTTGGTATCGAATGTTACTCGAATCATTAAGTAGATCAGTAACAAGTAGATAAGGATTAATAAAACCCCACCAATGAACCCAAAATTCTCACCGATAACGGAAAAAATCATATCTGATTCACGAACCGGAACATAAACCTTTGAGTTATTAAAACCAGTTCCAGTAATACCACCCGAACCAACCGCTTTAATACTCTGCCATAACTGATACCCTTGGTTAGTTGTATCCTGTTCTGGATGAAGCCAGGTATCAACCCGATCAAACTGGTATGCTTGAAACCCAACATGTTCAAGTATTTGTCGCCCAACCGAACTAGTTACCATCGCTAAGGCTGAGCCCCCAACAACAACTAATATCGTAGCTGCTGGCGCCAAAATTTGCCAAGTAACTCCAGAAACTAAGACCATTCCACAGAAAATAGCGAAGAATACTAACCCAGTCCCAAAGTCATTTTGAAACTTCAGCGAAATCAAAATTGGTAATAGCCATAAGAACATCGTCCCAATTAATCGCCAATCTGAATCAACAGTATGCACACTATATCGGTTATTATGAGTCGTAATAACACGCCCCATCATTAAAATATAGGCAGGCTTCATTATTTCCGAAGGCTGAAACGTAAATGGTCCAATTGCAAACCAACTCTTAGCCCCGGTACTAGCATAATAGGCTCGACTATAAAAGACTAGGATTGCGAACATTAAAAATACACTTAGCCAGTATACAATTGGTGCTAATTTCCATAATTGTTCAGCATCAAATTGCATAATGACAATAATAAGGATTGTTCCAACCGCATACCAAACCAACTGGGTAATAACCTGTCGTGCTACACTAGTTTGCTGCCGATCATGAACTGCCGCTACATAGATTGAAGCAAGACCAATCAAGGCTAACAAAAGAACACAGAATATAATTCCCCAGTCAATCCGACTTTCTACATCATTTTGCGAACGTTGCATTACCAAACTCCTTTACAAAATATTAATCAAAGAGGATGGTTCACCAAACTAATGCTGGTGAAGATGATATTGTTGAAGGACTATTTCTAATCCCTCTTCTTGAGAACGAACATAAAATTCGCTCTGGTCACTTATCAGCATTGCTTTGAAACGTTCATTATCGGTTACAACTTCACCAATCAATCGGTCTCCAATAAAAATTTGTTGAACCGGTTGATTACGACGTTCAATATCTTTAACGCTGACTTCTACTTTTTTATCTTTCTTTGACACTTTTTCACCCTTAATAACTATTATTACCCCTGACGACGAAAAGTAAAATGATTAGGTACCGGATCATAGCCACCACGAGAAAACGGCTGACAACGAAGGAGCCGCCAACTTCCGAGCAATATCCCCTTTAAACCAAATCGTTGTAAAGCTTCTAACATGTACTGTGAACATGAGGGGGCAAAGCGACATACGCGAAATGGTCGTTGGGCGGAAATGCCTTGTTGATACCAGCGTATAAGGTCACATAAAATCCTTACCATTTTCAACTTACTTCTTTCGTTCAGTCTTTTGCATCCGTTCTAACATTTCACCAGCACCCTTAGCAACATTGTCTAATGGGTCTTGTGAAACAACAACCGGTACCTTTAGACGAGCACTGAATAATTGATCGACACCCTTTAACAAAGAAGTACCACCGGTTAACATTATTCCCCGGTCAATAATATCACTAGCTAACTCTGGTGGAATTGTTTCTAATACATTTACAGCGGCTGAAACAATTTGTTCAAGCGTATCGTGCAATGCTTCTTCAATTTCATTTTCATTAACCGTGATTTGCTTTGGCATTCCAGTAGCTACATCACGACCACGAACATCCATTGTTTCAGGATCATCAACCCGTAATGCAGTCCCGAGTTCCATTTTGATCTTTTCAGCAGTATGTTCACCAATTACTAGGCCGTGCTTATTCTTAATATAAGAAGCAATATCACTATTCATCTTATCACCGGCCATCCGAATTGACTGGCTTGAGACAATATCGCCTAATGAAAGAATGGCGATATCACTGGTACCACCACCCATATCAATGACCATGTTTCCACGAGGTTTAAAAATGTCTAATCCAGCACCAATTGCTGCTACTTTAGGCTCGTATTCAAGGTAAACTTTACCACCACCAGATTGTTCAGCGGCTTGAATAATTGCCTTTCGTTCAATCTCAGTAATATTCGTTGGTGCGCAGATCATGATGTTTGGCTTTGACATAAACCCTTTAACGCTTAGTTTACCAATAAAGTAGGAAAGCATTTCTTGAGTAACATCAAAATCAGAAATAACTCCATCCTTTAATGGACGAATAGCCCGAATGTTACTAGGAGTACGTCCAACCATTCGGTATGCTTCTGAACCAACAGCCAATACTTTATTGGTTTTTGTATCAACCGCCACAACTGACGGTTCATTTAGAACAATACCCTTGCCTTGAACATAAATCAAAACATTGGCAGTTCCCAAATCAATTCCAATATCCTTTGCCATTAATTTCTTCTCCTTTTAGCTAGTTAAGTTTTAACACTAAACTCGTTAATATCGTTCGTAATTATACCACAAAATAGGGATACAGATAGACGTCGCTTACGAATCTTTAATCTTGATTTGTTTTATTCTTAGAAGGCTTTACCGCCAATTTAATTTTATCCTCGACATCAATTCGATCAATCTTGGCCCCTAATTGTTGTAACTTTTGGTGAAGATGGTAATATCCCCGATCAATATATTTTAGGTTACGAACCTGGGTAATTCCATCAGCAACTAACCCAGCCAATACTAAAGCAGCCCCCGCTCGTAAATCAGAGGCAGCTACTTCAGCGCCACTAAAACGCGTGGGACCATTTAAAACCGCAACTGGACCATTAATTTGAAAATCGGCGTTCATTCGTCGTAATTCTTCTAAATGCATAAAACGCTTCTCAAAAATCGTCTCATCTAGAGTACTGGTCCCATTTGCCAAAAGCTGGAGAACGGACATTTGTGGTTGAAGATCAGTAGGAAATCCTGGGTATGGAAGAGTCTTAATATTCGTGGGAATTAGAACAGAAGTCCCAAGAACACGGATCCCGTCTTCTTGAACGATGACTGTCACCCCCATTTCCTCCAATTTAGCAATTAGTGAGGTGTTATGCTCAGCGATTGCTCCTTCAACCACTACATCACCATTAGTAATGGCTGTCGCAATCATAAATGTTCCTGCCTCAATTCTATCTGGCATTACTGTATGTTCACAACCATGAAGGAAATTAACCCCTTGAATCCGGATAATGTCTGTTCCAGCACCATGAACACGTGCACCCATTTTATTCAACATATTTGCTAAATCAACAATTTCAGGCTCACTGGCGGCATTTTCAATTGTTGTAATTCCCTGCGCAAGGGTTGCTGCCATTATCAGATTTTGCGTTGCACCGACACTAGGAAAATCTAGATAAATATGATCACCAATTAAGTGTTCAGCCCGTGCTTCTAAGTATCCATCGTGTTGCTCAATAACCGCTCCTAATTGACGTAATCCCTTAAGATGTAAATCAATTGGCCGCGAACCAATCGCACATCCACCAGGAAGCGCAATTTGCGCATGACCTGTCCGAGCTAGCAAGGGGCCTAAGACTACCATCGATGCCCGCATCCGGCTAACATATTCTAATGGTGCTTCAGATAATACAGGGTCAGCTGCATCAATTGTTAAAACATGCTTATTTTTATCAAAATCTACTTTTATATTTAAGAACCGTAATAACTGATTCATTGTCGTTACATCCGATAAAATGGGAACATTTGATAATTTAATGTTTCCACTAGAAGCCAAAATAGATGCCGCTTGAATTGGTAAGACTGCATTTTTTGCTCCTTCAACTTTAACTCGACCGGTTAACCTCTGACCGCCCTTAACAAAAATTTTTTCCATAAGATCCTCCAGTAAATACTATCGAATTAAATATGTCAAATTACCAATTGCACTTAGGATATTTAAGAAAAATGTCGCACATAAATATCCTAGTCCAGTAGCCATCAGAACAATAAGTAGAGGCAATGTACGTGGTGGTCGGTTAAAAAAATGCTCAAAATGTATCCCTTGAATAGCAAAAAACGCTAACCAGACAAATGCCAGTTGCACTATTATTTCTATTAGCGCTCGTAATCCTGTAATTTGCAATCGATTACCCTCTTTTAAACTAAATTCAATCATATCATATCACATGATTAAATTATTAATTCGTAAAAAAGCTTAATGATCTTTTAAACGAAAAGGAAGTGAGACTAAATTGCTTGCGAGTTTTTAGTCCCACCCCGTAAAGATAGTTAGGCAGCTACTGCGTTTTAGCAGTTTACACTTTAAAATAATAAAGAGGTTGGATTATTTTCTCCAACCTCTTTTTGATATTATACCTTAGATATTGCGTTGCTTAGAAGCAGCATTCAAACGGTTAATTGCACGCTTGAGGTGAACTTCTGCACGTGATAAATCGCTCTGGTTATGCTTCTTCTTTGCTTCTTCGATTGCAGACTCAGAACGCTTTTTAGCTCTCTGTGCCCGCTCAACGTCAATTGCTTCAGGCATTTCAGCACTATCAGCTGCGATTGTAGCATTTTGACCATCAAATTGAATGATCCCACCGTTAACCGCTGCAACTTCATCAGTGCCTTCAGAATGTTTAATTCGAACTGTACTGATTTCAAGTGCAGCAATTAATGGTACGTGGTTAGCCATGATTCCCATTTGTCCACCAGCAGTGTTCATAACGAGCATAGTAACCTTATCATTATCATAGACGGTGCCATCTGGAGTAATAATAGTGACCTTAAAAGTATTTTCAGCCATAATTATCCCTCCTAGTCTTCTGAGCTATCTTCGTCAGTCTCAGCCTTCATTTTCTTTGCCTTTTCAACAACGTCTTCAATTGGTCCAACTAACCGGAAAGCTTCTTCTGGAAGATCATCATACTTACCAGCAAGAATTTCCTTAAAGCCTTTAATTGTTTCCTTTAATGGAACATATTTACCAGGTAAACCTGTAAATTGGGAAGCAACACTAAAGCTTTGGGAAAGGAAGTTTTGAATCCGCCGTGCACGAGCAACGATTGTCTTTTCTTCGTCAGATAATTCATCCATACCTAAAATAGAGATGATATCTTGAAGTTCATGGTATCGTTGAAGAACGTGTTGAACCTGTGTAGCAACTTCATAGTGTTCTTTACCAACAATTTCTGGAGTAAGAGCAGTAGAAGTTGAAGCTAATGGGTCAACGGCTGGATAAATACCGATTTGGGTTAATCGACGTTCCAAGTTAGTAGTTGCATCCAAGTGGGCAAATGTCGTAGCTGGTGCAGGGTCGGTATAGTCATCAGCTGGAACATAAACGGCTTGAATAGACGTAATAGATCCCTTCTTAGTTGAAGTAATCCGTTCCTGTAACTGACCCATTTCAGTAGCTAATGTTGGCTGGTAACCAACGGCAGAAGGAATCCGACCCAAGAGGGCAGAAACTTCTGAACCAGCTTGTGTAAACCGGAAGATGTTATCGATAAAGAGCAAAACATCTTGTCCCTTTACATCACGGAAGTATTCCGCAATTGTTAAACCGGTTAAGGCAACCCGCATACGGGCACCAGGTGGTTCGTTCATCTGACCATAAACCATGGCCGTCTTTTCAAGAACTCCAGAGGCCTTCATTTCATAGTACATATCATTACCTTCACGGGTACGTTCACCAACCCCTGTGAAGACAGAAATACCATTATGACCTTGAGCAATGTTATGAATCAATTCCTGAATCAAAACGGTTTTACCAACACCGGCACCACCGAATAGACCAATCTTACCACCACGAACATATGGAGCTAGTAAATCAATAACCTTGATCCCAGTTTCCAAAATTTCGGTAGCATTGTTTAAGTCATCATACTTTGGTGCATCGCGGTGAATAGGCATCCGCTTTGCATCAGGACCAAATTTCGGTCCGTTGTCAACAGGTTCCCCTAAGACGTTAAATACTCGTCCCAGAGTATCATCACCAACTGGTACACTAATTGATGCGCCAGTGTTTTCAACTTCCATACCACGTTGAAGACCATCAGTACCGTCCATGGCAATTGTTCGAACAACACCATCACCTAATTCCAAGGCAACTTCAGTTGTTAAAGTCTTACCATCGCTTTCCTTAATCTTCAAAGCGTCATTAATTTCAGGAAGTTTTTCGTCTAAGGGAAATTCAACATCAACAACTGGTCCGATAACTTGTAAAACTTTACCAGAACTCATGTTGTTTCCTCCTACGTTAGAAAAAATTATTCTTGAGCAGTCATACCACCAGTAATTTCTGTAATTTCAGTGGTAATTGCTGCTTGCCGTGCTCGGTTATATTGCAATTCGAGAGTAGAGATAATGTCATCAGCATTATCTGTAGCTGAACGCATTGCATTCGCACTTGAAGAGTGTTCTGATGTCTTGGCATCAAGAATCGCTCCATAAATCAAACTTTCTGCATATTGGGCAACCAATGCAGAAATGATTTCTGTATCTGACGGTTCAAATTCATACTCGGCAGAAACGTGCGCAGTACTTACATCAGAATTATTTAATTCTGTATTTTCTTGTGCTTCATTTTCGTCATTGAGTAATGACTTTTCAGTAATTGGGAGTACATCGTGAACAATAACATTTGATGTAATCCGGTTAACGTAATGACTGTAAACCATATACATTTCATCAAATACTTGATCACTGTACATTTGAACAGCGGTCTTCACAATACTGTGAACTTCACGATAGGTAGGAACATCACTAACGCCTGAATATTCGTAAACGACATTCATTCCCCTCTTCTTAAAGAATTCTGTCCCTGTTTTACCGACCGTCAGAAATACTGTGTTGTCTTTATCAAGATTGTGCTTAGCCATCATATCTAACGTTTGCTTGATAATGTTACTGTTGTAACTACCAACCAAACCTCGGTCAGACGTAATCACAAGCACCCCAGTCTTTTTAACTGCGCGCTTTTTAAACAGTGCAGCGTAAACATCATCTTGCGAAGCTGCAGATGTTGCGCTGTGAGATTTAACCAGATCAGACAACATTTGCTTAACCTTCTCAGCATATACTTCGTAGGTCTGAGTGTGGTGTTGAATTTGATTCAGTTTTGCGGTTGAAACCATTTGCATCGCCGAAGTAATCTGACGCGTACTCTTAGTGGAATCAATCTTATGTTTAACTGCAGCGAGTGAAGCTGGCACTAAATCTCACCGTCCTTTCGACTAATCATCATTAACTATTTTTCTTCAGCGGCTTGCTTTTTAGTTCCTTGAAATGTTTCAGAGAACTTAGCAACAGCATTTTGCAAGTCATCGCCTTCTGGTAGCTTACCAGTCTTCTTGATGGTGTCGTAGAGGTCTTGGTGGTTAGCATGCATGTAAGCAGCCAATTCACTTTCGTAACGTTGAACATCTTCAATTTCGACTTTATCGATAAAACCACGTGAAAGAGCAAATAATGTTACAACTTGTTCTTCTACTGGTAGCGGATCATGTAATCCCTGCTTTAAGACTTCCATAGTCCGTTGACCACGAGCCAATTTAGCTTGCGTAGCTGCATCAAGGTCGGAACCGAATTGAGCAAAGGATGCTAATTCGTTGTATGAAGCAATATCCAAACGCAAAGTACCAGCAACTTTCTTCATTGCTTTGATCTGAGCGTCACCACCAACACGAGAAACTGAAGTACCAGCATCGATAGCTGGACGTTGACCTGCATAGAATTCATCTGAATCTAAGAAGATCTGACCATCAGTAATAGAAATAACGTTAGTAGGAATATATGCAGAAACATCACCAGCTTGCGTCTGAATGATTGGTAAGGCGGTCATTGAACCACCACCAAGATCATCAGACAAACGAGCAGCACGTTCTAGCAACCGTGAGTGAGTATAGAAAATATCACCAGGGTAAGCTTCACGACCAGGAGGACGACGAAGAATTAATGAAAGTTCACGGTATGCATCCGCTTGTTTTGATAAATCATCATAAACAATAAGAACATCTTTACCGTTGAACATAAATTCTTCACCCATCGCAGCCCCTGCATATGGCGCAATATATAACATTGGAGCAGGATTTGAAGCACTAGCTGAAACAACAATTGTGTAATCTAATGCTCCATACTTACGAAGGGTTTCAACACTAGCCCGAACAGTTGATTCCTTTTGACCAATAGCAACGTAAATACAAATTACGTCTTGGTTCTTCTGGTTAATAATAGTGTCTAACGCAATGGCAGTTTTACCTGTCTTACGGTCACCAATAATCAATTCACGCTGACCACGTCCAATTGGAACTAAGGCATCAATAACCTTAATACCAGTTTGAAGTGGTACACTAACACTCTTACGCTCCATAACACCTGGAGCTTTACGTTCAATTGGACGAGTTTTATCTGTCTTAATCTCACCAAGACCGTCAATTGGACGACCTAATGAGTCAACAACCCGTCCTAATAATGCATCGCCAACGGGTACTTCCATGATTCGACCCGTCCGCTTAACGGTGTCTCCTTCACGAATGCCTGTGTAATCCCCTAAAATAACAATACCTACATCATTACTTTCGAGGTTTTGAGCCATTCCGTAGACCCCGTTACTAAATTCGAGCAACTCACCAGCCATAGCATTATCTAAGCCATCGGCACGAGCAACTCCATCACCAACATAGGTAACAGTACCGGTTTCTTCGACAGATACTTTGTCTTGGTAGTTGGCGAGTTGTTTTTTGATGAGTGAACTGATTTCCTCAGTTTTAATGCTCATAAAGGTCTCACCTCTTTGAAAAAAGATATATTTATCTAACTAGTAAACGACGAATTTGCTTAATCTTTGAGCTGAGACTACCATCTAATGTCTTATTATCAACATGGACAATAACCCCACCTAAAATTTCTGGATCAACATGTTCTGTTAAGGTAACTTCATTAGCACCAAAACGTTTTGCAAGATTAGCCTTTAGTTGATCCTCTTGTTGTTTATCGAGTTGGATCGCTGTGGTAACGTCAGCATGCATCCGCTTCATTTTACGGTCATACCGCCGTTCAAACTCATCAATAATTGCGACCATGCAGTCAATACGGCCGTAATCGAAAACCATTTGAATTAAGTTAGCAACGTACTTTGAAGCACCTTGCTGTAAATCTTTAATCAATGATTTCTTTTCATCAAGTGACAGTTGAACTCCCGCAAGTGCGGCGTCCAATCCCTCGTTGTCCTCAAAGACTTGGCGTAAAGCAATCAATTCTTGATAAGTTTGATCGAGTTCGTTATCAGCATCGACCAATTCAAACAGTGCTTTCGCATAGCGATCAGCAACTGTCTTCTTATCAAGACTCATGTTCTACCAACCCTTCGATATAGGAATCGATCAATTCTTTTTGATCGTCTGCCTTTAATTCTTTTTGGATGAGTTTGGAAGCAATCTCAATAGATAAGTTTGCAACGTCATCCTTAGCACTGTTTAATGCATCGCGACGTGCTTGCTCAGCATCTTTTTGTGCTTGTTGCTTGAGAGCTTGGGCATCTTTTTGCGCTGTTTCAACAATCTGTGCTCGCTGAGTTTCCCCAGACTTTTTAGCATTACTTACAATCTCAGCAGCTTCTTGCCGTGAGCTTTGTAACTCAGCTTGTCGCTTTGCAGCCATCTTTTCAGCACTTTCACGTGAACGAGCAGCATTATCAATGTCATTAGCAATCTTATCTGCACGTTTCTTCATCATATCTGTTACCGGTTTCCAAGCAAAATGCTTAACTAATAGCATTAAGATGATAAAAGTAACGATGTAGAATACCAAGTCACCAATGTATAAACTGTTTGATTCAGCTAACACACTGTTTACAAACATCTATTGACACCTCCTTATCTTAAAATAAAAAACTTAAAATAATTACTTGTTCATAACAAGGAAGCCAATAACGATGGCAATAATAGGCATGGCTTCAATCAAACCAACACCAATAAACATCGTTGCTTGTAATCTACTTTGTAATTCTGGTTGACGTGCGATACTGTCAACAGTATGTCCGATTAAGATACCATCACCAATACCACCACCGATAGCGGCACCCATAGCCGCGAGTCCTGCAGCAATTGCTCCTAATGCCATTTTAAAATTCCTCCTTAGGGATTATTATTCGGAAATCTTCCGAGAAATATAAACCGTCGTTAATGTTACAAAGACATATGCCTGAATCGAACCGATAAATACGGAGAATCCTTGCCATGCTAGTTCCAAGAACAACCCTGGAATAATAGTTAGGATTCCATGTGAGAATGCCATATTAGCAATCAAACTCATTAAAAGTTCACCGGCAAAAATGTTACCAAAAATACGGAGACCAAGAGTTAAGAAGTTAGCAAAGTCTTCGATAATGTTAACAGGAAGCATTAAAGTAAATGGTTTAGTGTACCCTTTCAGGTATCCACCAAGGCCATTATGTGCTACTCCAGCAGCGAATGCTAATACCATTACCATTAAAGAAAGTGTTAACGTAACAACTGGATCTGCCGTTGGACTTCTAAGCACCTCAGCTCCGTTCCAATGGAATTGGAAAATTAAACCGAATTGGTTTGCAAAGAAGATGAAAACAAACAAAACAAAGGCAAAGAAACTATAGTGACCTTGTTCGGATGCTGGCATCTGGCTTCGCACAATTCCATTAGTGAAGTCAACTAGCCACTCAAATACATTTTGTGCACCAGTAGGCTTCATTTGGATCTTTCGTGACATCCCGTAAAGAGTGAAGAACACGATTGCGTAGATAATCAGTCCAGAAACAATGTTCGTAGTATTGAACGTAAGTCCGAAAAGCTTAAAAGTTAAAGCATCACCGCCCATTCATATTCCACCTCTTTCCTTATAACAATAATTTGGCTTGTAAATTGGATGAACGTTGCAAATAAAACGAACTACCCCAAGTTACGAATGTTAATATATCATTAATTTCGTTAAAATTCAAAAAAACATTAGGTTTATATATACCTACTAATCAATTGACAAGAGTGTAAAGAAAGCGTTTTCTTAGACTTGATAAACTTTTTCTTATAATCTGTTTTTTTCCACGACCTCTTAATTTTTTTGTTTTGTTATCATACGAAAAAAGCAGAGTAAGAGGTCGGATGCCTTTTCTTACTCTGCTTAAAAATTCAAACTACATTTCACTTTTGGCTTTTTGTGGAAGGATTAAATTCATTATTATCCCGAGGACAGCTGCAACAGCTAATCCAGAGAATTGATATTTTCCTAATTGAAGATAGGCATTTCCAATCCCAATTACTAAAATAACCGATGAAATCATCAAATTTCTTTTTTCATTAAAATCAATTTTGTTTTCAATCATTACGCGCAATCCGCTAGAAGCAATCACACCAAATAGTAGGAATGAAATCCCACCAATAACTGGTGAAGGAATAGATTCAATCAAGGCACTTAATTTACCAATAAAGCTAAAGAAGATGGCAAATACAGCTGCTCCAGCAATAACGTAAACTGAATGGACACGCGTAATTGCCATTACCCCAATATTTTCACCATAACTAGTTACGGGAGGGCCGCCAACGAAACCAGCAATAATCGAAGCCGTCCCATCTCCCGCAAGCGTATGGTTCAATCCTGGTTCCTTGAAGTAATTTCGCTCAGTCAACTCGTTTAGAACCATAATATGACCTAAGTGTTCTGTCATGGTAACAAAAGCGATTGGGGCCATACTCAAAATCGCACCCCAGTATAATTGGGGATGATAATCAACAAATGGAATCTGAAAGTCTGGCAAACTAAACCAATGTGCATGCGCAACTGGAGAAAAATCCACAATGCCAAATAAGACCGCAATAATATAACCAGCGACAATCCCCATCAAAATCGGAATTAAACCGAGGAATCCTTTAAAATACATATTGAAGATAACTGTTATTGCCATCGTAAGCATTGCGACCGCAAAAAAGCGCAAATCATAATGGCCAGTAGCCGAATTGATGGTAGCATCTTTGGCGGCAGTTCCTGCTAATGATAATCCGATTACAACAACAATCGGACCGACAACAATTGGTGGCAAAATGCGGTCAATCCATTGCGAGCCAACCAACGTTACAATTACTGATACGATTAAATATACGCACCCAACTGCAATGGTCCCCTGTGCAATACCCGGATAACCAGTAGTTTTCATTAAGGCCATCATCGGGACCACAAATGAGAAACTCGATCCCATATAAGCCGGAATCTTATGCTTAGTAATGAGTAAGTACATCAGGGTTCCTACTCCCGAACTAAATAAAGCAATTCCTGGATTTAATCCTACCAAAATTGGGACCAAGACAGTGGAGCCAAACATAGAAAACATATGTTGCAAAGATAAGCCAAACCACTGCCAGGGAGCTGGTCGTTCATCTACATCTAAAACAACATTATCACGGTGCGCCATATAAATCCTCCTAAAGAAAAAACGACCTTGGAATTCCTGCTCCAAAGTCGTCTCTTCCCTACTCAATCCAAATCTATGGAAAGAGCATTGAAAATTTATCCGCACCTTTGAAGTCTCACAGGACTCCGATTAAAGGTCTATTTATAAGTTATTCGTATGTTACTTTGTTTTAGGGTAATTGTCAACAACAGATTTACGACGCTTTGTCATCACCCAAGCGGTCATAGGAACAGTGATCAGCACCCCGATGAAAGAGATCAGAATTTCAATCATTTCTGCCACAAAAATTTTGTTATTCATAATTGTACCAAAGGAATAATGGAGACCTAAGAACCAAATAAATAGTGCTAAGAATCCTCCAAAGAAGCCAAAGAAAAGCGTATTAAATGTTGTTCCAATAATCTGTTGCCCAATTGCCATCCCGCTATGAATTAATTGACGATTAGTTCTTTCAGGATGATTCTCAAGGATTTCGGTAAGGCCAGAGGAGATCGCCATCGCCGCTTCTGCAATTGCTCCGAGTGAACTCAAAATAGTAGTAGTAACAGAAACTTTGAAATAACTAATTCCAATTAAAATTGACATCCCTTCTAACTCATCACTATCTTCTGTTCCAAAGCCCTGCACCATTGCCCAGTGCTCGACAATAAAGATCAGCACTAAAATTAAGCATAGCACGATGAGTGAAGCATAAAATGCCGTCACGGTTGTCCGCAAATCATCTTCCCCCATGAAAATAGTTATTGCCAAAATTGTAATCCCAATAGTTACCGTTACAAATAACGGGGGAACATGAAACGCGACTAAAATAATTGCAAAATATAAAAAGCCAAAATTAAGAAGCAAGCTTAAAAAAGCTGTCCAGCCCTGTTTCCCTCCCACAAGGACCATCAAAATTAGCAATACTAAGCCAAGACCCGTAATTGTCGTCATCTTTGCACCTTCTTCCCTAATAATAATGCCCCAAATAGACTGACAAGGGGAACTGAAAGGACAATTCCAATCCCACTGATCAGGCTCTGAATAGTCCCTAAGCTCATATTCATTGCATAGGTATATCCCCACGAGTTACCGTTTTTGATATACAAAAGACTACCAGTAAAGGTATCCACCATAAAAATTAAAAACAAAACATTTATTAACGGTCCCATAATTGATTTACCAACATTGCGGCCAGAGATAAATAACTGTTTGCGGGTAACAGCTGGATTTAACTGCTTTAACTCAAAAAGTGTGGCAATAATATCGCTTGATTCATCCATTACCGCTCCTAAAGACCCCAACAATGTTTCAGCTAAGAAAAGCGGTCGAGGAACTTGCGTAACATATTCCATTGATTCATAGTAAATCCCCCGTTCATGCGTCCACATAAATACAAGCATACTTACTCCCAAGGCAACAAATGTTCCAATAACTGTTGCCGCAAAAGTCGCCAGCATCCTTTTACTAAAACCAAGAACTAATAATAAGCTAATAAACGTAAAAATTATGGCAAGAACGCTAAAAAGCAGCATGATATGCTGACCATTTTGCTTTAAGTCGATCTCAATTGCAATTATAAACAAAAGAGCATTAATTACTACGCTTAAGAATGCAAACATCCCTGAACGCCCCATAAGGAGAAGCAGCATCAAGACAACAAGCCAAAGTAAAAAGACAATTACTGTGTCTCGCTTATAACCGTTAACATTGGCGGTCAGTTTTCCGCCTCGTTTGCGAAGCTGGGTTAAAAATACTTCATTTCCTACCCGATAACGTTGATCCATCGGTTGCGAATCGCTATATGTATTTTGGACTGTTAATTTTTGCCCGCGATATTTGCCATTCATTAGTTTTACTTGGAGTTGTTGATTATATTGATGGTCAACATTATCAAACTGGTCTTTTACTCTTTGTTTACTCAGCGTTTTTTTGCTGATTACTTTAGCAATTGGTTGTTGATAAAACTGTTCATTATGGCTGGTAAATAAGAGAGCACCAATTCCAACAACCATTAAAAAAATTAACAACCAGATTCTTTGCTTTGTCCAGTATTGCTTAATCACAACTTTACATCCCCCTAGTACAGCAAAACTATTGCCATTTTACTCTTAACAAGAGATAAAAAAAGGATTTAAGAAAAATCTTTACTTTTCCTAAATCCTTTTTAGTTTGCTACCAACCAATCTTGAACTAACTTTTTCACACCGGTCATTGAATCACAAGTTGTAACAGCCTGTTGGTAGAGTTTCTGACATTTTTTGCTGTCTAATTGCTTCATCATTGAACGTGTCCGTAAAATAGAACTAGCACTCATCGAATAGACATCCAATCCCATCCCGATTAATAGTGGCAACGCATAATGATCTCCTGCCATCTCTCCACACATCGCTACCGTTGTATTATGAGCATGCCCAGCATCGATAATGTGCTTAATTAATTTTAAAAAAGTTGGATTTAGCGGCTGGTAAAGGTACGAAACTGAATCATTACCACGGTCAGCCGCAAAACAATATTGGATTAAGTCATTAGTTCCAATGCTAAAGAAATCAACTTCTGCAGCTAAGCGATCAGCATTTAACGCGGCTAATGGAACTTCAATCATTATCCCAAGATGGATATCGCGGCCAATTCCTGGATGATCAACAGCTAATTTCTGCTGCTCCTCATAATAGATTTTCTTAGCTGCTCGTAATTCTTCAAGCGTGGTAATCATTGGAAACATAATATTAATCTTCCCAAACTCGGATGCTTGGAGTAAGGCCCGCAGCTGAGTCCTAAACATTTCTGGTCGATCAAGAGCAATCCGAATAGCCCGGTACCCAAGGAATGGATTCATTTCTTTGGGTAAGGGCATAAATTGAAGTGGTTTATCTCCACCGATATCTAAGGTCCGAACCACTAACCGTTTCCCATTTAACTGTTCAACAGCTCGGCGATAAGCATTAAACTGCTCTTCTTCGGTTGGGAGGTGGTCACTTTTCATATAAAGAAATTCAGTTCGAAATAGGCCAACACCATCAGCACCATTTTCTATTGCTGACGAAATATCCACTGAAGAACCAATATTAGCTGAAATCTTGTACCGTTGACCATCGGCGGTTACTGAGGGCTGATTAATCATTTTTTTCCATTGCTGACGGACATTCATAAACTTATCAGCAATTTTTTGGTATTGTTTAACATCATTTGTTGATGGTTCAACAATTACACTGCCTTCAAAGCCGTCAACAATTACTCGTTGGCCATTCTGCACCTTTTTGGTTATGTCGTTACACCCAACAATTGCTGGAATCTGTAAAGAACGAGCCATAATCGCTGCGTGACTAGTCCGCCCACCCAAATCAGTAATAATTCCCTTAACAAAGCGGCCATCCATCTGTGAAGTATCGGCCGGACCAATCGAATGGGCGACTACAATGACAGGGTGATCTAATTCACGTAAATTAGGGAGCTTCTTCCCTTCTAACTCTGCTAAAACCTGGTCTTGAATATTTTGAAAATCAGATGCCCGCTCTTGCATATATTCATTTCCAGTCATCGCCTGAAGGGTTTTGATCATCTTAGTAATTACTTCTGCAAAAGCCGATTCTGCATTTAAGCGTTGATTGGTGATCCGGTTTTCAACTTGTTTAATCATTTCAGGATCATTTAAGATTGCAATGTGGGTATCAAAAATTGCCAAATTTTCTGCATTAAGTTTATTAACAAGCTTCTTTTTGGTTTCCTTTAGTTTCTGAATGATCTTCTCAAAAGCATAGTGTAATCTCGCTTTTTCACTATCGGGGTCACTAATATGATATTTTTCAAAACTAAGATTAGGCTTCGTCAATAAGTAAGCAGGTGCAATTCCCACTCCATCACTGGCTGCAATTCCATTAATTTGGGTCTCCATTAATCAATTCCCCTTTTCTGGTATAGTACCTATTATAAGCGAAAGCCTTTTCAACACAAACAAAAAAATAAAAGCAAAATTTGCGAAAGCTAAAAGTTTTCTACAGATCATGCTTTTAATTCTTAATTATCTACTTAGTACCAAAAAGACGGTCACCAGCATCGCCTAACCCAGGAACAATATATCCATCTTCATTAAGATGATCATCAAGTCCTGCTGTATAAATATCAACATCTGGATAAGCGTCGCGCACAGCCTTAACTCCTTCAGGGGCTGCAACTAAGCAAGCAAATTTCATGTTCTTTTCTGAGCAACCGCGCTTCTTTAAGGCTTCGATTGCCATCATTGCTGAACCACCAGTTGCCAGCATTGGGTCAACGATGAATAATTGCCGTTCTGTAATATCATTAGGTAACTTAACAAAGTATTCATGTGGCTTTAAGGTTTCTTCATCCCGGTACATTCCGATAAAACCAATTTTAGCTGCGGGGATAAGGTCCGTCATCCCATCAACCATTCCGATTCCGGCCCGAAGAATTGGAATAATCGCCACCTTTTTACCAGCCAATTCTTTCTGGGTCGTTTTAGCAATTGGCGTTTCAATTTCAACATCCTTTAATGGCATGTCGCGTGCAACTTCATAAGCCATTAAAGTTGAAATTTCTTTGACAGTTTCCCGGAAAAACTTTGTCCCAACATTTTTATCCCGAATCATTGTTAGCTTGTGCTGAATCAATGGATGATCTAACACTTCAAATTTACCCATGCCTATATACACTCCTTTGAATTTCTTCACTATTCTACCAAAAAAATCAAGTCATGACAAAGGATCTTAACAACTTTTTATGTTCTAATTTTTTAGTTAAGCGGATAATTTGTGGTTAGTTCGTGTACCCCTTTTGCGACCTCTTGTAGACACTCTTCATCGGTGGGATTAGTTAAAGCTGTACTGATTAATTCCGCAACTTTTTGCGCATCCTCTTCCTTAAATCCGCGGCTAGTAATAGCAGGAGTCCCAATCCGCAAACCACTTGTAATAAATGGACTTCGTGGGTCATTCGGAATTGCCTCCTTATTGGTTGTAATGTGGACACGGTCAAGGAGATTTTGCGCATCTTTTCCTGTTAAACCAGTCTTAGTAAGATCCAGAACGAGAAGATGATTTTCAGTTTTTCCTGAAACCATCCTAATTTGTTTACTAGTATTAAATACTTTTTCCATTGCTTGAGCATTTTTTACAACTTGTTGGATATATTCCGTATATTCTGGTTGCAAATCTTCATAAAATGCTTGAGCTTTCCCCGCAATTACATGTTCCAGTGGTCCGCCTTGGATCCCAGGGAAAACTGCTGAATTAATTTTCCGTCCTAATTTAGTCGATTTAGAGAGGATCATTCCTCCTCGTGGTCCCCGAAGAGTTTTATGAGTAGTAGTAGTAACGACATCAGCAATTGGAAGTGGACTTGGATGGACACCAGTTGCTACTAATCCGGCAATATGGGCCATATCAACCATCAAGTAAGCCCCAACTTCATCAGCAATCTTCCGAAATTCCTGCCAATCAATAATTCGACTATAGGCAGAAGCACCCGCAATGATTAATTGTGGCTTTACTTTTTTAGCTAAAGCCATAATTTCATCATAATCAAGCTCTTCAGTATCTGGATTTAGGCCATAGCCATACGTCTTATATAGTTTTCCGCTAAAATTGACCGTTGCTCCGTGAGTTAGGTGCCCACCAGCATCCATCCCCATCCCTAAAATCACATCTCCGGGCTTGAGAAGTGCTTGATAAACTGCCATATTAGCTTGTGATCCGGAATGAGGTTGAACATTAACATATGCTGCATTGAATAACTTTTTAGCATAATCAATTGCTAATTGTTCAACTTGATCTATAAACTCACAACCACCGTAATACCGCTTATTAGGATATCCTTCAGCATACTTATTTGTTAGAACTGACCCTTGAGCTTCACGAACAGCATCTGAAACAATATTCTCGGAGGCAATGAGCTCAATCGTATCTTGCTGGCGTTGTTCTTCATTTTCAATGGCTGCCCATAATTGGGGTGATTTTTTACCATAGTTCATTTACAACATCTCCTCTGGTTATAAATAAAGAGGCTGGGAATCCTACTCAGTCTCTTTATTATTTTATTGAGATTTTAATTAGGGAGTGGTACCTCTTCCACTACGTTCCCTTATTATTTTACCGCATTCCTATCAAAGTGCATACCACCAGCCGACTTATTTAACCGATTCATGTATGCGCCCCCTAAATCATGAGCTGGAAATGCTTGAGTGACAATCGCTTTAACATTAGGTTGGTCATCAAATTGCCGTAAGCCATCAAATAGACGAGCACTAGCATCTTGAACATTTTTTCCTAATGAAAATTGAATAGCATTCATCGGCAATACTTCTTGTTGGAGAACCTTTTCTTCAGCCATCATCCCAACGTCAAATGGCTGTTGTCGTATCCATTCAACAACTTTATCCCAATCAGTATCTTCATCAACAATATATACTTGGGCCTTAGGTGCATAGTGCTTGTATTTCATTCCGGGTGCTTTAGGAGTTTCATTTTTGCCTACTTTATGATGATTAAGGTCAATGGAACCAATCACTTTTTCAATGTCCTTCTTCGTAACAGCACCAGGACGTAAAATTACAGGGTGGTCTGTTGACATATCAAGGACAGTGGATTCAACTCCTACCCGTGTCGGACCATTATCCACAATTCCAGAGATCTTACCATGCAAGTCATGATAAACGTGTTGGGCAGTAGTCGGGCTCGGTTTCCCAGAAGTATTAGCAGATGGTCCCACCATCGGAACACCAGCTTCTTCAATTAAGTCAAGGGTTGGTTGACAGTCGGGGTAACGAAAGGCGACAGTTTTCAAACCACCTGTGACGGTTTTTGAAAGTGCACCCTTCTTAATCTTCAAGATAATAGTTAAAGAACCAGGCCAAAATGCATCCATCAACTTTCGGGCATTATCAGGAATCTCGGCAGCATACTTTTTAACCATTGCTATGGAGTTAACATGAACAATCAATGGATTATCACTTGGCCGCCCTTTTGCTAAATAAACATTCTTAACGGCTTTTTCATTGGTCGCATCAGCCCCTAATCCATAAACAGTTTCGGTTGGAAAAGCCACTAATTCACCGCGCTTAATCGCAGCTGCTGCTTGGGCAATCTCACCATGTCGAAAAATCTTCGTATCCATTCTTACTATCTTCCTCCTACGTTTGAAAAATCCCATGCGTGTATCATCCTCATTTTTCCTGCCACATCATGTCGTGGGCATATCTGTGCGTGTTCATCGGTTTGATGTAGTAATTCTTGAATTGACTCCTCTTGATCATAACCAGTTTCGCCAAATATTTGACCAGTTGTAGTTAGGTATTGCCCTGCTTGCTTAAATAAGCGATGATAGAATCCTAACCCATGTTCACTAGCAAATAGGGCTAGGGCTGGTTCGTTTTCAAGGACCGCTTGATCAATTTCACCAGTATCGTCCGGGTCAATATAAGGCGGATTAGTCACAATTAAATCATATTGCTGATCAATATTTTCAAATAAATCGCTTTTAATTAACGGCAACTCCAAGTTAAACTTAGCCATATTTTCCTGAGCAATAGCAAGCGCAGCGGGTGAAATATCACTTAAACTTACATGCCAATTTGGCCGTTCAAGTGCAAGGGTAATGCCTATCACTCCACTCCCCGTTCCTAAATCAAGGACTCTTAATGGGCGAGATGGCATTTCTTGCAACACCCAATCGATTAACTCTGCTGTCTCAGCTTCTGGAATCAAAACATTTTTATTAACTTTAAAAGTTCGTCCATAAAATGGGGCCTGCCCAACAATATATTGAGCAGGCTCATGATTAAGCAATCTTGTTATGGCATCCTTCCACCAGTCTACTTCGTCAGCTGGCATCTCATCACGATTATGCAAAAGTAAGTGAGTCGCATCCCAACCATGTGATTGCTGAAGTAAAAACTGAGGGGCACTTGGGTCAATATCTGTTCCTTGTAATTGTTCTTTTGCCCATCGCTGAGCCATAAAGTAGTTGGTCGGTACGAAACTACTCATTCCGTAATTGCTCCAACTTTTGCGTTTGGTCGGCAACAATCAATGCTTCAATAATTTCATCGAGGTCACCAGCCATAATCTTATCAAGCTTATTTAATGTTAATCCAATACGGTGATCTGTTACTCGGTTTTGTGGGTAGTTGTAAGTACGAATCCGTTCTGACCGATCACCTGTCCCGATCGCGTCTTTCCGCTTTTGATCATAGGCGCTCTGTTCTTGTTGTTGGTAATAATCATAAACCCGTGACTTCAAAATCCGCATTGCCTTAGCCCGGTTCTGCTGTTGTGAACGCTCATCTTGCATTGCAACAACAATCCCTGTTGGCAAGTGGGTCATTCGAACAGCTGATGAAGTTTTGTTAACGTGCTGACCACCGGCACCGCTTGAACGGTAAACATCAACCCGGATATCTTTAGGATCGATATCTACATCCACATCTTCAGCTTCTGGCATTACCCCAACCGTCGCAGTTGACGTATGAACACGTCCAGCAGATTCAGTAACAGGAACCCGTTGAACACGATGCGCACCGTTTTCAAACTTAAGCTTAGAATAAACCTTATCCCCAGTAATCATTAAGGCAATTTCCTTAAAGCCACCGACTTCAGTTTCATTTCGATCCACAACTTCTACTTTCCAGCCTTGCTTTTCAGCATAACGAAGGTACATGTTATATAGATCAGCAGCAAAGAGGCTTGCTTCATCCCCTCCGGCAGCTCCACGGATTTCCATGATAATGTTTTTATCATCATTAGGGTCTTTAGGAATTAGTAGAACTTCAAGCTCTTTTTCTAATTGTGCTTGTTCTTCGCGCGCTTCCGCTAACTCTTCCTTGGTTAAGGCCGTTAAGTCATCATCATTTGTTTCACGCAATAGTTCTTCATCATCACTAATCGTTTGGGTGACTTTTTTATATTGATTATATTTTTCAACTGTTTCACGTAAGCTTCCTTCTTCTTTTGAAAGCTTCATAAAACGTTGCGAGTCGGCAATTACTTCTGGATCACTGATCAATTCATTTAGTTCATCGTAACGATCAGCAACTGCTTGAAGCTTATCGAAAATTTCTTCCATTTCCATTCTTGATTATTCCTCCTATTGTTTTAATTGGGGATGAAAATAGTGCTTCCGGCATACTGGGTAATATGATTCATTTCCCCCTATCTGGACTTGTTCTCCCTCATATACTGGCTTGCCATTATGAATCCGTAAATTCATTGTAGCTTTATGAGGGCAGAACCAACAAATTGTTTTCATCTCTTCAATTTTGTCAGCATAAATCAGTAAATATTTTGAACCTTCAAATAATTCATTCCGAAAGTCATTCTTTAGTCCAAAAGCCATTACCGGAATATTTAGCTCATCAACAATTTTGATTAATTGTAAGACATGCTCTTTCTTTAAAAACTGTGCTTCGTCGATCAATACACAATATATCTTACGGTCCATCTTATTAACATAATCGTAAATATTGGTATCATCCATAATTGGTTTTACTTTACGCTCTAGGCCAATCCGACTAGCAATGATACCTCGACCAGAACGATCGTCAACACCACTCGTCATTAAAACAACCGGTTTCCCTTGTTCTTCATAGTTATGAGCAACCTTCAAAATATCGATTGACTTACCAGAATTCATCGCGCCATATTTAAAGAATAGTTGTGCCACTACAATTGCTCCTTTTTGTTTGCATAGTACTCTTCATTATATCCAAAAATTTGTGTCATTTAAATACTTCCACATTAGGAAAGAGTTTTTTACATTGAATAACTTTAATCTTATAATAATTTCAGTTTAATAACTTTCTTTTTGTTATCGTAAAGTTTAGAATTAAACGGTAATTTTAATCATCACTATTGTATCACTTACAATTGACACGAAAGGAATACATATATTCATGACAGTTCGAAGTTCATTTGCCGAATTTGCCGGGCGGTCAAGCTATTGGTTCCTCCATACTTTTATGAACGGAGGAAGTTCCCTTCCAGGAAAATTAACCTTAAAGCTTGATCCAAATATTCTCCAAGCCTTTAGCAAAAAGTACGACCTTGTTATTGTAACAGGGACAAATGGAAAAACATTAACCACCGCATTAAGCGTACGAGTTTTACGGGAAAAGTATGACCAAGTTCTTACTAATCCGACTGGTTCCAACATGGAGCAAGGAATCGTAACTACCTTTATTACGGCTCCCTGTCCAAAGAAAAAAGGGCTGGCCGTCCTCGAAGTCGATGAAGCAAATGTAGTTAAAGTATGTAAATACATCACCCCAATTGCCTTTGTCTTCACCAACATTTTCCGTGATCAAATGGATCGTTACGGTGAAATCTACACCACTTATTACAAGATCTTAAAGGGGGTTAAATTAGCACCAAAAGCAACCATCATCGCTAACGGGGATGAACAGCTCTTTAACAGCAAAGACTTGCCTAACCCAATCATCTATTATGGCTTTAACCACGAAGAAAAAGAGCCTTTCAACGCCCCAGCTAACACTGATGGTCTCCTTTGTCCTAAATGTCAACACATTCTAAAGTATCGAATGCGAACTTATGCCGGGCTAGGTAACTACTTCTGTCCAAATTGTGGTTTCCATCGACCAGAATTAACGTATGCTGTTACCAAAATTGATAAGCTTACCCCCACGCATTCAACTTTTGAAATTGATGGGCAAAAATACACCATCGGAATCGGTGGTTTATATAACATCTATAATGCTCTTGCCGCTTACTCTCTTGGTCGTTTTCTCGGAGTGAGCCAAGCACAAATTAAAGATGCTTTTGAATTAGACGAACGAGTTTTTGGCCGCCAAGAAGTCATTAATATCGATGGAAAACAAGTTACTTTGATCTTAGTTAAAAATCCAGTTGGTCTTAATCAGGTTTTAGATATGATTGAGACAGATGACAAGCCCTTTAGCTTTGCCTTCTTACTAAATGCTAACTATGCTGATGGAATTGATACTAGCTGGATCTGGGACGGCGACTTTGAAAAACTTACCCAACATCAAATCCCACAATACATGACGGGAGGAGAACGCTATAAAGATATTACCACTAGATTAACAATGGCTGGCGTAAAAGATATGTGGCATGAACCAGACCTTACCCAGGTAATTGATAAAATCAAGGAAATGCCAACTGAACATGTCTATATTCTGGCAACATATACAGCCGTTCTGCAATTACGCAAACAACTAGCAGAAACGGGCTATATTAAAGGAGGAATGGACTAATGGCAAAATATCACTTACACCTCGCCCACCTCTACGGCGATTTATTAAATACTTATAGTGATGTCGGTAATATTATCGCCCTTCAATATTACGCTAAACAGATGGATACCGATATTGATGTCAAAGTCATTAGTATCGACAACGACTTTAATCCACAAGATTTTGATTTAGCTCTTTTCGGCGGTGGACAAGATTACGAACAACTTGTTGTCTCCAAAGATCTTCCAAACAAAAAAGCAGGCATTGACAAGTTTATTAATGATGGAAAGCCGCTGCTTGCTATTTGTGGAGGTTATCAACTTCTCGGCCACTATTATATCGGTGCTGATGGCGAAAAGATTCCTGGGCTTGGCATCCTTGATCACTATACTTTAAGCCAGGATAATCACCGTTTCATTGGTGATATCACCATCAAAAACGAAGAAAGCAATCAAGAGTACCATGGTTTTGAAAATCACAACGGCCGCACATTCTTAGGAAAAGGTGAGCGTCCGCTTGGTAAAGTAATTTCTGGTAATGGAAATAACGGTGAAGATCATACCGAAGGAGCAATCTATAGAAACACTTATTGCTCTTATTTCCACGGTCCCATTCTTACAAGAAATGGTGAGATTGCTAAAAAAATTCTTTTAGCAGCTCTTGAGCATAAATACCCCGATGCCGACTTAAGCAGTCAAAAAGCCCTAAAAATTAAACCTACATTTTAATTAAGGTGACAAACAGTGAACCAAACCATAACATTTGTATTTACCATTATTTTTTTGCTAGAAAGTTTTTGTGAAGTCCGTCTTTTCTCCCAACTACAAGCACTAGCCATTCAAAATCCAACTAGAATCCCACCACGCTTTGCAAAAGTTATTCGTCTTGAGCGTCGTTGGAACTGGATATCTTGGATCCTAATCATCTTACTATTTCTTACTTCATCAAATTTCACGATTTTATGGGTAAGCCTAATCACATTGATTGAAACCTATGTTGTCTGGCGAATGGATAACATGAAAAGTAAGATGACTAGCGAAGATTAGAATACAAAAAGGGATGAGATTGAAGGAAAGTAAAATTCCTTCTAACCTCATCCCTTTTAATTTTTTAAAAATTAATCTTTCCAATAATAATCAGCATCAGCGCAATCACAGCTGCTAAGGCGATAATTGTTGCTAACCACTTTTCTTTCTTACTCATTTTATTAGGAGCCCTGGCAAATAATGGTATTCCTAGCGCAAAAATAATCGCACTTGCAAATACATATTCAAGTCCCGAAGCAACTAACATATAGACGGAATAAAGAGAAGCTAACGTAGCAATAATCTTAAAGCCGAGGCCCATTTTTTCGCTAATTGCTAATTTCAACCCATATAACGCAGAGAGCAGGTAAGCAACTAAGGTCATCGTTGCAGCTAAAGTATATGCAATTGTATAGGCCATTTGAAGCTGTGGAAGCAGTAAAACTAGTAAACATACTTGCATAATAATTGTATATACAATTAATGCAAACCCAGGAACACCATGGCGATTAACAAGTTTAAATGCTCGCGGCATATCCCGATCATAACTGGTTATATATGCAATTTCTGGTCCAATCATAAACCAACTCAATAATGCTCCTAATAGAGAAATCAGTAAGCCAATTTTAATAATAAGGCTTCCCACTATTCCTAATGCTGTATGACTAAGGGCTGCTGCCAGTGGAACTGAAGTCTGACTAAGTTCTTTAGCAGGTAGAATCCCCATTGGAATAATAGAGATTGAAATATAGAGGACCAATACAATTACAAAGCTAATAATCGTTGCTAATCCAACATCACGTGGCTGCTTTGCCCGACGTGACATTGAAACAGCTGCTTCAATCCCAACAAAACACCACACAATAGTACTCATCGCACCACTAATTTGGTCTTTAAATGGGACATGCGTTTGATTAACAGCAAGAATGCTTGTCCAATCAGGAACATTAAAAACATGCGGCTGAAATGCAAAAACACCAACAATAACAACTAATAAAAGCGGTAAGATCTTAATAATCGTAATAATGGCATTGAGAATACTTGCCTCGCGGACACCAAACCATGTAATCGCAGTGTATCCCCACAGAATAATTGAGCCCCCGATAAAACACATTAATGGCGAAAGTTGATGCGTCCCGAGCATACTATTTAAGGTCTTAAAAAAGAGCGAGATAAAAGCAATGTTACCAAAAACTGCTCCCATCCAATATCCCCAAAAGGAGTTAAAACCAATATAGTTGCCAAAGCCTTCCTTTGCATAAGTATAAATTCCACCGTTCATCTCCGGTTTGACAACAGAAAGCTTGTAGAAGACTAATACTAACATCAAAATTCCGAAGCCACCAATTAACCATGCAATTAACGCAGCCATTGGATTTGCTTTCAAAATCAAATCGGTTGGACTATTAAAAATCCCACCACCAATAATCGTTCCTACAATTAAGGTGATTAAGAGGAAGAGATTTAACTTCTTTTCCTTCACCTTAATCACCTCACTTATAAATATTCTTGAAATGTGGAATAATTATACATTATTTACCTAGCTAATGGCAATAGTTCCATTAGCAACAAGCCAAATTGCAATGATACTTAGGATTAAAATCAGCGCCATTGTCCACTTTTCAGCAGTTGTAACTTTACGATCATTTTCTTTACATGCTAAGTAGTAAATGTAGAATCCAGGAATAAAACTAATTGAAACTAATAATACTTCTTGCCATCCAGCAAGGAACATACATGCGAACATAAATGCAGCCGAGAGCAAACCAATTGTAAATTGTCCCCATTCTTGGTGTGCAGAACTGTATTTCATTTGGTAAAGTCCAACAAATAAGTATGAGAATAAAATTGCTGCACTACATAAGGAATATGCGAATTCATAGGCTTTATCAGTGAAAAGCAACGAGAACAAGAAGATCGTTTGCAATACCGCTGTAATCATCAAGGAAGCAGTTGGTGCCTTTTTAGCATTAACCTTTCCCCAAATCTTTGGCATTGCTTTATCATCGGCAACTAACATCGTTGTTTCGGCTGGAAGCATTGTCCAAGAAAGCCAGGAAACAATTGTTGATATGATTAAACCAACATTGATTAAAATTGAGCCCCAACTACCAACAGTTGCTTGAAGAACATGACCAATAGCTGGTTGACCCATTCCAGCTAATTCTGCCCGAGTTAATGCACCATAAGGCAAAATCGAAATCAATACATAAATAACTACTAAAAGGCCAAAACTAATAAGAGAAGCTTCACGAGCGGCTGTAAGTGACTTAGCACGACTTGCCATAACAGAGGCACCTTCAACACCGATAAATACCCAAATTAATGTCATTAGGGTACCTTTCATTTGTTCCCAAACAGAACCAGTTGTGGTACCGCGAGAAGCATTATTAGCAACCCGTCCCCAGAAATCTGCTGTAAACATCCCGGCTTTGAAGCAAACAACCATCATTATAATAAAGATAACCAATGGTAAGACCTTGCAGATTGTCCCAATCATGTTAACAAAGGATGCACTTTCAACACCATTGTTAACTAAGATTGTCAATAGCCAACAGAAGATGATGGCAATAATAATTGATGGTAAGTTTTGACCACCTTTAAATGTTGGAAAGAACGTTCCAATCGAGCTCATCAACATGGTGGCAAAAGCAATGTTTCCCAGCCATGCGGATAACCAGTAAGACCATCCAGAAATAAATTCACCTAATGGTCCAAAGCCGGCACCAGCGTATGAGAAAATTCCTGAAGTAAGATCTGGTCGCTTTTCGGATAAATTATTTAGCGAGAGAACCAGCATTAAAAAGCCAATTCCAACAAAGATCCAGGCCAATAATGCAGGTCCTGGCGCTGCCGCTGCCGCTACATCACTAGTGATACCAAATATTCCGGTACCGATACATGAACTTACAATTAAGGCGATTAATTCGCCTCTACCAATACCTTTCTTTTGTTCATCCATAAATATCCCTCCTATGCAGTTTATGAATGCATATGTTGAATGATTAAGTCATAGACCATTTTAGCATCATCATTATCTTTACTGATGATAATCAAGGTGTCGTTTCCAGCAAGTGTGCCCACAACTTCCGGAATATCAAGTTCATCAAACATTCCAGCCAAAATCGTCGCATAGCTAGAATTTAGTGCGGTTTTGATTACGTTCATAAATTGAACAGTTTCAATTGTCCGCACATTATCATGAATCCCTTGATATAAGCGCTCAAAATTATGTTCGGGTGTCACATGAAGTTGAACATAATGGGTATGACCATCGCCATCATTTGCTTTAACAATATTCAACGCATGAATATCTCTTGAAATTGTTGCTTGTGTTGTTTCGAAACCCGCCTCAGTTAACAGCTTAAGCAATTCTTCTTGTGTCTCAATTTTACGATCATTAACCACTTGTTCAATATATTTTCTTCTTGCCTTTCGATCCATTCGTGTTCCCTTCTTATCATGTTAATTACACTAAAATGATACAAGAAAAAGCAGTAAAATTATACCCTTTCTAGATTACTCAGATAAATTTGCTGCTTTTATTATCTTATTTATTTCTTGAGATCTTCACGAACAATTGGACATGACATGCACCGTGGACCACCACGACCCCGTGATAATTCGCTTGAACGAACCTCGTGAACGAGAATACCATGCTTACGCAGCAAATCGTTTGAGACATAGTTCCGATCATAAGTTACAACTACACCAGGGGCAATTGCTAGCGTGTTAGAACCGTCATTCCACTGTTCACGTGGGGCAATAATTGGGTCACCGCCACCAGTAGGAATCAAATCAATTTCCGGCTTATCAAGTGCCTTCTTCAAAATTTCTTTAAGATTTGTTTCATGAGTAATTGAAATTTCACCATTATTACCTGGGTGCATAATGTATGCATCAACATGTCCGCCATCATGTAAGATTGCTGGATGAACTGTAAATTGATCATAGTTAATCATTGTAAACACAGTATCAAGGTGCATCATTGCGTGATTGTGAGGAATATGGATAGCAATTACTGTATCATAATCAGACTTTTCGAAGAGACTTTCAGCTAATTCTGTAATAGCCTTTGCAGATGTTCGTTGAGAAATACCAATTGCTAATACATGATCGCTGAGAACTAATTCATCTCCACCTTCAATCCGGCCTTCAGGATAACGGTTTCGCCATACTTCAACACCTTTGTCAGCAAAACGCTTATTGTGCTTAATGATGTACTCAGTAAAGAGAGATTCGCGTTGGCGTGCCTTAAAGGTCATGTGATTAATGGTAATCCCATCCCCGATACATGCCTGTTGGTCACGAGTAAAGTATGCATTTGGCATTGGATCCATATAGAATGGGTAATCCTTATCTTCTGCTAATTCTGCAAGCGAAGCATACTTAGTTTTAATCTCATCTTTACGTACACCAGCAATAATCTTGTTAACCATGTCCTTAGTACTGAAACTAAGTAAGAATTCCTTTAAGCCGTCATGGATTGCTCCAGCAGCATAACCGGATTCAGCAATGATCTTTTCAAGGAATTCTTCTTTGATATTATCATCTGCTAGTGCGTCTGTTAATAAATCTTCAAGATACAATACCTCAGCGCCATTATCGCGTAACGTTTGGGCGAAAAGGTCATGTTCTTCTTGAGCGATCGGTAAGTATGGAATGTCATCTACGAGCATCCGGTGAAGAATTTCAGGATAAACATTTTCGATTTCCTTACCTGGTCGATGCAACATAACTGTCTTAAGCTTTCCAATTTCTGATGTAACGTGAATTGGACTTTGCATACAATATCACTCCTTTTTGAAGTATCACTTGACTACAGCTACATCATATTAGTTTATGTAAACGTTGTCAAATGCCGTCAAATCAACATTTAGTGAATCATATAAAAAGAAGTTATTAATATAAATTATCGACAGTTTTTATACATTTCTTACCCCTAAAGCGCATATTCTGTGAAAGCGGTTATTCAATTGACTGCATATAAATTTCACAAAGTTTTTTCTTTTTCTTTTAAATAAATTGCAAAAAGTTGGTCACGAGCATCTAAATATTCTTGATTTTTAGCACTGGGATGGACGCGATTTGTCAATACAATAAAGCCTTGGTCAGTTTGACGATCTAATACCATCCAAGTTCCCGTAAATCCAGTGTGACTAATCAAAAGGTGACGGTCTTTAGCGTGAAACAGTTTCCATCCAAGAGAGCGACTATGTGGACCAGGAATTCGTGTTTGATCCGTAAAAAGAAGATCAGTTGTTTCAGAAGTAAGAAGGTCTTTTAAATTATTTTCAATAAGTGCGTGACTAAAGACCTCTAAATCTTTCAACGATGCAAAGAGGCCAGCACATCCACAACTTTCTCCCAAAATATACCCTTTAGGATCGTGAGTTTCTCCTCTAATTAAGCCCCGTTTTTCTTGTACTTCTGTTGGTACACAGTTAGCTGGTTGAGGCCTAAATGTCGCAGTTGGCATATTTAATGGTTTAAGGACCTGTTCTGTAATAACCTTTTGAACTGGTTGATTATAAATTCGTTCAATAATCCATCCTAAATACAAATAGTTTACATCCGCATATTTGATTTGGCGGTTCAAGCTATCCTCCACATGCATTTTCGTCAAAAAAGCATTCTTTAGTTCGGAGGCAGTCAACTCATTACGATGGGGAATATAACCAGTAATCCCAGAAGTATGGGTAAGAAGATTGCGAATAGTTGGTCGGTCATCATTAAATTCTGGTAAGAACTTCTTTACCGGATCATCTAAAGACAATGTTCCTTTCTGAATAAGCTGGGCAATAACCGGAACTGTTCCTATCACTTTCGTTAGTGAAGCAATATCATAGAGCATGCCTGGTTTTAATATTTCAGTCTCGGGATAAATTTGGGCCATCCCTGTTACTTCCTTAATCGTATGTTGATGATCAAAAATCAAATAGCTAACTCCTGGAACAACTCCCTCTTTAACCATTTGGTGTAATTTAGTAATTGTTAAATCGTATTTATTCATCGTTTTAATTCACTTCCTCAATAAGGTTTATTTTAACGTAAATCAGACAAAGGAAAAATATCCAGAAATTTATTAAACAAAATCAGTCAATTGTGACAAATAAGTCAAAAATGTTACAAAATCATTTCAAAAGGCGGTATAATATAGGTGTAATGATGTTATAAAAATAAGAGAGATTGAGGGGGTCATTAAAATGATGAAGATGACAAATAAAGTTTTAGCAAGTTCATTAGTAATTTTAGCAGCCCTTGGACTAGCTGGGTGTACCAATAGCGCAGCAGCTCCAACAAAGACATCTACTTCTGCGACAAAAGTAAGTCAACAAACAAGTAAAAAGGCGGCCTCCTCCACTAGTAGCGAAAAGGCAAAGGAGCAAACCTCTGCACCTACTAGTGTACAGTCCACTTCTTCAACAAATACAAGCTCAACAAGCGCAAACTCAAAGGTAGCTAACAGTTCAGAAAAATCAACTAATCAAACGGTAAAAGCTCCTAGTTCATCCATAACTAGTAGTTCTAGCAGCCAATCAGCAACTACCAATTCCACTTCCTCAGCACAAAACGATCAACAAGTCCTAACGAGTTTTGTCAAGACAAGTGGTGTTCAACAAGATGGCAATCATTATTACATGACTAAGAATAATCAAAATAATAATTATCAAATTGAAGTTCGCAATAACCAAGGCGGCGATCCAAATGTAGCTCACCTTACTGGTACCTATCAATATGACCCCGCTACAAATCAAATCCATGAAATGAACCCAATCACCGGCAATTATGATAATTAATATTTTTAACTCAAAAAGGAGTACAGAGGGAATTTACCATTAGCGGTTTATTCCTCCTGTACTCCTTTATTAATTCATTTATTTAAAATAGCCTTTAAATGCAGCAAAGATTTCCTTTTTATTTCCAGTTTTATCATCATCGTTCGACTTAATTTGTTCGATTGTTGATTCTGCCTCACTATTACCATGAGGGGTTACTGCTACTAATTTCTTTAAGGTAATAGTATAGGTCTGTTCTCCGGCCGTAAAATGATGATCAGCAGGGAAACTATTTTCATCAAGCACATATCCCTCATCTTCAAATGACTTAATTTGCGGAGTTGGATCGTAGTTAAATTCTTCACCGGTTACCCCAGTAAGTTCCTCGGATGTTAATTCTGCACCAGTTTGGTCAATAAATTTAACCAAAATTTTAGCTGGTTGTGGAGTGTAACTGATCTTTTCATTTCGATCGCTCGCATTTTCATCAACCTGTTCAGCTGGAATAGCAGATGCATCATACCCCGCGATTGGTGCTGGAATATATTCAGGGATCACTCCTTTGCTCCACTCTTGCCAAATGTCACTATCAAGCACTTCATCATGAACGCCAAAACGAGTAGCAATTGCTTCCTGAGTTACAACTTGTTGTGTTTTATCAGGCATTCTAATCTGAATCGTTCGCGTTACGTGATGTTCCTTCTTTAGGGGAGTAGTTTGGTGAGTGAGGTAAACATAATATTGTTGTTCCAGACTACCAGCAAAGTACTTACCCTTTAATGCCCCTTTGTCAGCCTTAAACAATTCATACCCGTCATCTTCAAAATTCCATAGTTCATTACTATATGTTTGTCCTTCTGTAACATTTAATATTTGGGTCCGATTATCAATAATCCGCCCAGAAGAAGGCTTGACAATTGGCAATCGATTATCAGGGACATCAACATAAAAGACGGTAATTTGTTGTGTCTGTAAATCTTGTTTACTAATAATAACCTTATATTCTTTTTCTTGATCACTGTCTTCGGCTATTAAGCGAGCATTTTGTGGCAATTCATTATTAACAATCACGTAACCTTCATCAGCAAGACGGTCAGTTTCAACTGTTGGCTTATGACTGATCAAGTCGCCAGCAAGTCCAGAAACTATTTGCTCATCAATTACATCCCCAGCTTCATCAACATATTTAATCTTGACACTAACTTGCTTTGGATGGTAGATAACATTAATATTGCTATCTTTTGACGTTAATGAAATTGGTTCAGCATCAACGTTTTTACCCGTATATCCAGGAACATGGGGTGCGGTAACTGCGGGGAGAGTAGCTTTACTCCAATCACTCCATGTTTTTTCATTAGTCGTTTTATCAGTAATTCCAAAACGCTGAATTTTTCCAGTTTGCTTAATGATCTGCTTGGATCCATCTGGCATATTAAAAGTAATTGTTCGTGTTACTTGATGATCTTCATCAATTTTTTCAATTTTATGAATAAGATAAACATAATAATCTTTAGCTGGTTGTCCACCGACATAGGTCCCTAATTTAGCACCTTGGTCATATTCATAAATCTCAAAGCCGTTTTCTTCACCCCAGAGTTCATTATGATAATCTTCATCACCTTGGCCGGTAAAAGTTTGGGTTTGATTTTCGAGAATCTTTCCGTCACTTGGTTGTAAATCATCTTTGGTTTTATCAGAGATATTAACCAAGTCAACATAGTAAACATTAATTGTCTGTTTATTTTCAACCATCCTTACCTTTGCCGGTGAAGTGATTAACATATCATTGCCCTCACTCCCGTTAAGGAAATAACCAATAATGACATTATAATCACCAGGGGTTGCATCGACTAGTTCAGAATCATCCACAATAAATGTTTGCTCAGGACTAACCGGAAGTTCCTCATTAGTTGCGGAGAGACCACAAACTTTTTCAATCCCACCAAATGAATTCCAATCATCTTTTGCCTCTGCCTTAAGCGTAAATGATTTAGTAATAAGAAGTTGGTGAATGACAACATAAGGAATGAAGTCAAAACTTTCAAAATCAAGATAAGTAGGTTGAACCATAAAGGCAGAGGCCTCCATTAACTTTCTCCCTGTCTTATCAACATTGACTGAAAATCCCTTTTCTTGAATCGCACCTTGAATAGCGGCCAGCTTAAAGAAGTATTGACCGCCTTGCCACATTACATTATCTCCATCAGTCTCAAATGAAACTTCATCGTTAAAGTTACTGATCGCATATGGTACTTCACCCAAAGTCGGCATCATTGCTTGAACACCTTCTGGAAATACCTCATCACCATCTTCAGTTCGGCTGAGTGCCATGAATGGGATATTTTGATAGGCATCATGGGCAAAAACAGGCGTGCTTAAGCGGAAGTTTAATTGTGACGTTGTATGATTATTAACTGTTAAATCATAAAAGGCATATTCATTTAAATTAAATTGCTCTTGAGTATTAATATTCTCTAGATTTGTAATCTTAAAAGGAAATTCAACACGGTAAGAACTATTTGGCAATAAAGAACCAAATACCATAACCGCTGTTACTTTTTCCCAGCTAAAATCATCACGCTGCTTAAGAGTATCAATCGTTGAATACTCTCCTTCGTGTCCTTGGTAACTATAGGTAATATCAAATCCAGAAATTACATTTCCCTTTTCATCCTTATATTCAAGACCGTCAAATTCATTAATCCGCGCCCCATCAAGTACAATTTGTGCCGTTCCTTGTTTCCCTTCAAATGTAGGCAGCGTATAGACAACTTCAACTGATTTGGTAGTTTCTGTATTATTTTTCAAATGACCATATCCACTAAAATCAGCAGCTGCGCGATAATTAACTAATGATGCCGTTTCACTCATTGAATTACGACTAACAAGCGAACGATCTTTATCCTGACTTTCACTATTAGTTGCCTGTAAGTAAGTCCCATGCATTAAGCCACCTAAATCATCAATTAGTTGATATTCACCTAATGCTGGATTATTTTTTATTACCGGTTCTTGGCCGTTCAATTTTTGTTGTTGAGCCGCAAAATTTGGCACCGCTTTAAGCATTTTTTCCAATAATGGCGTTCTATTGAGTGAAGCAACGCTTGAAGCAGATTTCTCCCCTAATTTCACTTGTCCGCCAACAGTTTCAACCGGGGCAAGCTCAACACCAAGTACCTCATTTTTTTTGATCTCATCTGTATCAAGCATCTTTTTTCTCCCCCTTAAAGACTTTTATAATTCGATAACTATTATTTAATATCGAGTATAATATACTTCATTCTTATTTCAATACTGATAAATTGTTTAGGAATATACCTCTCAGTATTTTTTGCTTTTTATTCTTGATATATCAACGATTTTACGTTATTAGTGATAATAAAAAAACAAAAGAATAATTTTTCATATAAAAAAATCATCTTTTGTTCCTTTGAAAACAGTTTATTCTTTTATCATTAGATATTTGATTATGAATAGAAATTAATATTGCGGACCATCGCTAACATAGCCATTGTTTTCTTGACTATAGGCAGGAGCAGTCGGTGTACTGCTACCAGAGGTCCTATTTCCACCGCCATTGCCACTATATCGTGGACGAGAAGTATTGTAGCTTCTTGAAGTTCCTCCGTTATTCGATGAAGCTGCTGTCGTGCTGCTTGAACTTTCACTATTACTTTGCGCAGTAGAAGCAGTCGAGCTTGAAGACGAGGAAACTGTGCTACTTACTGAGGAAGCAACTGAAGAAGAGCTAGAACTTACTGAACTACTACTTGATGAACTTTCTTGGGCATTATCATTTTTCTTAACCTTTAACTGCTTGGTTACCTTTTGATCACCACGTTCAGCAATAATATCATAGGTGCCAGCTACATCAAATGTATAAGTATGGTTAACCAATGATTCACCCTTACTTGCTTTAAATGTCTTAACTATCTCTTTGCTCTTATGTCCCCGGATTGTCAAAGTAGTTTGTGGAGAAACCTTAAACTTAACTTTTGCTTCTCCATTATCATTTAAAGTAACTTTCCGATCAAACTGAATCGAAACCTTACCCAAATCATCACTGTCGGAAGCAGCATATTCAACATTCTCGGTCTTATCAGTTTGAGCTGGCTTTGCTTCTTGGCGATGTGAATGAATACTACCAAAAATTATTCCCCCAACACAAATTACTAAGACAGCGACCAGCGTCCAGTTAAAAAAGACACGGCCCCCACTCACGAAATTATTACCGTTGCGGTTCTTCCGTAACTGAGAAAAATATTGAGTAGCTAAAATAATAATCGCAATAACTGCTAATACTATCATTAAATTCATTACTCGCATAATTAACTCACCAAATCCATCCTATTCTTTTTCTATTTACACAAATCCATCATAGCATCAATTAAACCTTTTCTTAACGCTTTTACTAAATTTGTAATATAAACAAAAAAGTCTGTTACCAAATGAGTAACAGACTCAATCATATTCACCCGCACGGGGATCGAACCCGTAACTCCGCCTTGAGAGGGCGACGTCTTAACCAATTTGACCAGCGGGCAATAACGTACAAATAAAAGTATACGTTAATTTCAATTTTTCGTCAACTTAAAATCAAATTAATTTAATATTCATTTTCAGTGTCAAGCAAAATCGATTCTGCTAATAGAATTTCATTGTAAAGCTCAAAAAGATAGTCGCGACGATTTCCCTTTTGAGATACCATATCAAGATATTGTCTTTCAGCCCGGAATGCCCATAATAATGCTCGCTGTTCCAGTTCCTTTTCCTGCTCATTGAACTCTGGATAGCGACTTGCTTTAGCCCATTGGTGCCAAAAGTCTGCGAATGAATTAGCACTCTTTTGATCCCGTGAATCATAAACGACACTTTCTCGAATGTTTTCTGGAAGGTATATCTTTTCCACGGCCTTCAAGCCTTCTTTAACTATTTCTTGCCGTAAACGCTGAATCTGTTTTCCCGTCTCCTTACTTGACATATCATGATCAAGAATAAAGCGAAATACGATTGAAGGCACCACCATACTCAAAATAATAACAAGCATTTCTGCTAACACAATCATGTCAAATTGTGCTGAGCTAACATTGTCAATAATCATATATACTAAGGCTAGTGTTACTGCTCCATGGACTCCCCCAGAGCAAAAATTATACTTCCTTTATTACCCATCTTTGATAATAGTCCATAGAAATAACGAACAAGGAGATTAGTAAGATAGAGTAAAATTCCAATCACAATCCATTGTGAATTTGTATTCCCAATAATTAAGTCATCACGAATGATTCTGACAACCAATACTCCCAAAATAACGAAGACGGTATTATTTAAGAGCTCCCGAATCAATTTTAAAAGTACTAGCCCATTATAAAATTGGCGGGGTGTTATAAAACGACTTCGGACACTTTCGCTATTCTGCATTAAACCAGCGCAAACTACGGCAATAATCCCAGATACTTCTAATTCTTCAGCTATAAAGTAAATAAAGAATGGCGTACTAACAAAATATTTGCGCATTATAAGCATCATGGTTAATTCGCCCTAAAAATTGACGAAAACTGATCATTACAAGGGCTGCCAAAATACCAATAATTATCCCGCCACCAGCTGAACGCAAAAAGTCAAAAAATGTTTGTTGATAGTTGAACTGACCGTTTTTCACCCACAGTGCCATTGCAGTTACTAAGATAATCCCAGAAGCATCATTAAATAATGACTCCATTTTTAAAAGATTTTCTTGTCTTTCAGGAACAATTAAACCTTCTGAAACTGATTCAGTTGCAGTAGCATCGGTCGGAGTACTTAAGGCACCCATCGGAAATGCTAGTGCCAGTGGAATTTCTAAAAGCGATACAGTAAAACCTGCAAATATTGTTCCTACAATCACTAAGAGAACAGCCGTTTCAAAGATTTGTCGCAACCTTTTTGCAATTAAATTTATTCTCGTTGATTGCCTCTCAAAATAAATCAATGGAGCTACTATATACATGAATACTTCTGTGCGGAAAGGAGCAACACAACTATTAAAAAAGGGAACTAAGCCAATAATTAAGCCGACGAAAATACCAATATAATTAATTGAAAAGTGCGGAAAAAAGCTGGAAATAATACTACTTAAAACTGCCGCTACCATTAAAACAATCGTTGAAACAAGCACTACAAAACTCTTCCTTTATAACAAATAAGCTGTGACACCTTTTGTCGCAGCTTACATTGCGTTATTCAAATGATAATTCTAATAAATATACTTTCTCTTCTGGAATATGACAGGTGGTCGCCCAAACATCATGGTAATTTTTCTTCGTTCCATTGGTCATCGAAAAATAGCTATCAAGAAGGTCACCATTCTTTGCCACAAAATCATTTGACAAACGATTGACCATGAAACGATCAACGGGAAAATAAAATGAAGCATCCGCTATCTTTAAGGAATCATCAAAAAGAATCATAACCGTATTAGTATAACGTGGTCTAATGCTTTTAATTAACTCTGGATGATGCTTTAGTTTTGTTAAAACATAATAAATTGAATCAGAATTACTAGCCATATTCGTCCCCTCACTTGACTGTAATTATAACAAATAACTTCCTTATCAACAAAAGACCTGCTAGCTAATCTAGCAGGTCTTTTGTTAGAAGTTGGGCATACTGGTCTCGAACCAGTAAATTATGGATTCAGAGTCCACTGCCTTACCAGTTTGGCGAATGCCCAATAAATTAAACTTACAACGATATATACTATACATGGAAGTAGCTTAATAGTCAACTCTTTTTTATCATTTCTCTTCAGCACGTAATCGTTGGTGTTGACGGGTGCAACGCCATTTTGTAATTAAATCGATAATGGGATGTTTTTTAGAATTACACCAATAATCAATATCGGCCCAAATTTGCTTTTGCGTCCATTTGTCATAATCATGATGTAAGAAATTATAGTTTTTTAAGGCCGATTGCTTTTTCCAGATGGTTGCCATTATAAATTGACTTCGTGTCCGTTGCACATTTTTTTTAACCTGTGACGGATCAACTGCTTCTACCCCTATTACTTTTGCCGTTCCAATTGGCGGAATAGGCTGACCACTTGGCAAATACGGCGCTAAAGGAACATTGATCAATGCATCAAGAATAACCCCTTGCCAATCTTCTCGTGTCTCATAACGATGCATTAACCCCGGCTCAACATCATTAGCAATTAAATAATCGCACGTTTTTCCCCAGCTTAATCGAGTATGAACTAAAAATGCAGTTGCCATTTTAAATACTCCTCCATCATTTTTATTAATATTTTACCGCAAAATCCTTTTACTTTGTGCAGAATATAACAAAAAGAAGCTAAGAATTATATTTCTTAACTCCTTATAATCTTAGTTTAAGCCTGAACAACATGGTCTCCCGCAATCTTAGTTTTATTTAACAGCAGAGAAGAACTAACAACAGAAACGGAACTAAAGGCCATTGCTAGGCCGGCAAGCTCCGGACTAAGCGTAAAGCCCACAAATGCAAATAGCCCTGCAGCGATTGGAATACCAATGACATTGTAAATGAGCGCCCAGAAGAGATTTAATTTAATCCGGTTAAAGGTCTTCTTAGAAGTATCAAGTGCCCGGACAACTCCTCGCAAATCGTTTTGAACGAGAACGATTCCACCAGAGTCAATTGCGATATCAGTTCCAGATCCCATTGCAATTCCAACATCAGCTGTCGACAAAGCAGGGGCATCATTAATTCCATCACCAACAAAAGCAACTTTTTTACCCTTGTCCTGAAGTTCCTTAATTTGTTGAGCTTTGTCATTCGGCATTACTTCAGCAATTACCCTATCGATACCAACTTCATCAGCTATTGCTTGAGCTACCCGTTTATTATCACCAGTTAACATCACAGTCATTAATCCACGTGCTTTTAGCTCCGCAATTGCATCTTTTGAACTCGACTTCGGAACATCTTGAATGGCAACTAAGCCGATTATTTCCCCATCAAGACCAACATAAACAACTGTTTTAGCTTCGTTCTGTAATTTTTCTGCACGTGATGCCATTTCCCGGGAAATATTTACATCAACCAAAAGACGATTGCTACCAACAAATGCTACTTGCCCATTATAATCTGCACGCACACCTTTACCTTCAATTGCTTCAAATTTATCTACCTTTACTGGTGAGATCTCTTTATTTTTCGCCTTTTGAAGAATTGCAGATGCCAACGGGTGCTCAGACGATTCCTCAAGACTAGCAGCTATTGTTAATACTTTTTTAGCATCGCCAACAATATCAGTTACAACTGGTTTGCCGACCGTAATTGTCCCTGTTTTATCAAACACAACAGTATCAATATTACTTACTTCTTGAAGAACTTCACCATTCTTAATAAGGACACCCATCTTAGCACTTCTTGCAGTACCAACCATTAATGCTGTTGGAGTTGCTAAACCTAATGCGCACGGACAGGCAATGACAATTACTGAAACAGCAAATAATAATGCTTGAACAAATGTTGCGCCAACAAAGGAATACCAAATCATAAATGTCAAAATAGCAATAATCATTACTGCTGGGACAAACACATTTGAAATCTTATCTGTTAAGTTCTGGATAGGAGCATGACTGGTTTGCGCTTTTTTTACTAGGTCAACAATTTGGGCAAGCATTGTATCCGCTCCAACCTTTGTGGCTTTAAAAGTAATCGTCCCATTATTATTAATTGTTGAACCAACAACAGTATCGCCAACTTTTTTCATTACCGGCATACTTTCACCAGTAACCATCGACTCATCCAGAGAAGTTACCCCTTCCAGAATTGTTCCGTCTACGGGTACTTTTTCACCTGGCTTGACCCGAATAAGGTCGCCAACTTGAACTTGATCGAGTAGTACTTTGACAAATTTGCCATCTTTTAAGACTTCAGCATCTTTTGCTTGAAGGCCCATCAACTTACCAAGAGCATTGGAAGCATTGTTATGCATTTTCTCTTCCATCGCATCCCCCAGTAAAACAAAGACAGTAACAAAAGCAGCACTTTCAAAATAAACTGCCCTATCAGTTATCATTGCAAAAATACTATAAAAATAAGCGACAGCTGTTCCTGTGGCAACTAGGGTATTCATATTTGCACTATGTTTCTTAAATGCAGCGATCGCACTTTTCCAATATGGAAATGCTGAAATTGCCATAATAATAGTAGTAGTAATTAATGCTATCCAATTATAGGCAGGCATCATCCAGTGAAAAGGCATCGCAAGCATTTGTATTAACATTGGAATTGATAATACAAATGAAATCCAAAATCGCTGAATGTTTGTGAGCTTCATTACTTTACAACAACCTTTCCATGAAACATATCCATTCCGCAAGCATAGTTATAAGTTCCTGGCTTGTCAGTTGGAATATCAACAGTAACTTCTTTTTTACCGTCTAACTTCTCATCAATCCCAAGTTCCTTAAAGACGACTTCGTTCATACATCCCATATTATCAGACGGGATAAACTTTAATTGAGCTGGTTTGCCCTGCTTGAAAGTAACCGTTTCTGGCTTGTAACCATGGTTTTCTGCATTAACAACAACTTTTTTAGTTTGATTTTTTGAAAAAATACTCATTATTTAACAATCACCTTTCCATGAAACATATCCATTCCACAAGCAAAATTAAAAGTCTGGGCTTTATCTGTTGGAATATTAATCGTCGTAATCTTTTGCTTTGTTAAGTCCTTATTAACTCCTAGCTGTTCAAATACTACATGTGATAAACAAGCCGTCGAGTCATGCATATCAAAGTTAACTTGAGCCGGAATTCCCTTTTTCAAGATAACGGTTGATGGAGAATAACCACCATTAACGACAATCGTTGCAGTTTGTTCATCATTAACAATAGTTGATTTTCTCGCCGACTCTGTATGCTTTCCGAAGAACCACCAAACAATAAATGCAATCAAAAGTAGGGCAATAATTATAACGGCAATTCTCAATATTTCCACCTTCTTTTAGTTTACAATTGTAATTATATTATAGGTACAGCATACTATCAAAGTTTACAGTTGTCAACAATAAAGAAATATGTTAGTGTAAGATTTTCATAGATTGGATGAATAATTCATCTGGTCGTGGAAATCTTTTTTGTAGACCAATTTACTTA